>JAFGIY010000252.1 GCA_016929335.1 Acidobacteriota bacterium | reverse complement strand
GACATGTTGGAATTTTTTGAATTGCCGATTGGGAATGTGTGGCACATAAGACTCTCATTTTTCCGCCACATCGCGGACAAGATAGAATGACAATTTAAAATACGCGTTCCAAAGGCTGAGCCCATGATAATTCCTCGGCTTCTTGCCCCGCTTTGAACCGTTTTATCCAAGTCCGTTTTTAACCCGCATTCCCGGCAAAGCATCTGCAGGCGAAGGGATGCCATATGCTCTGAATTTGTTCGGACTTTTAGCAGAAATGGTCGAACAATTCCGATGCAGCGTATTTGCAGCGGGTATCCTGCTGTAGTTATACACTGATAATACGTTTGCATAATGAAGCATCTGACGGTATGATATGCAAATGAATAAATGGTCTCAATCGGATAGGACGCATAGGCGAATTGGCGCGGCAGAAGCGTTTATCGAGGAGCGGCTGGCTTTGGGGCGTGTTGCCTTTTCTCTTGATGAAATTGTCGAAAAAACAGGGCTGTCGGCAATTGCTGCGAAAAATCAGTTGCGAAGACTCTCAGGCAAGGCAGTTAGGGTTTCTCCAAGGCAGCGGTTTTTTCTAATTATAGGTCCCGAGCATCGCACAATGGGAGCGCCTCCATCGACCTGGTGGTTGCAGGAATATTTTGATTGGCTTGGCCATCCTTACTATCTCGCACTTCAGTCTGCTGCCGCTGAGTTTGGATCCAATCCGCAGGCATTGCAGGTTACGCAGGTGATGACCGATCGTCCCATCCGGGCGTTGAAGGTGGGCAGGGTGCAGATCCGATTTTTTGTTAAAAGAAATATTAAGCAGACTCCCATCCGGCAATTGCCCCAATCTTCGGCACCGCTTTGCATCAGCACTCCGGAAGCCACAACCTTTGATCTGGTTCAGTATGCCGCCCGCATCGGAGGAATTGAACGTGCGGCTGAAACCATCGCACCTTTGCTGCCCAAATTGCGCGTCCGTGAATTGAAGCGGGTGCTTGATGCGGAAAGCGCGCCTGCCATTGCTCAGCGTCTTGGCTTCGTTTTCGAAGCTTTGGGTGCGGAAAGGCTGGCCGATGCTGTCAATGATTGGCTCCCTGATCAACGGATGCCTGTCCCGCTTTCTCCATTAAAAAGCGAAGGCAGGAATTTTCCAATTGTGGAACGCTGGCAGATACTTAACAATTCCAATGAATTGAAATTATGATTCCTATTACACGACAGGATATTTTGGCACACCAGACTATTGTGCCCTGGTCAGTCCAATATCAGGTCGAGCAGGATCTGCTGTTATGCCGGACAATGACGGCGCTCTTCGATGATTCATTTTTGAGTTCTCAAATCGCTATGCGTGGCGGCACGCTCCTGCACAAAGTGCACCTCGCACCGCCGGCCCGCTATAGCGAGGACATCGATTTAGTGGTCGTCGGATCTCGTCCGGCGGAACATATCCGGCGCGCAGTTCGACGTGTATTGGCAGAGGTTCTGGGCATGCCAAAAGCTTCGGTGTGGGACACGATCACATTGGCAATACGGAATACAGTCAAACCGTCGCGGGTTTTGCGGATGACTTACTCCCTGCGTTCCATCATGGAACCGGGCCGTTCTCTGGATATTGTGGTTGAAGCCAACGTAACAGAACGGAAGCCTTATAGATCCGTCGTCGAGATCCCATTCCATTTTCCATTCCGCGGCAAAACCATTCAAACCAAAATCAAAGGTTACGACATTCACGAAATGCTTGGCACCAAAATGCGGGCAATGTTTCAGCGCAGACGCGGACGAGATTTGTTTGATTTATATTGGGCACTGACAAAATCCGAAATTTCTATCGATCCATCAGCAGTAATTGATTCCTTTCTGCACTATATGAAGCAGGAAGGAACCAAAGCTAAACGTGGAGAATTTATTGAAATCCTTGAAACGCATCTCAAGGACAGGGGATTCTGTTCGGATACCGAATCGCTTTTGCGGATTGGAATCGGCTACGATCCGCAGATCGCCGGGAAATTTGTCATTTCCAATCTATTGCTCCGATTGCCTGAATGAATAGCACGCCTGCATACTCTCTCCCCCCGATTGCGGCGTATCAGATCGAAAATCGCGATGCCCTTTCCCCAGGGATCCAGTTTTTATGCCTTTTGATGCATTGCACCTGCAGTCGATAAGGATGAGCTATGGCCATTTATATCGACCGTGGCATTTTTCCAACTCAGTCCGCAATATTTGCTGCAGGCGCCGTAGTATCTGCTGGCCTGTCCGAACAGCTCTTGCACAAAGGCATGCAGAATTATTGGAGCTCAGCGCAACAGCCGCGATTTCGGCTATGAAAAAAGGAGAGTTCAAATTATGTTTCCTGTACTTGGCAATTGCCGCATATAATTAGCCATTCAGGTACTCAAATATAGCCGAGCGGCAGGTGGGTCTTCTTTCAGAGGTATGCATGCCTGAAATCGGTCAAACGATTTCGCACTTCAGAATCGTCGAAAAAATCGGCGGCGGGGGAATGGGCGTTGTCTATAAGGCCGAGGATACCAGGCTGCACCGCCATGTTGCACTGAAGTTCCTGCCCGATGAGGTTTCGGAGAATCCCCAGGCATTGGAACGCTTCCGGCGGGAAGCCCAGGCCGCTTCCGCTCTGAATCATCCACACATCTGCACCATCCACGACATCGACGAGTCCGACGGCCGGATCTTCATTGCGATGGAACTGCTCGAAGGCCAGACTCTCAAGCAGCGCATAGCATGCAGTCGATTCAAGATGGAAGAACTTCTCGATGTATCCATTCAGATTGCCGATGCCATGAATGCCGCTCACTTGAAGGGAATCATCCACCGCGACATCAAACCGGCCAATATCTTCGTTACACAAGACGGGCAGGCCAAGATCCTCGACTTCGGGCTGGCCAAGCTTCCTGCAGCACAACAACAGGCAGCGGAAAGCGCGGTCACCACAGAGGAATTTCTCACGAGCCCGGGCAGTGTCTTGGGGACAGTCGCCTATATGTCTCCCGAACAGGCGAGAGGAGGCGCTGTCGATACTCGCGCCGACCTGTTTTCCTTTGGGGCTGTCCTTTATGAAATGGCTACCGGGGCTTTGGCTTTCAGCGGACGGAGCGCGGGTGAGGTTTTGGAGGCGGTTTTCACACGCGTGCCAACTCCCATTGCACGGCTGAATCCCGAAGTGCCGGCGCAATTGCAGCAGATCATCGAAAAGGCATTGGAGAAGAATCCGGCTTTTCGATACCAGAGTGCTGCGGATCTGCTCCGGGATCTGCGACATCTAAAACGAGACCTCATAAGCCTGAAGTCTGGAGAACCGGCCCCGGCGTTCATTGCCGAAATCCCTTCAGCTGCCAATGCCGAAATCTCTGAAGGCCGTCCAAAAGGATCCTATTTGGCGCTCGGTGCGGCTGTTCTATTGATAGCCATTGTGTTTGGGGTATGGCTATATCAGAGATCAACGGGTCCTGAGACAAAACCCATTTCTCCGGCGATACAGTCTAACGAATCCTCGATCGCGGTGCTGCCTTTTGCCGATATGAGCCCGAATCGGGATCAGGAATATTTTTCCGATGGCTTGACAGATGAACTGCTGAATGGCTTGGCGAAGATTCCCGGATTGCGCGTGACGGCAAGAACATCATCTTTTCAATTTAAAGGCAAGAACGAGGACTTGCGAGTGATCGGGCAGAAGCTGAATGTCGCCAGTGTGTTGGAAGGAAGCGTTCGCAAGAGAGGAAAGCGGATAAGGATAAGCGTGCAACTCTTCAATGCTCATGATGGTTTTAGCCTATGGTCCGAGACCTATGAACGACAGTTGGACAATATCTTTGAGGTGCAGGAAGACATTGCGCGTTCGGTCGCAGGAACGCTGAAAGTCTCTCTGCTCAAAAGAAATGCATCAGCTGCGGCGCCGCAGACTAAGAATGGCGAGGCCTACAACGCCTACCTGCAGGGTCGCTATTTTTTCAGGAAACGGAAAAAAGAGGATCTGGAAAAAGCCGTTTCCTACTTCAAGACGGCTATTCGGCTGGATCCCGGCTTCGCATCGGCTTGGTCGGGACTGGCTGAGGTTCACCACCGTCAGACTGATAATGGCTATTTGCCTATGGACGAGGGATCCCGACTGGCGCGCCAGGAAGTGGAGCGGGCTTTGGCTCTGGATGGAAACTCAGTTCTGGCCCTTGCAGAAATGGGGTGGATCAAGAAGGCCTATGATTGGGATTGGGAGGGCGCCGATGCAGCCTACCAGCGGGCATTGACGTTGGATCCGGGAAACGCAGTTGCCCTTAACGGCGCTGCGGACTTGGCCTTTGTTTTGGGCAGGAGAGAAGAAGCCGTCGAGCTGGATCGCCGCACGATCCGCTTGGATCCCCTCAACGTCCCCACTTACAGCAATTTGGGACATCACTTATATTATGCCGGCCGGTTGGATGAAGCTGCTGTTGCATTAAAGAAGGGAATGGAACTCAATCCGGACTTTCCGATTCTGCATATGCTGCTCGGCAGGGTATACCTGGCGCAGTCGAAGCTGCCGCAAGCGCTGAAATGCGTGGAGCAGGAGATAGACCCTGTGTGGCGTCATTTTGGGCTTTCGCTTGCATACCACGCAGCGGGACGCAAAACAGAAGCGGATGCCTCTCTGGCAGAATTCATCAGCAAGTACGCGAAGACCATGACTTACCAGATTGCGGAGGTTCTTGCCTATCGCGGTGAGATCCAACGGGCTTTTGAATGGCTTGAAAAGGCATACGCACTGCGTGACAGCGGAATGATGGACATCAAGGGTGATCCGCTATTAAAGAGTCTGGAGCACGATTCGCGTTACGCCGGCTTTCTTAAAAAATTGCGCCTGCCGCTTTAGCCAATCATAAGCGTCCATTAATCGCCACATTCCAATAAATTCCGAAAATCCCATAACCTCTTCCGGACAAGCAAGGAGGGATTGGCATTGTTTATCAATCGCTGGATACGGATCCACGCCAAAGGCATTCTTCTCAACTCTGCGGAGAACGACATCATCTAAACCGCGCCGTACCCTCCATTTTTTTCAAAGAAATTTTGGCTCAATCCGGCCAAAGGCAATTAGATAGTATGCAGGCCTTACAGGGGGTCGCGATACCTGTTAACGGATGCGCCAACCCGAAATTCAGACCGCAGGAGAAAAAACAAATGAAAGACGCCAGAATCTCAAATAAGCAAACCTCCCCTTCAGTGATTGTCGACCTTCGGATTCCCGGGACTTGGTCGCATCCGGGCGACTTGATCAAGCGCCTGCCCGATAGCTGCCGCGTGACGCCGCGGGAACTGGTACTGCCGGATGGTGCGCGAATCGACTTGGGCTTCTTTCCGCCCGATAAACAGTTTCCCCAGGTTTTCCGTTCCTCCTGCCGGCATCCGCCGACTGAAAAAGAACTTGCCATTGTGGATGGCTATGCGCTCATGGCGACTCTCAGCAGCGTCGGGGGATCGATGAAAGCCGCCCGGACAATCATGAAAGCCGCGGCGATCCTGGTGCGGGCCGGAGGCGCCGGGGTTTTCATTGATAACAGCATGCTGGCTCATGGCGGCGAGCTTTGGCTGGAGATGGCCGAAGACGGCGGTATGGATGCCCTGAGTTACGCGTTTGCCGACATCGTCCAAACCAATGGCGAAATCTGGACGGTCGGGATGCACGTATTAGGCTTGTGTGACATGGTGTTGCAGGGGGCAGACCTCGAGAAAGACTATGACATAGTCGAACTAATCCGCTCCATGGTTCAGGAAAGCAGGCCGATAGGGAACGGCCATATCCTGGCCGGCGTGAAGGGGCGAAGGTTCAGCTGTTGTGCGGCAGACTGCGACCCGATAACGCTCAGCCTTCCTATGCGCAATCCCTTCGGCCGAGTCCGTCTGACGAAATTGCGGCATGCCGCGAGCAAAAACCAGGAGCCGGCATTGGTGATCCACTGATGGCGGACAAATTCGAGTTTCATGAATACCGTGTGAGGGAATTTGTGATCGGATGGGCCAAAGAGAGCAACGTGCCTTTTGAGGACGACATTCGATAATCCAACACATAGGCCCTCCCGCCTCGAAGAGCGAGGCGAACCGCACACCATCCAGGAATTCCTTCATTGCCTGATTCTCTATTCCTATTTATTGTGATAATGTCGAAAAACCTATTGCGAGCACGCCTATTGCCGTTTCTGTCCGGAATAGGCGCGTTCAACATCTGTGTATCGACAGGCAAAGCGACGGAAGGAGTGTCCGGTCCGATGAAACTCACAAGCGCGTTCATGGCTGCAGTGGTTGTTTGCTTTTGCCTGGCTTCGGCGTCCGGCAGGGAAAAGCCCGAAGCGACGGCAAAATATGAAAAAACCCTGGAACAGATCAAATCCGGCGATCTCAAGGTGGATTTCAAGGCGCTGCGCCTGAATTGCGCGGACAGCAAATACTCATGCGAGGGCGATTCGGACGACAGGAAAAAGATCAAGGCTCTCCTGAATGAAAAGAAGTTCGAAGAGGCCCTTAAAGATATCAATAAAGATATCGAAAGCGCTTTTGTCGACATAGAGCTGCATTACTTTGCATTCATCGCCAACATGGAGCTTAAGCGGCAGGAGAAGGCCGATTTTCACAAAACGATCATCCGGGGCCTTCTGGACTCCATCCAGGAGGATAAGCACGGCCGCTCGGAGGAAGATGCTTTCGTGGTCATCAATGTCCACGAGGAGTATGTCTTTCTTGGGTTCAGCAACATGCGGGTCAGGGGACAGAGCCTGGCGCACAAGGACGGGCACAGCTTCGATATCATGGACTGCACGGATCTTGAGGACAACGGGGAGCTCAAGGTATATTTCAATATCGATATCCCGATGGGCAGGCTGGAAAACGCACTCGGGGAATGAGTGCAGCGATCGGCGTTTTGGAGTGCGGCCTGCCAGGGTCGCCGATAATAAAAACAACATCGGTTGGCAGGTCACGGAGTCCCGTATGAGGATTTCCTTCATTGAAGTCGAGCCGGATAGCGCGCTCCAGATCAAAATCAGAGTAATCCTTCTCTCTCAATACGTGTCGCGAAGCCGGTTGTCTGTGCCGTAAAATTGACCGCAGATCTGAAAACGCCCGCCGCGATTCTCCGTACACACTGCCCAGAATAAACCAGGGATTATTGACCTGACACGATAGGCAGCCGAAAGGGAACAAAAGCTGGTTTTGACATGCGGTAGTCTGCAATATAGGCTAACTTCCTGTGGCAGGAATTCGCTTAACGCTTAAACTGACACCGAACGGCGATCTTACATTTAATAAATCGACTGGAGCTGAAAATGAGCTTTACAACGGAACCAACCGGATATCAGAAAACAATATTGTCGGATCTTCAGGGGGCTTGGCTGATATTTCGCGAATCCGTTGCTGACAGCGGCGGTTTCGAAAACTGGGATCGCGTCCTGTTTCATACGGATGAAGCGATGAGCTGGGAAACGGTCCGAAATCTTAACCGGATGCCTCCTCTCGTTCTGATTATTCGCAATTTGTGTATTCAGGGCGGAGCTTCCGGCGAAATCATGCTCAATCTTGAGGAGATAACAAATATACTCGAGGAAACGCTTGACCAATTCCCATGCTGAGGGGCGGTTGGAATCCCGCCCATAGAGAGTGCGGCATGAAATTTTTTTCAAAAGCATCCGTTGCGCTGGGGAAACGTCCATGGAGAAAGTCCGCTGAAACGACAAAAAGTTATTCCATCCCGCTCCGGTTCGTTGAACGTCGACGGAGCTCTGGCCTCTCTTGATGCAGAGGATCTGCGCGATTTGATCCGCGACATTATTCCCCTTCTTGACGATAAGACCATTTCCCGGTTTAACAGTGCGATTATCGAACGGGCTGCCGGGGGCAAGGCCGGGTGGAAGCCCACCGAGCCGATCGATGAAGGCGTCGCGGAGGCGCTGGCTTTTGCCAAAGCCGCCAAACGGTTTGGCTGCGCCGATCCCGCAAAGGTCGACGATTATCTCCGGCAAGGCAGCAATGCCTTCCTCCGCAGAAACTATCACGCCGCCTCTCAGATCTTTCACGCGCTGTTGCTTCCCCTTTCCGAGGGAGAGATCGATCTTGGACAGGACGAAATGTTTGAAGAGATGCTTGGAATGGACTCATCCGATTGCGCCGTGCAATATGTCGTTGCTGTGTACATGACTTCACCACTCGAGCAACGCGCCGATGCCGTTTACAGAGCCATCGAAGATATGAGGGAAGCCGGCAGCTTCTGGGAGCCACTCCAGGAGATGGAGCGCGTAGCGGTGGAGCCGCTTCCCGATTTCGACGTCTTTCTGCGACAGTGGCGCGATCGTGTCCAGGAAGCCTGCAAGGGTGAGTGCAATCATCAGTGGGATTTGGACTCAGACCATATCGCTATAGAGATCAACCGTACACAACCGTCATGACCAAAACGCCAAAAGGATTTGTCAAGGAGACTCTTCGGCCTGAGTTTCAGGAAATATCCCGAACACTGCGGGCCTATTTATCGGAAATAACCGAGCGCGTCATTTCGGAGGTAATTTGCAGGGATAACTCCGAGGCCGCTATTGTCGATGAAGCGCGGCGGCTTCCGGAGACAGCGGATTCGATATGCTTGGAATAAGGATAGGTATTTCAATCTGCCTTTTTTTGATTGCGAATCCTCCGAGGCAAGTTCTGATCAGATGTATTATGTAAACCTCCGATTCCGAACTTAACCGTTTATCGAATTCGGTGGCATACTACTGCAGAATTTTGGCTTTAGAAAACGATTTTGAATACACTTATGCAGCAAAAAAAATGAACGCTTCTGATTTCGGAATGTCGGCGGTAAACCTTTCGAGTGATCTTGTGTCGCGATCATCTACTTGTGAAATCGATTTGATTTCCACCAGTGCCGTCGAAGTGCCGGGACGTTCCACAATCAGGTCAATTTCGGCATCATCCTTTGTGTGTAAATAGGAAAAGCGAAAATCCTTCTGCTGGTATTCGTTCAGCCTGATCGCCTCAGCAATTACGCGGGGTTCAAATGCTCTGCCGTGGGCGTATGTTCCCGGCTTTAGCTCGATAGTAAGCGTCCGATCCAATGCGCGTCGAACTCCCGTATCAAACAAAAAAAATTTGGAGCCTGACGTTGGCGTTTGCGCACAGATCGATGATACGGTTCCAGGATAAATCCAAGAAGCGTGTCTTCCAGAATCTCGAAATAGGACTGCACCGTTTCATTGTTCAGGCCGCGAGATAAGCGGGAAAAGCGAGAAAACGAAAATACAAGACGTCCCTGATTTCAGGTCTTCAGGTTGGCCAGCGAGGGCATGTCGCAGCGATGCAGAATGCCGCGGGAGAGGGCGAAGCAGCCGAGCCCGGTGATAAACTCCCAGGCGGCCAGCTCGAGCATTCCGACGAGAACGCCGGCCTTCCCCATGAAAAATCCTGTTAGGAGCGCACCGACAATGCCCGGCAGCATGATGAGGATTACCGAGTACATGTAAATGAGCAACAGCAGCCCGACGTTGATGTTGGCGCCCGTCCAGCGCAGGCTCAGGTAGTTCACTCCGAGCAGCAGGAAGGAAAAGAGCGTGTAGGCGAGAATCGCTGCGGCGATCCGCAGGGGTGATTCGTGCAGGATAATACCCGTGGCGACGAAGATCACCACGCTTTCGACCGCCACCTTCATCACGATTTCCAGGTTGCTCCAGATGATCTTGCGCGTCGGGCCGTCGGGGATCATGTAAATGTAGTGGCTGTACAGCTCCTTCAGTCCGCGCCCGGTGCCGATCATGAAAACTTGCATCAACATCAGGATGTACAGCATCCCCATGAAGCTGATGTCCTTGCCGCGGGAAAAAAATGCGATCGCGATCGCGATCGCGGCAATGAGGAAGGACGATGTTCCCCACAATCCCAGGCGGTTCATGCGGAACGACTCGCGCATGTGTTTGAAGAAGATCGCGCTCGCGCCGCTGCCCCCAACGCCGGTTTTTGCGACCGATACGTTTTTCGCCCCAAGCGCGTCGACATGGATCTGGCCCTCGGAGAAGGCCCGTATCTTTTGAAAAGTGGTTTCGGTGGCGACCAGCACATCTTCATAGTAGTCGAGCTTGTTGAAGGCAAGGCTGAGGAGCAGAAGTGCGCCGGCGATCACCATCAGGCCGTACAGCAGCCAGCCGGTCCCCGCATCTCCGGTGATGAGCGCAAGGGCGCCTTTGGATGCCCAGCCCGTTACCGGCGTCCATGAAAAAACGTTCGATCTGATCGCCTGCTGTACCGAGCCGGCGAAATCACCGGCGCGCAATAGCGGGATGATGAGTGCGAGGGTAAGCGGAACATGCGTTGCGACGGCGATCAGCCCGGCGGCGCGTTTTCGGGCGGGATTGCCGACGGTCAGGCTGTAGATGGTGAGCGAGATGATCTGCATCAGGCTGGTTGCCAGCACGAATCCCAGGAGCAGCAGCAGGATGGCGCTCACCCCAATGCCGAATTTCAGGGTGAGAATGGGGCTCTGGAACAGCAGGAAAAAGACGACGAAAGACGCTGTCTTAGCTACGCGCACGATGCCATAAACGAGGATCGTGCGGGGATTAAGCGGCGACACGAACAGCAGGTTGACGTCGCTCATGTCAAAGAGAGTATTGCCGGTGGACAGGCCCTGTTTTACAGCCCGCGTAAAAAACATCACGAGGATTGCGAATAATCCGCTCTGCATCCAGATAAGATCGGTTAGACCTTTTTGTTCGCGGGGAACAAAGATGGAAATCGCGAGGATCCCCCCGAGGACAATGACGAGGATCAGCCAAATCGTCAGTTTCGCGGGTTTGCGCAGGGTCTCCAGAAGGGAGTTTTTCATGCTCCGCGCAAGCAGGAAAACGAGACTGTTCATCACCGCTCTCCCGCCCGATTTTCCGGGCTTTCGGTGATAGTGAAATACAGGTCTTCAAGGCTCTGACCGGCGTCGCCGTCCGCCCGGCGTCGAACATGAGCGATTCGGCCTTTCACCAAGATATAGGTGGCGTCCCAGCTCTCCTCCATGCTTTCGATCATGTGCGTGCTCACGAGCAGGGCGCAGCCCGCGGTGCGCAGGTCGGCGATCATCGATTTCAACTCGCGGATGCCGTGCGGGTCCAGGCCCACCAGCGGTTCGTCCAGGATAGCCGCTTTGGGCCCGGGCAGGAGCGCGCAACAGACGCTCACCTTCTGCTGCATCCCTTTTGAAAGCTCTTTGCCCAACTTCTTCTTCTTGTCGTCGAGATCGAAGCGGCGCAGCAGTTCCTCCGCCTGTGGCTCCCATCCCGTGAGGCGGTAGGCGCGGGCGATGAATTCCAGGTGCTCCGAGACCGTGAGCATCGGGTACAGCGCGGGAAATTCCGGCACGTATCCCAAAAGCCGCTTTGCTTCCGTGGTGCGGTTGTCATGGCCGTCCACGGTGACGGTGCCCTGGAAACGCAGCAGCCCGCAGATCGACTTGATCAGCGTGGATTTGCCCGCGCCGTTGGGCCCGAGCAGAACGGCCAGTTCGCCGGCGCCAATCGACAACGAGAGATTGTCGTTCGCCAACAGTTTTCCGTACCTCTTCGTCAGATTTTGTACTTGGATCATAGCCCAGATATTAGCGAATAAAACGGCGCGCCGATAGGAAAAATCATCCCCGTTTTTTGAAAAGGCTTCCTGTATCAGTGCGGCCTTTGGCTTCTGATAATGTAGAGGGATCTTTCAGAAGCTGCGCAACAGGAGATGTTGTCCTATAAGGCGAACGCTGCATTACACATATTTGCATAAATATCATGGATGCTGACCGGTATTGGGTGGGGTTGTGAATTCAACATACAAAACCAAGACCGGCCGGGAGGTGGATTTCATTGTTCCCACATCCGGAAAGACAAAAATCTTAATCCAGGCCTGTGAATCCCTGACGGACACTCAAACACGCAAACGAGAGATCACTGCTTTAAGCGAGGCGATGGCCGAACTAAAGATAAAAACCGGAACAATTGTGACACGGAGCGGTGATGAGCAGATCAAAACCGATGTCGGAATCATCAGTACAGGAAGACTATTTCGATTAATAGGCTACCCTTTAACCAGGTAACTGGTTGAAAAAGCGGATGCATGCAAATTTTCAAGTTTCTTGCATTAATCTGCCCCGTACGGTAGTAAAATTGCCGCCTGAAAATCAAGAATAGTAGACAGAATGCATCTTATCAGAATCAAAGATCGATCTGATACAGGAGGCCTTTTTAAATACCCGGGGTAGTATTTCCTTATAGCCTCGCAAGTTGTTGTAAATGAACTCACCCTGCATACGCTCCTTTGATAATTAAGAGACATTAAACAAAGGGAAAATCCGTAACTGCGGAAATCTACAACCACCTGCAGCAAGAACGGGTCACCCTTTTCCCGCAAAACGTATGTTCAACCGGTTTCCATTATATTCGGCCTTGTCAATATCAACATTTGTAAGAGTATCAGGCAAACTGAATACCCTTGAATACCCTTCGGCGCTGATCAGCAGGTCGTTATCTTTACGGCCGACATCGATGCTGGCTTTATCCAGCCCCGGCAACACAAAAGACAATACGACTCTTCCATTCTGTTTTTTAAATGTTACCGTATTTACATTCGACAGCACTGCTGCAGGGTCTAATCCTCCATAGATATCTTTTCCCATTGCCTCAAGACGCTCCACTCCAATGGGCTCATTTTCATAATGTCTGATTGAAATGATCCTGGTATCCAGAAAGGAACGATGCAATAGCTTCATCTGTTCCTGCTGCAGATGGCGCCATTTCTGAAAGTAGCCCTCTTCAAGTTCAACGGGAAAAAGCTTGTTAACCAATACTGCATCGACTGGAAATCCAAAGAGGGAGAAATAGGTATAGGACCGCTTGGATTCGGCAATTGCTATTTTATCCGGATTCAGCACGAGCCTTATTGAACACACTTCATCGTTTCGCAGAATAGTTCCGAGCCGGCCGATATCATCAATCATTTTACCGAAGGTTATATATAGCTCATCCTTCGGCAGAAAATATTTGACTGATTTCATACGTTTGCCGATCGGCCGGACCAAATTCAAAATATTCCGTTCAATCTTAATGATTACTTTGGCCTTGTTGATGGACGCATCGGTAAATGTCAACAAGCGCAAAGTTCCGGCAGTCGGGGCGCAATCAATGAT
>JAFGIY010000040.1 GCA_016929335.1 Acidobacteriota bacterium | reverse complement strand
TTGCCGTAGCGGAAGGCGTCCTGGAAGCCATTCGATCGAAATTTGATATGGCAGAGCTCAGGAAATAGGATCATGCCGGCTGAAAATCCGACGGATTTACGGCCGGCAGAACCACTTCGGTCGTATGCAGTAGTGCGCTTCAAAGGATCCTATATCGGCAAACGCAATGAGGATTAGGAATATATATCGCTGAGGCTTGAAAAGCTCAATTAATGGATGGTTGCGGAAATGAAGATCCCTACTCATTCGCCGCCTGTCTCAAGGCGTGTTTTCCTTAATCAAAACCTGAAGGGAGCAGTTGCCCTGGCTCTCTCGGGGCTTGTCCTATTGTCCCCTAAAAGAGGAATCGGCGCAGCTCTCCCGCAGCGTTTCCTGGATATACCCGCACCCCAGTTTCCTGCATGGACTCCAGACGGGAACATACTTGTTACATTCATTTCAAAAAACGGGAATTACGGACTTTTGCAGAAGAAAGCGGAAGCAGAGGAATCCGGCACACTGCTGTCGGTCGGCACCGCCATAGGACAATTCAACTGGCCTCAGGGGATTGCCGTAAACGGATCCATCGCATATATCGTGGACAGCAACAATGGGCGGATTCAACGATTTGATCTTGGCGCCCGGGCATTCATGAAACCTTTCGGCGCGCTCGGGAAAAAGAGCGGGCTCTTCCTCCGTCCCGCCGGCATTTGCATTTTTAGGGATGAAATCTTCATTGCCGATACACGAAATCACCGCATCCAGGTTTTCTCGATTGAGGGTGTGATTAAGAGAGTTTTTGGAGAACTCGGAGATGCGAACGACCAGTTCCGCCTTCCCACTTCATGCGCCGTTTCCCCTGCAGGAGAGGTTTTTGTTGTGGATTCCAAGCACGCTCTTGTCAAGGTATTCAATCTTGAAGGACGTTTCGTGCGGAAGTTCGGGGGGCTTTCTTCGTCGCGAAGGGAACCGGGGCTTCTAAATTTGCCGAACGGCATCGCATTGGACAGTAAAGGAGACGCTGTCTACGTCGCGGATTCCGGCAACAGCCGGATACAGGTTTTCAATAAGAACGGGAAGTTTCTAGGCTTCATTGAAGCGCCCGAAATGATGTTCAAGACTCCTCACGGTCTGGCAATTTCAGGCGCCGGAGAAATGGCTGTTTCGGATACGGAAGCCGACAAGGTATGGCTGACAACGGTATAGGCGGCAGCATGCTCATGATCACTACATTGTTTCTGGCAGCGGTTTTCATTGCTGCCGAATTCTACCGTTGCAGCCGACGGATTACCGGCTCGATCCGGGAAATCCGCCCATTGGATGGGGATCCTACAGGGCTTATGGGAGCGCGCCTCCGGGTAGCCACTTCGGAGGCCGGTGAAATCACGGCCCTCGTCTCCGGCTGCCAGATGTGTGTGTCCCGCCTCGAAATTGGGGACGAGGTAACGTTGATTCCCGGTCCGAACGGCTACATCATGAGATCATCCTGGCTTTCCAGGCCGCGCCATGGCGCCTGCCCGAGAAGGGTGGCATCATGACCGAATTCCTATCCTCTTCCATCGGATACGTTACTCTCTCCATCTTTCTCATTACCGTCGTCCTGGCTCTGTTCCGGAAAATTACACTTCCTATCCAGACGATTCTTGTTCTCGTCACGCTGATCATGATCGTCATCGGGATCATCGAGCGACTGCTCATCGGCGGGATAGAATCCGTCCTTCTGCTTCCGAACGAAATTCTCGGAGGCATTATCGTCCATCCGATCACGGCGCTTCTGGCCGGTCTCCTTCTCGCAGGCGCCCTGGATGCCACGGGAGGATTCGAAGCAATCAAAGCGATCCTGCTGAAACTGAAGAATTCCCCATTGGGTCTGGCGGGAACGCTGGCCATTCTTGTGAATCTTCCCCTGCTTGCACAGCTTCCCTGCGGAAGGATCCTCGCCGCCGCCATGCTGCCGCTGCTGTTCTCCTTCGGGGCTTACGGGATGCGGATTCTCGGCCGTGATCAGATTATCGTCCTGGTTGCGGCCTTTGCGCGCAATGCCTTCGCCTCCTGCGGCCCCTCCCCTATCGGAGGAGTGGGCCAGAGCGGCGAAGGAGTCCTGGGAGCTTTTTTCCCGACTGCGAGCAACGGAATACTTCGGGGACCGGAGAGTCTTGCGCTCATGATCGGAACATCCCTGATGGCGCTGTTCGTGGCCATGATTACGCCGCTGTTGTATCCGGAAGGATCGAGCCTGAGGGATCCGAAAACCGCGCCTTCAGGGGAAGCGGCGGCTCCCGAAATCCGCCCTCCGCTCACAGGATATATAAGCCTTCTCATTTTCTTTGCGGCGCTTCTTATATCCCTATTTCAACCGCTGGGCAAAATGCCTGTGCAAAGCGTGCTGGTCGCCGCGGCGCTCTTGATGCTCGTGATCCTTGCTTTAAAGAGGGGATTTTTTAAAGCCACAGAGGCGCTCATGGGCGGCATCATCCTCCTTCCCGCATCCGCGATGATCGCAGGCTTCATGGCCGCCGGAGCATTGGCCGCCACCGGAGGATTTGATGCTCTGGGCTCAATTATGAACGGCTTGTCCCAATTCGCCCTTCTCGGCGTGGCGGGGATGCTTGCGATCTTCGTCCAGCTTCAGACGATTATTCCCCTGGCTTGTTCCCGTATCCTCGTCGCGGCGCTTGTGCCCGTGCTTTACCTGTTCGGCCCCGCCCAGTTCAACCTGATCAATTGGGAGCAGCTGGCCATAGTCATGGCAGCCTTTATCATCAACGCTACGGCTTCCTGCGCTCCTTCGCCGGTGGGAGGCGCCGGCATGATGGCTGAGGGGACGCTGCGCGCCGAAACAGGCTACCTCAAGGCAGGATTCTCATTTGTGAGCATGGCCATCATGGCGCCGATCGCCGCGTTCACGATGAAACTGATGACGCTTCATTCCTTCACTTCGGGAGAGATGGGAAGCCAATCTCCTGGAAAGCTGCTTCTGAGCCTCGGCCTTACTGTTGTCGTCGGCATCGCCGTTATGAAGGGCATGCGGTGGATGGCCATCCTGAATCGTGGAAGGGCATGGAGCGCTAATTTTGCGGGATTTCTTCTGGCTGGGATTCTGGCCGGAGGATCCCTCGCATTTGCCGTCTTCGGACTCAATGGAATTTCTCTGTTTCAGGGGGGAGTGGGAGGAGGCGTAGCAGCCTGCCTTATCGCCCTCATGACCCCACGGACACTGGTTGCTTGATGAAAATTATTATTTTCATTATTGGAGGAGGATTTTCGGGAAGCATTCTCAGCTTCAGCCTTGGGATGAAGTCGGTGAAGGAGCTTATACAGGGATTCGTTGGAGGAGCGATCGCCGGATTGCTTATGGCGATGATGCTTCCCGGTTGATGTCGAGCCGAGGGAACAGATATGTCCGACCAGGATGAAAAACCGAAAGGGGATATGGGAAACAAGCTTCCGGAAGCGAAGGGTGCGAGTCCCTACAAGCGCTACCAGCGCGGGGACCCCGATCAGCCGGCGGTGCTGCCCGGTATCCGCCGCTATCAGTCTTTCACTAACCTGAAGCACCGCACTCCTTCGGAGAATCTGAACCGATTGTCCATGCTTGCCATAGCAGGCTCTCTGGGCCTCGTCATCGCAAAGCCCGTTTTCCACGGCAATATCCAGACCATCTACTGCTACGAATGCCGGGCTTGCTACGCCACGCAGGACAATTGTCCGGCCTCGATCCAGTATCAGGCCGAGCTCACCATCAGCGCTCGGGCTTCCGACTACGCCAAATTCATCCGCACCGGCGGACTCAACTGCATCCGCTGCGGGGCTTGCCAGGGATTCTGTGTCCAGCACCTCGACACTGCAACCATCTTCGGACTAATGCAGAAAGAGACGATGCAGGCTATTTCGCAGGGCAAGGTCCCGGATAGTCTTCTTGTAGAAGCCTTGCGCCATGGGATGATTAACCGGGAGTTTATTGATGAAGTAGCCCGGCATCTTCAGGAGAGGGGGGTGCTGGAAGGATGAATCGCTCCCGCTTCAATCTCGATTTTGCCTCGCGCCCGTGGCGATTCGCCATAGTGGCTTTCGTGGTCGCACTCATTTTCTCGGAAGCGCGGCTGTTGACGTTGCTGCTATTGATTATCTTCCTTGCCATTGCTGCATTCCATGTGTTGAAGAAAAGCTCCCTCTTCTTGAATTCACTCATCGTCCTGTGCGTTATCGGGCTGCTTTTTCACATTCTATCCATGATCGATACCGCGCGTGTTCGCAGCTATATGAATGCACACACGCCGCCAGATCCGGCGGTTGCGGCGGATGGCACGTATAAGGGAACAGGTCAGGGTCCGCGGGGGTCGACAGATGTCTTTGTCAAGGTGCAAAACGGAACGATCCGCGATATTGAGCTTGGGTATTATCTCGACGCCATCTCCATCGATCGGGAAAACATGGATGTTGTCCGGAACATAATTTTAGCCCGCAACTCGCTCGATTTAAATCCGGATCTCATCGATCGCACACCGGCGACGCGGGGATTCTACGATGCGGTCTCCAACGCCCTGTGGGCAGCCGATTCCGGCCTGCCAGGCGTCTCCGTCTTCACCCGCATGAGCTATTTCTTAACCAGGCATCATTTTTCACGATTTACTTTCAATGCCCTGGCAGTTGTCTTTATTGTTTTCCTGCTGTTCGACTACGCGCTTCAGTCGGTCTTTAGAAAAGACACCGGTCAGAGTCTTGTGTGCTACAACTGCCAGACCTGCGTGGGAGCTTGTCCGGTCAAGATGGTGGAAGGAGAGCCATATCCAATGAACATGGTGCTGGAGACGCGGCTGGGCAATTATACGCGCGTCGTCGAACTGGCTCGCTACTGTGTGGGTTGCGGCCGCTGCGCCGGGAAATGCCCGGCAGGAATATCGGCTCCAAGGCTTGCTGCTGCCGCCGTCAGTCTCGTGAAAAGGGGACACTCGTGACTGTCCCCCTAAAGGATAAAGGGATTATGGCGAAGGGAAAGAGGTTTGGATTTCTGGTGGATCTCAGACGCTGCATCGGCTGCCAGAGCTGCTCCATAGCCTGCAAGCAGGAATGGAATGTTCCGGTGGGGCGCTACCGTTCCTGGGTCAAGCAGGTCGCCAAGGGAGCATTCCCCAACACCCGGAAATCGTTTCTCCCAATACTGTGCAACAATTGCGAGAAGCCGATCTGCGTGACTGTCTGCCCGGTACTGGCAAGCTACCAGAAATCCAACGGAATTGTGGAAGTCGATCCCCATAAATGCATCGGCTGCCGTTACTGCATGGCTTCCTGCCCGTACGGCGTACGCTATCTCCATCCGGATCTTGGGATCGTCCAGAAGTGCAACTGGTGCTCTCATCGCACGGAAAACGGACTGGAGCCGGCCTGCGTTGCGGCGTGCCCGGCTTCAGCGAGGATCTTCGGAGATTTAAACGATCCCGCCAGCAAGATCAGCCTGAAGATCGCCCAAAATGCGGTGCAGCCGATCAAGCCCGAGATGGGCACTGCCCCCAGGGTGTTTTATATCGGACTGGATGACATCACTGTGGAAGTCAAAGCTCAGGGTCATGAACTGATGCACCTTTCGGAATGAATATGGACAGCACGCAGCTTCTTTATGATATCCATAACGGAGAGACCTTCGGGACGCTCATTGCCATCTATTTCTACCTCACCGGACTGAGCGCAGGCTCATTTATCATCTCGACGCTTTCTTACGGATTTGGATTCGAGCGCTTCAAGCCTTTGGGCAAGATCGGCATCATCCTTGCAACCCTGCTCCTTGTAGCCGCTCCCCTGTTTCTCCTTGCTCATTCCGGGCAGAGACTCCGCGTGTGGCATCTTTTTGTATACCTGCGCGGTACGTCGCCGATCACGTGGGGCTCATTTCTTCTGACTCTCTACCCGATCAATTGCATCATCTACGGTTATTTCATGTTCCGCGGGAACAAGCGTCTCACACGGATTTTCGGCCTCATTGGAATTCCTCTGGCCCTCATGGTCCACGGCTATACCGGATTCATCCTTGCGTTCGGCAAAGCGCGCCCGCTCTGGAATTCCTCGATCATGCCGTTTCTGTTCCTTGTTTCTGCCATGGTTTCCGGAATCGCGATGATGATCATCGTGTCGGTCCTACGGGACCGTTTTTTCACTAAGGAACGCAAAATCAACGCGGATCTTCTGGAAGCTTTAGCCAAAATGCTGGGCTGGGGCCTGGTCCTCGATCTGTTTCTGACCGGCACCGAGGTAGTCGTTCATAGCATCTCGCATCTCGGAGCGCAGGAAAGCACGGCCTTGCTCCTGACCGGGCCGTTCGCGGCGCTTTTCCTGTTGCTTGAGAATTTTATCGGGAAGGTCATCCCTTTAATTGTGACACTCTGGTCCAGGACAAGACGAATGATTCCTATTCTCCTGCTCGCGTCGGCTCTTGTCATGATCGGGATTTACTATATGCGGTACAACATTGTGGTCGGAGGGGAATACATCCCGCTCCTGTAGAGCAGATATGGATACGACGACGAAAAAAGCACGGCTTTCCTTCCACCCTGCTCTGGGACGCCGCTCATTTCTTAAAATTGGCGCCGCTGCCTACGCCTCGCTGATGTCCGGCTGCTGGTCGCAGGAGAGCGGAATGAAGTCCGGCTCGTCTCCAACATATCTCCTGCAAGGAGAGCGGGACTGGGCTTCATCTGTATGCTCGCTTTGTCCCTCCGCATGCGCCATCCGCGCCTATTTCGAAGGAGGACGTGTTGTTGCAGTCGGAGGGGATCCCGATGATCCCAATACCGCTGGGGCGATGTGCCCCATCGGGCTTTCCATGCTGAACCTCCATTTCAATCCGGATCGTTTGACCGGAGCTTTCAGGCGCAGCCCGGACGGCACGATGGCGCAGGCGCAGGCTGAAGAAATCCTTACGACCGTCGCCGGCCGGATCCGCCAGGGTGGAGTGCTGCACATCTACGGCCGGATCACGCCTTTCGCCTCCTATCTGTCGAAGATCCTTAAAGCTGTGTGCCATTTGGATTCGCTGCCTGAAAGAATGACCTACTATACCCCTTTTCTTAATACTGATGGACGCCCTCCGATTCTGGACTTCGACAACGCCCGGATTGCTCTTCTCTTCGACTCCAACATACTGGAACACGGGTATCCCTTTGTCGGCTATGCGCGCCGAATCGCGGAATCGCGCCTGCGCGGGCTGAAGCTTGTCACGCTTTCGCCATTCTTGACGAATACGGCCACCGCCGGCGACTGGATTCCGCTGCGATCCGGCGAGGCTGCGTCCATGGCTTCTCTTGGCATAGCCCAGCAAGCCCTTGATGAGCCGAGCCTTCATGTATCGCTTCCGCCCCCGGAGATTGCGAATTCACTCCGATCCCTCGATGGGACATTTCTGGAAAGGGCCTCAGGGCTATCCCGCGAGACAATCCGGGATCTCACGCATCGCTTTTTCAGCGAGCCGGGTCCGGCAGTCTCGGATCATCACGATCCTTCGGCCCTTCTATTGAACATTATGAAGGGAAACCTCAACCGTCCCGGAGGGTTGTTCCATCCCGGCCGGCGGTTCTTGAACATTGATGCCGAACCTGCCCGCATTCGACAGATATTGAGCGACAGTCGCAATGTTGTTCTTCTTTGTCAGTCGAATCCGGCCTTCAGTCAACCTTCCGAAATTCGCCCGATTCTGCGCTCCACCGGCAGGGCCACGGTGGTGTGCATCGACAGCTTTATGTCGGAGACGGCAGAGCTTAGCGATTTCGTCCTTCCGCTGGCGTCACCTCTCGAAACACTTAATATCACGGAGCCGCTCCCGCTGGCACAGCCGTTCATTGCAGCCACCCTTCCGGTGATAGAGCCCGCTTCCCCATGCCGTTCGCTCGATGACTGGCTCATTGACCTGGCGACTGCCGTCAACGGCTCCGCTCCGGAGCTTACCCCCGAGCGATTTGCGGCCGAGAGCATTCTCGGCATTGCCTCGGGAAAGCTTGCCTCGGACCGAGCGGTCTATCCGCTGTCTCCCAATCCCGAGCCTCTGGAAGCCCGCATGCAGATCATTATTCCGTCACTGAAGACGCTGATCGAGAGTACCCGAAATCTTCCGATATTTCAGGATCCGCCGCAGCGGGAACAATACTTCCTTGCTGAGTTCGAGGAAAGCATCCAGGGCCCCGGCAGTGCGCCGTCCAAATGGCTCAATGAAATCAACTACTCGCCGAAGATCTATCTGAATCCCCGGCGCGCCGGCCGATCGGGAATCCGCAGCGGCGACCGAATTGTCCTGACAAGCGATAACGGCGCATCTCTCAAGGGTATTGCTCTTCTGTTCGAGGGGATTCATCCGGATGCGGTGGCCATTCCCATGCATCATGGCCATACGGGGTATGGCCGTGTTGCCCGGGGAGAATCTTTTTCTGATCCGAAGGATCCCGATATGTCGCGGATGTTCTGGGGGAAAAATCGTGGAGTCAATCCGGCCGAAATTTCCGGCGGGATCGTTACGGTCCGAAAGGAGCGGGGGTGATGATGCGATGCACAGTTCTCACCTTTGCTGCTCTTGCTTTGTTTTTATCTCCATACCTGTTTGCCCGCATCTCTCCATCGGAATGGGATTTTTATTGCAGGAGATGCCACATCGAGCGTCCGGTTAACTCTCTATATGATCCTTCAATCAAGGCTCATTCCAACACCACTCTCTCCTGCGTCACCTGCCATCCCAATAAAGGGATCGCCGGTCATGCGGGCAAAACCGCCGAAAGCTTCCGCTCCATGTTCCAGGACCTGACGCTGCCGCCGGATATCCGCTATCACAGGTTCACTTCAGTTACGAACGACGAATGCCTTCGCTGCCACTTCTATATTCTGGAAGTGGATGAAATTGAGAAGCGAAAGCTTCCCGAGGCGGTGCGCCCGATCAAGCTGCGCGCTGCCCATAGCCAGCATTGGGATTATCGGACGCAAACTGCCAGGCAAAGGGACGAACTCAAAACCCTGACAGCCGGAAAGGTGACGACGCCTCTAACCAGGACGGAACAAGACCAACTGGACCGTCTTTCTCAGATCGAAACGATGCAGTGCTCGCGCTGCCATGAACGCTCCAAGGAAGACAAACCAGGAGGGGTTGACTCCAACGTAAACATTGCCATGAAGAACCCGATGGAATGCACGAATTGCCATATTGCCCTCCGCACTGCTATCCACCCAGGTTACGCTTCATCGCTTCCGAGTGCCGTATCCTGCGAATGGTGCCATCATGGGAATTTGCATCAGAAAATGACGTTCTTCCCCGTAGACCGTGGAACTGAAAGCGATTGCCTGAGCTGCCATCCCGGATATACCGAGGATGAACTCGCGGCCCTGGGGCCGAAGCAGTTCATACATAAAAGCACTGGATCCGGGATATCAGAGTCAGGGGCAAAGCCGGATGAGGAGCGCGCAATCACGCGTAAGTCCGGCACTGTGAAGCCCGGAAAAAACAGTAAGAATAAATATCCTTAAATAGGGAGGTGCCGTATGACTGGTCCGCTTGCGAGACAAAAACCGAAGACCGAACCAATTCTGATCCGGATACTCGGAATCAAGGAGCCTCCCGTAGCCCGTTGCCGCATGCTGTCCAAAGGGCTCGAACCCTACCACCGGCTCAGTACTATCGGCCTCGAAGCGGCAGGCGACAAAGGATGTCTGGCGTGCGGCAACTGCGTCGATTCCTGTCCTGTGCTGCGGCGGGAACCCGATCGTTTCAGCCGGACCGATCAACGCACATCCATGGCTCTGGAATCCATCGTAGGGGAGGATTGCGAGCAGTGCTACTCGTGTATTCTGTCGTGCCCCCAGGTGGACACCGACATCAAGGATTATATCGTCGACGAATATGTGGTTGAAGTGATCCCGCAATCGAGAAAAGTCCAGACCTTGCTGGACCGCTACATGCTGATCCCGGTGGCACTGCTCATCGGGATCGTGCTCGGCTTGTTTATTGCACGCTGATTTTGAGGCAAAGGAGACGGATATGAGCGACACAAAGACCTCCGCACCCATTATCAATGAGCCTTTTGTTCCTATATTCGTGATGGGAGAACGTTTCGATGTCCCGGCTTCGCTGACCATCCAAAAGGCGCTGGAGTATGCCGGCTATCAATTGGTGCGCGGTGTGGGATGCCGCGGCGGGATCTGCGGCGCCTGCGGCACCGTGTACCGCATTCCGGGAGATCATGCCATCAAGGTCGGACTTGCATGCCAGACCGTTGTGGAGCGCGGCATGCATATCGCTGTGCTCCCTTTCTTTCCGGCCAAAAGGAGGGTCTACAACATCCGGGATGCGCGTCCCGAGCCTCAGATATTTATGGATTACTACCCCGAAATCATGCGCTGCATGGGCTGCAACACATGCACCAAATCCTGTCCAATGGATATCAATGTCATGGAATATGTATCCGCAGCCATTCGGGGAGATATCGAAAAGGCAGCCACCCTTTCTTTCGACTGTGTCATGTGCGGTCTGTGCACCGCCCGGTGTCCTGGTGAACTCAGCCAATATAACATCGGGATTCTCGCACGCCGGCTTTACGGCCGATATGTCGCCCATGATGCCGCGCATGTTCGTGAGATGGTCGAGCGGGTTGCGCAAGGGCGCTACGTCGAAGATCTGCATCAGCTCATGGCTGTCTCCATGGAGGATCTCAAGAAGATCTATATGCAGCGCGAGGTGGAACCCGAAATGAGCCTGGATGACTGGGCCCCAAAGAGCCCGGACCATCTGTAGCGTTCAATTGTTCAGAGGAGAAGACGTTTATGGGATACCCGCCGGAACTGAAGAAATTGATCCAGAATGTGGAACGAACCCGTGCCGAGCGGATTGCAGCCAAAAAGGCAGGCAAGGAATTCCGCGCCATGACGCTCGATGAGCGCAAAGAAATGCTCCGCCATCATCCGGATTATAAAGAAGAGGGGCGCAGAGAGCTTATCGCAGGCCCAAGCAAGGGATATCGGATTGCTCATGAATACTGCGATATCCTGGAAGCTTACAGCCGCTATAATCCGGACGATATCGATTTGAAGACCGTCCACTACACCACAGATGTCCTGGTTCTGGGCGGCGGGGGCGCCGGGACGGCAGCTGCTCTGATTGCTGAAGAACAGGGGGCCAAGGTATTGGTGGCCACGAAGCTGCGCCATGGCGATGCCAACACCATGATGGCAGAGGGCGGTATTCAGTCAGCCACCAAAGGCCACAAAGACTCGCCATACTTCCACTACCTTGACGTTCTGGGAGGCGGGCATTTCGTAAACGATCCGGAGTTGGCATACACCCTTGTTACCGAGGCTCCGAGCGTGATCGCCTGGCTCGAAGACCTCGGATGCATGCTTTCCAGGTATCCCGACGGCCGGCTGAAAACCATGCACGGCGGCGGCACATGCCGGAAGCGGATGCATTACGCGGCTGACATTACCGGCGCGGAAATTATGCGCACGCTGCGCGACGAAGCACGCAACCGTCCGGACTCCATTTCAGTTATCGAGTTCAGTCCAGCCGTGGACCTGATTCTCAACGAACATGGCCACTGTGAGGGAGCCATACTGTTCAACCTCGAGACGCACGAATATTTTATCGTTCAGGCAAAAGCAACTGTCATTGCAACCGGCGGCTCGGGGCGGCTGCATACTCAGGGCTTCATGTGCACCAATCACTATGGCGCCACCGGCGATGGATTAACGATCGCCTATCGGGCAGGACTCGAAGTCCGTTTCCTGCATACAATCCAATACCATCCGACGGGAGCCGTTTTCCCGGAACAGGCCGAGGGTCTTCTCATCACGGAAAAAGTGCGCGGGGCAGGAGCTCACGTACTCAATGTCGACGGAGTGCAATTTGTCTACGAGCGGGAACCGCGCGACGTCGAAGCAGCGGCCATCATCCGCGAATGCACAGCCGCGAGCAAAGGGGTTCCCACACCTACCGGCAAATGGGGAGTGTGGCTCGACTCTCCGATGATCGAAATCCTGTCGGGAGCGGGAACCGTCAAGCGGGAATTTCCCGGGAAATATATCTTATTCAAGCGATATGGCATTGAAATCGATAAGGAGCCGATGCTCATTTATCCCACATTGCATTACCAGAACGGAGGGCTTCTTTACAGCAATAATGGAGAAACCATTATCCCGGGGCTTTTCGTAGCCGGTGAAGTGGGAGGCGGCGTGCATGGCGAGAATCGCCTGATGGGAAACTCCCTTCTGGATGTTCTGGTTTTTGGACGAATCGCCGGCCGCAATTCCGTCGCTTATGCAAAGAGCGCATACAAGGAAGGGCGCCTGCACCTGGATCATGTGCGCCGTTACAATAGCGAACTGAAAGCCGCAGGAATCCCTCCGTCCAAAGTAGCACCGATGCTTCTTCCGGATTATACAAATCCTGCGGTGAGAAAACGACAGATCACATCCGATTACCACGGTACGCTTCGCGAGTAACGCCGGAGAATTTTTCGCGAAGAAGAGCCGGTTCGGCCGATTTCGATTATCTGGATCTCCGGAATGGCATTTATCGCTGTAACGGGACTGAGAACGAGTCCGCCTGAGGGGAACTTATACGGCTTTTTTTCTTTCTGGCCTGGAAAGCAAGTTGTTGATGCCTTCCAGAAGCATTGCGCCACGATAGAGACAGTAAAGCCCGCCCATCTGGATCACATGATAGAGGTCGTTCTGGTTGAAGCACGGATGGGGCGATAACTTCAGAACCAGAACCGCGAGACCAACAAGGCTGATCACAACAGCTCGCTTGAGCCAGCGGTATCCAATACGCCGAGCATACCCGTCGAGCGTTTCCGGATTCATAGCCGATCGGATTCCCGCCACAATCAGAAGCGCAGCCCCGACCGCAATGGAGAAAACCGTGATCTTCCAGACAAACTCCCGGCTCTCGCCGAGAAGAATGCGAAATCCATGAGCGGTACCTCCCGCAAGCGAAGCGAAGGCTATTACGGAAAATGCGGCGATCCAGAGCCGCATTTTCCGCTCAGGGGACCTGAAATATAGAGAGATCGCGAAGAACCCGCCAAGGAGGGCAAGCGCGTAGTCGGTGAGCATAGTAGCGGGTTCGGATATGGGCATCCCCTGCGGACCTTGTAGTCAACCACGCCTGGAAGGCTTGGCTTTAGCCTGCCCCGCACAGCGGGGCGATTTTTGATATCTCGGGGTCGGTATCGGGGTCGGCTTTTTGTCATGGAACATATCAATTGTGCCTGCACTTTATATCATTTCCGATTCGACCCAGATACCGACCCCGACCCCGAAAAAACCCCCTTCCATTCGTCTCATATCATTCCATGTCAACGAGACGCCGGAACGGCTTAGCCTGTCAGGGTCGCACTGCCCGAGGCCGTGGGTTTAGAGGTACTAAGAAATATGACACTGGAAATCAGAGCCTTCAGCGAATTTATGCTTTTCAAGTCCCGAAAACATAAATCCCCTGCTTTTCACTTCTGGCTTTTTATTCAGTTGGGCAAGTTTTCAATCGCTGCAATGCTTCCGTGATCCTATTAGTCAAATCAGGCGTTAGGAATCTTCAGCACTTGTCCCACCTTGATCAGGTTCGGGTCTTTGAGCTGATCCTTATTGGCCTCGAATATCTTCATATAGGTGTTGGCATTCCCATAGAACTGCTTCGCGATTTTTGAAAGAGTGTCCCCCGACTGAACCGTATACGTCTTCACCTCCGGCTCAGCCGGCTTTGGAGGAGCCAGGCTTGGATCAATAGAGATATCACAGGTCAAGTCGGCGAAAGCCGGATCCACAAGTTTGATCTGGTTCCAGATTGTGTTCTTAAGCTCTTGCGTGCCTGCAGAGGCTTTAATTAACAGCTTGTTATCCTGCAGATGAAGATTGTGCATTCGCAGCTTCTTTTGCTCGATAAGCCGCAGCACAGACTGATATTTCGATTTGAGTTCCTCAAGGCGGTCCATAATTTCTCCTTTTAAGATGGTCGGATTAATCGCAGAAGAGCCGGTTACTTTTCCAGGATGAAAGTGACTTTCATCTGAACTCGGTATTCCGTAACCTTCCCGTTATCGTCTGCCAGCACTTCCTGGTTTTCAATCCAGGCGGACTTGACGTTTTTCAGTGTTTTGGCTGCACGAGCGACGCCTGTCTGAATGGCATCCTCAAAACCCTTTTTAGAAGATGCTTTAATTTCTGTAACTCGAGCGACGGACATGTGATATCCCTCCCAAAGAATTTAAGAAATGATATGTAATAAAAGCATATACCTTGCACGGGCTCCTGTGAAGCCCGCTGCGGCTTTTTACATATCGAAATGGACATACCGATGCACAAATTCGGCTCTGGGCCCAATAGGATCTTTTTTATCCATCTGTTTCATGGAATGAGGATTTTAGATCCACAAATGATTTAGATTCGATAATCTTCAATAAGTCACATAGAAGGTCAGAAATACCGTTCGGCCCATCAAATCCGGAAAGACGGCGAATTGCACTGAGAAGCTATTGCCGCTTTTCCCTGGGCTTTGTTATTCAATCACCCACCCAAATTAAGGGTGCAGGCCTTTCAGCTGAGTTCTATAAACGTATCGAACAATACGCGCACGTTCTTTCTCGGTAATCATCAGATAGCGGATGCCGGTACGGTAGAGTGCCGGATTATCCGGTATGGATTCGGAATATATGACGCGGCATGGAAGTCTGATTATAGAAACTCCATCGGGCAATGCTATTTTTATTTCAACAGGAGTGCCCTCTGGAAGGTGTTTTGAATACAGAATTGCGACACCTCCGGCACTTAGATCGTAGGTGGTTGTCTGAAAAGCGAATGCGGAAAGGGATCCGTCCTTTGGATCTCTCATTTGTCCCGCGATCTCGATCGGAATCAGGGATTTGATGCGGAAATTCTGCCGTCGCTGGATTCGAATGATGGAACTGCCCGGGATAATGGTGATTTGCGGCATTTTAGCGGAGCTGTCCAATTCGTCGACGAGTCCACCAAACTCATGCGGCTCCTCTCCGCGCATAATGAAAAGAGTAAGCATCTGATCCCGGTGGGCAAGCAGGCGGATTCCGCGGTGGGTCGGCCAGGCAATAACAAGCTTCCCTTCGGTTATATCGTTAATCCTGCTGTAATAGGTTGGCGATTCCGTATCATCGGCAATCCGAACCTGCAGGATCTCGTTGACGGCTATGTATTTCTTGATGTCTTCCGTAAAATCCTGGTTCTCGCTCGTCATAAATCCAATAATGGGAAAATCAAGAGGCTGCTGCTATTTTCCCCGAATGTACTCGCTCAAGCTCCGATTGAAGGCAGTCTGCCGGTCTCGGTATCCGCGCCATAAGCGCAAGCACATTTTACACCGGGATCATGCCGTTGCACATAGCCTTTGGGCACACATCATATAAGGAACCTCCGGTAGAGCAGCAGGGTTGAAAGGTGAACCGATAAAAGCGATCGGCACTGCATTTCTAAAGAATGGAAGCATTCGCATCTTTTCTTAGAACCTCGGAGCCTTTGAGTCATGGAGCGCGGATTCAACAAGACAATGGGCTCTATGCCAACCGTTTCTGCGCTATTTTATATACTGGTTTTTTTGCACCGCAATTGGAGGCTTTAGATAGGGATTTTGGACATACCCACAGCTCAAGCTTCGCGGCATAGGGGGCGCATTGGCGGAATTGCGGCAACAGCATTCCCTATCGCTGTTTCAATTTCTGCAGACGCGTGAGCGCCAGCTTTCGCTGAACGGGCAGAAGAGACGCTTTTTGAGCTGCCGAGTCATCCAGGGAAGCACTGAGTCGTTCAAGCACCTGAATCAATGCATCCGGACTATAGCCGGCTGCAATTGCATATTTCACGGCAAGCTTATCGGCTTCGAATTCATACTCGTCCTTGTAGCCCCGGAAATAATGTTGGAGCATTGTTTCGCCGGCGACGCCTGTGGCCACGAATGCAATCATGCCGGCCATTTCACCTATTGCCACGGCACTGCTGTTGTTTAACAGAACGCTCCCATCGGGACCGGCTACGGAAGGGTAAGCGAGAGAATCGCCCAGTGCATTCTGCACCACGGAACTGAAGTAAACCGCGGCGGCTTGCATGCTTATATACATTACGGCCCGCCAGATTTTTTTGTTTCTCTCCCCTGCTTCTGTTTTCAGAAGATGCCGCTCATTAACATGGGCTATTTCATGTCCGAGCATCAAAGCCAGTTCATCATCCGAAATCAGATTCGCCAGAAGGCCTGTTGTTATGTATATTCGACCATCAGGAGCGGAAAACGACAATGCATCGGAGCTGTTAAGAATGTAAAAACGAAATTCGAATTCGGATTGAGAGGCTGCAGCCATTCGGCCTCCAATCTCCGCCACGCGCGTGGAAAGTTCAGGGTCTTCGTATAGCGGGATGGAATCACGCAAAAGCGCATCAAGATAGTTCGCACGTCCCGTATCGGAAGCAGATGCAGGAAAGGCTGCGATCATGAGAGAAACCAAGAGAAATAATGGACCGCATTTCACATTAATTTCTCCTTCCGCTGAGCCACGGCACCTGTTCCTTGAAAAATAATTCGGTGACTATCCGATTTTCGATTGCCTTCATCTCCATTTCGCTTTCGATGGCAGGCTCTATTGCCGGCGGTATCATCAGGATCATTCTTGTTGCTTCCCCATCAGGAGACAATGTCAGTTGAACTCTGTGTGAGGAGTACCCTTCACGCTTCTTGCTTAGATGAGCCGTAATAAAGCACAGCCTCTTTTGCCTGCCGTCACAGACTGAAATCACATAGTTCTGAGTGATGAGTCGAAGGGCAGCATGCCAGGCTTTTTCCATCGATACAGGCAGGACACGTTCCAATTTCGGACCGCCGACATCCTTTGAGATTGCTTCAGATGAAAACAATTCCGACCAGAATCCGGTCTTCATCCTATGATTCAATCCTTCCAAAGTGATGATGCCGGATCCCCCTCGCATCCGATTCTCCAACGCCTCAAGGGCCGCGGACTCCAACCGTTCGGTGGAAACTAAGGGAACGGGTGTGAGGCTGCCCAACTCAAGCAGGAGCATACGCATATGAATCAGCGTTCCTTCCGATATCGGTTCAAACCATAAAGTCATATGTGCTGTGCCGGGATAAATGGCTTTCTTGACCTTGGCAGCGAATTTTCCCAGTTCGCCGCTCGGTATGACGGTTGAGCATGTCACGATTTTAGCTGTACTGTCTGCAGTGTTAATTATTATCCCAGGAGAGGAAAGAAGAGCGCCTGACGCTGCCTTCCATGCAACCTCCGGCAAACAGGATACTTTTCGGAATTCCTTCTCCTTTTTCGGCGTAATCCATGCTGTTCCTGATTCGATGGCATCCAGGATCTGCCTTTCGATAATGCCGTTCGAATGAGTGAAAAACACTCCGCTGTTCGGCGAAGCCCTGACAAATATGCGTGTCCCCCGCGGCGCTTCCGATACCCAAATCGTCACATGAACGGTGTGAGGCTGCTTCTCAATTTCATCAGCATCGAGCAATTGCTGTTTTGCATCCTTCGGATCAAGCGCCATCGTGAAGCTCAAAACTCCGGAAGCCGCATCCAGAGTGTTGGCAATTGCGGGAGAGTTTTTAAGGAGTTGGACAGCACGGTCCCAGACAGCAGCGACATCGCTGTTCACAATCCGGCTGCGTTCAAGCCGATTAGGCGATTCCTGTGAAAAGACCGCCGCCGCTGCCAAAACTCCAAGAATGGAAAATGGAATAAATTTCATCATGAAGCGATTTCTTTTGGAGGAATAAATTGCTCTCACACAAGCCCCGGCAGCAACACGGTTGAGACTGCCTTATCAGATGTCTTAAAAAATACCGGGACCCTTTGAAGGCAACAATAGTGCGACCTATTTTGAGCCGCCAATAGACAATTCATCCATGCTTTTTATATCAAGATGCTCCAGATGGAAATCAGTTATAACCGGCCTGCCGTCGACTTCTGTATGCAGTTCCACGATATCCGTGGATGAAGCAACAAACGGCGAACCGTCCGGCAGTTTGGTGGGAAACACCAGGATCACCGGGTGAAAAGCCCGGAAATTGGAAAATCCTTTGAACACCCTCTTTTCATTGAAGACGATATACGATGCAATCTGATCGTCAATAAACCGTATCGGCTTGATACGCAACTCTCCGTTTCCGGGACGCGCCAGATAGGTCGCATTCTCTATTCTTTCCTTATCCCAGAGGAACGGGGCGTCGCCGGAACCGACGGTGAAGCTTGCAATCAAAACGTACACGTCTTGACCGACAAATTCCTTTACTGAATCAAGGTCGGTGAGCATTCCGCGTTTAATCTGCCGATTGCTGGGAATTGCCGTCTGCTTAAGCATCGGCAACAAGTTCAAGTGAGCACGATAGCATGCGTCCGTCATCCAGAGAGCGTCGATGCTTCGAGATCTTTCCTGTTCGCTTTTGACCACAAAACTTTCGATTTCATCAAAATAATCTTCAATAGTCGGATCGGTCTTTTCCCGCCATTTTCTGTTTTCCGCTTTGGAAGAACCTTTGATGGGACTTCTATCGGAATCTTCCGAGACTTTGGATTTCAATTTGTCGATTTTTTTCAGATCTTTGATTTCTCTGCTCAGCAGAGAAGAAATCCATTTTGCGTTGTTCCTGGTTACGGATTCGTTGCTGCTGCCGAAACCGAACAGACTTCCTCCCATGAAAGACGTGCATTCCCAATCGCCTATTATGGGTCGAAATTCATTGCCCTCAACGATCTTTTTTTGGCCAAGAATGCGTCCGCTAACGCGCATTTGTCCGGAGCTGCCGAATCCTCCCAGAAAATATCTGCCCGCCCGGCTTCCTCCGTGAATTCCGATGATTTCACCCTCCAGGACGAAATCCGTATCCGGAGTCTCGTCAGCGGGAACAGCAGATACCTTAGAAAAGTATTTGGTTTTGGTCAGATCTTTTTCGAGTTTTTCAAACAAGATTTTTCTCGGCGATTCCGGCGATCCGGCGTCAGTGTCCACACCGGGTCCGCCGACGTCGAATATTTTTATGGCCAGGGTCTTCTTCGGGACAAGCGCCTCGGCTTCATAAACATTGATTATCGCGCAGGCGCCCTTTTGCGCAAAGAGCATGGATGTGGGAACGGCATACAAAGCAAATAAGGACAGCAATATCCGCAGAGATCGAGCCATGGGAGCTCCTTTTCTTAGCACCAGAATAATGATGATATAGAATATTGGAAAGATCATGAGAACTCAACATGATAATGAGAGTATAGGAAGACGATATCAAGTCGCAGCATGTTATTTGCATGAGAAGAATCGTGGGCAAGCCGGCAGAGGAGGCAAAGCGAACAGACGGCACCCGATACCGCACCGGGGGAATAGGCCGCGATTATTTCGTTGCAAGCATCCGCGCGATGAACACGTTGGCATCCGAGATTACTTGCTCGTCTGCAGACCACTTTTATCGCAAATTGTTTGTGAGGTGTCGCAATACCTTACAATCCCAGTTTCAAATGACAATGCTGCAAGTCTCTCACCTGTAATAGATTAACGAAAACACGAGAGCTTCATCCGCAAGACCTCATGTAAAATTGATGCAGTTGGCGCCATCACGACAATCCTGACGCCTGAAGTGATGGAACCCGCTTCATTTCATCTCCTTGGCACAGGATTGGGCGTGCTCTGGCTGAGTGTTCATAGGCGAAGAAGGAAATAGCAGCTTCTCAGCATAATTCAATTCGAACCGAGGCCGTCCTTTTTGGCGGCCTTTTTATTTCTGCAAGCCAGGTCTAAACATCACCTCCGCTTTTTGAAGATGCAGCTCATGCTGTGCGCCTGGTTGTTGCTGATAAAAAAGCTGCAGTATTCAATATTTTTATTGAGATATTCCACCTCTTCCGGTGTCAGGTATTGGCTCTTGATTTTTTCGTGCCGGATAAAGTGATGGATCATGCCCAGGGTGGTATTCTCTTCATTCTTTTGCACACTAAATCCGGGATATCGGTTCGGCAGCGAGGTATGGACATCTTCAATTACATAAAAGCCGCCCGGCTTGACGTGTCGGAACAGGTACCCGAAACTCACCTGCTGCTGCTCCATGGTGTGTCCGCCGTCGTCAAGAATCAGGTCGAAATCGGATCCGTATTTTTTTATGAAGCCGCTCAATTGATTGCGTTTTGACTGATCGGCTACAAACGTCTTGATCCGCGGCGTTTCAACCGTTTCAGGGATATAGATTTTTTCCACGCCTTCGGATTTGGCTAAGGCACGCAATTGATCGAGGGTATAGAAATCAATGCCATAGATGATGGCGTTGCTGAAGTACTGGCTCCAGACCTGCAACGAACCTCCCCAGGCAATGCCAATCTCGCATACCTTCCTGGCCTTCAAGCGCATGGGAGCAAACAGAAGGTCGTACATGTCCGTAAAGCCATGGGTATCTGCCTTATCTGTTTTCCCGCGCGCCAGCTCCGTCAATGATCCGGAATCCTGGGCAAATATTGAAATCCCGCTGAACAACAACAGGACGGCAATGACTGGAACGATTTTCCGATAATAATGCCTCACAACTGTCATGTGATTCCCCCTTTTTGTTTATGAGAAAGAACCGGCATTGTACTACTGGCCGGAGCGGTTTGCATAAATTCTTGTGGCGCTGAAGCTTCATGAATAATGCGGATTAAGGCCAGTTGAATGAGGGATGGTCGGGGCGACTGGATTCGAACCAGCGACCTTACGGTCCCGAATTGATCGTTAGCACTGCCCATCTTTGCTTCTCAATGGTTTACGATCACGATGATATACCACTTTTAATGGTGTTTCAGGGTGTTCTGTCCCCAATTTGTTCCAAGTTCTGTTCGCAGTTTTGAGGATTGTTATTGATTATCATATATGATAACTTAAGATGCGGATGAAGCTGACTATAAGAGAATATCTTTCGGCAGATGGCAGAAGCTATTTCCGCGAATGGCTCGACTCTCTTACGGTCTCGGTCAGAGCTCGAATACAGGCCAGACTTCTGCGGTTTGAAAGGGGCAATCTCGGAGACCATAAGTCAGTCGGCGGTGGTGTGTGGGAGGCACGAGTGATGTTCGGACCGGGATATCGGTTCTATTTCGGGAAAGAAGGTCGCTCCATCATTCTGCTTCTGCTTGTTGGTGACAAGTCATCTCAGGCCAGAGATATTCGCAAAGCCCAGCTTCTCTGGAAGGAATATTTGGAGGACACACAAAATGGCACGGCGGACTAAAGATTGGAATGAAGGATTGGCCAAGGATCTAAAGAATTCGCAATTTGCTCGGGAATTTCTCCTGGCCGCAATTGATGAAGGCATTTCCCTGCAGCTCGCACTCGGCAAGGTTATCCGAGCTATAGGAGTAAAGGAGTTCGCCGCCAAAATTGGCATGGAAAGTCCCAATCTGCTGCGCGCCATCAATCCGCGCCATAACCCGACACAAGCAACTATAAACCGCCTTCTAAATCCTTTCGGGCTCAAGTTGAGTTTAGCACCGATCGACAAATTTAAGCGCAGTCATGCAGCATGATTTTATATAAAGCAAACCGTTTTCAGCAGATCAATCCATCTCTATTTAGAGAATTGAAGTTTTCACGACGAAAGGTAGGCCTGTGGTTATTATTGCTATAGGCTTGACGTTGGGAAAAAGAAGATGGTGGAGATAAGAATTTCCGCAACATATTTGCCAAGCGACATATCCCATCATTTCTGCTCCGGAGAAATAAAAATTGACTTCCAGGTCTCCACGGCCCAGTCCTTGTCGAGTGGATTCTCATAGCAAACCGTTATCACGCACAGCCTTCCTTGCGCTTTCATGTTACCCTGAAGTTGCCAGTTCGACTCGCCACCATCCTCCAATTTCCAGATTTGGGCATCACCCATTATGCGGAGATCCGCATAATTGTGTTATGTAGAGATAAATATTATGCAGAGTTGCTGTTGCTCGAACCATAAGCTACTCACGAATCCAATCCATAGCTCCGATCATTTGTTAGAATATAGCTTCATCTTTGTGGAAGACAAGTTGGACGCGATAAAGCAGAATAATGGACACCGATTGATTGTCCATAAAGGGCATCTCAATATGCCTGTATCATCCAGACAGTTATGCTCAGAGATCTCGATGATCGATAACTGACCTGCCGCAGAACAGTGGGGACGTATGAAAAGATTTCTCTTTTTAATCATCTGCTTTTTACTGATACCTGCTATCTATGCCGAAGCAGGATCATCAAAGAAAAATGCAAAATTGATTGAGGCAGCAATACAAGGCGACCTCAAAACCGTGCAAACGCTTTTGGCTGGGGGCGCTGACGTGAATGCGAGAGATAAAAACGGATACACGGCCCTGATGTGGGCATCGCAGGAATGGCATGCAGAGATCGTAACACTCCTGATCGAGAAGGGCGCTGATGTGAATGCGAAGACCAAATACGGCACCACAGCCCTGATAACGACGGTAGATAATTGTCATGTAGAGATGGTCAGGATGCTTCTCGATAATGGTGCTGATGTGAATGCGAGGGACAATGATGGCTGGACCGCCCTTATGATTGCATCCATAAAGGGCCATATAGAGATTGTCAGACTCCTGATCGAGAAGGGCGCTGACATTAATGCGAAGGCTACCGACGGCGAGACTGCCAGCATAAAAGCATCATTTTACGTTCATCCGGAATGTGTCAAACTCCTGCAGGAACATGGCGCAAAGTAAAACGCTGAAGCATGGGACGTACTCAAACCATACGCAGGACGTTTTGTTGCAGCGCAATTGAGTAATTGCCAAGATCTATTGTCGAAACAAGACATATTACTCTGGCAATAAATCCCAAGGTACATTGATCAACGGAGTAAGATGCCGCTCAGGCATTACACCGCTGCATATTGAAAATTTCGTGCGGAAGAAGGAAATCCAAAAGCTTTCAGCAAAATCAATTCGGAATATCCTGGTTGTCTTCCAGAGAATTTTCAATGTCGCGTTGGATGAGGGAAACGCGTTAGCAGCTTTTTATGAAAAGGTTTCGGGAAGAAAGATGGTCGGGGCGACTGGATTCGAACCAGCGACCTTACGGTCCCGAACCGTACGCGCTACCAAACTGCGCCACGCCCCGTCCAAGAACGCAAATCCTAGCGCAATTCGCCCGTCCGATCAAGGCTCATCAAGCTTTCGAGCCAAATTACTTCAGAGAGAAGAGTTTGTCGGCTTCGCGCAGGAGGGATTGGGCGGCAGTGTAGTCCGTCAAATCGCGCTGGAGGGGCGTGATGGATACGTAGTGCTCCAGAATCGCCTGATGATCCGACATGTAATCCGCCTTCTGGATACTGGTCTGGCCCGCAGGCACTTCGACATAGTCCGGTTTATAGTCCAGGGCATTAAAATGTGGGACATGCTCCGCGCAACCCTGCCGTGTGATTTTTGTGCCCTTGATTTTGCGCACCGGCAGATTCACATTCAGGCAGATTTCGCCGCTCAATCCATTCTGCAGGATCGCGGCCAGCATCTTTCGAAGATAGGCAGCCCCCTCCCTGAAGCGGATCGGCTTGTCGTCATATGCCTGAGATATGGCAATCGAGGGGATGCCGTGGTGTGCTGCTTCGCGAGCGGCAGCTACTGTCCCGGAATACATGATGTCGTCACCCAGGTTTGCGCCGTGATTGATGCCTGAGATCACCAGATCCGGAGGCTGCACAAATAGATGCCTCAAGGCACAAATCACACAATCGGCCGGAGTTCCGTTGACCACGTAATGATCGGGCTTGACTTCGTTCAGACTGAGGCGCGTACGGAGCGTCAGCCCATGGCTGACAGCGCTGCGCTCCTGGTCCGGCGCAACGACGATGGGGAGGACGATATCCTTCAGAACCTCTTCCAAGGTTCGCAGCCCTTCGGCTTCGATCCCGTCATCATTTGTAAGCAGAATTACTTTCACGGCAAAAAATATGGTCGGGACGAGTGGATTTGAACCACCGACCACACGCACCCCAAGCGTGTGCGCTACCAGGCTGCGCTACGTCCCGACCGCAAGTTCGAACAGTATCATTCGCGGTTAAGCAAAGTCAATATGTTCTCAAGCTCCATTTTGACCCTTTGCAGACGCTCCGCTTCCGGCGTCGTGTTCCGCTCCCGCCCGGCTTCAGAGGGAAGTCCGGCAGTAGTTTCCGGCAAATCTTCTCCCGTTTCCAAACGCTTTCGGGCGCCCGCAATCGTAAAACCCTCCTCATATAGGAGTTTCTTGATACGCAGCAGCAATTCAATATCCTTCGGCCGGTAGGTCCTTTGGCCGGTTTTGCTTTTAGGCGGAGAAAGAGCCGGGAATTCGCTCTCCCAAAAGCGCAGGACATGAGCTTCGACCCCGACAATTTCGCACACTTCCCTGATTTTGTAATATAGCTTCCTGGCAACAAACGACATGGCAGTCAGACTGTTTTCAGATGCTTTGACGGTTTAAATTTGACCGCGTTCCTGCCCGCAATCATCACCGGCTCGCCCGTTTGAGGATTAACGCCCTTTTTATCCTTCCGCTTCATGACGCTGAAACAGCCAAAACCGGTTATCAGGACTTTTTCTCCCCGGACAAGCCGTCCTTTAATAGTCTCAAGTATTAAGTCTACAATCTTCTGGGAATCAGCGTAAGACAATCCCCCATGGGTTTCATACACTTTTTTGCTGATGTCGTTTTTATTCATTTTTTCGAGTCTTTGCGCTTTGAAGTTTTAAAGGGTTTAAGCCGCTGTTGAATTCGAATCGGCGTTGCGAAAAAACCGAACTGTTCCCGCAATCGATTCACAAGATACCTCTCCGTCGAAAAATGCAGCCGGTCGCGCCCCGAAGTAAATACCACGAAAGTCGGCGGGTTCGAGCGCGCCTGCGTGATATAGCGGATACCCAGTCTATGGTTGGGATTCTGAATCGCCATTTCCTTCTCCAGATCCGGCACAAACATGTTGTTCAACGTTCCCGTCAAAATCCTTGTCTGGCGTGCTTCATAGGCTTTCCGGATTACGTCAAACAGCTTGGACACGCGCTGTCCTGTCAGCGCGGATACGCTCAGGATGGGCGCGTATGCGAGGTATTTCATCCGCCGGTGAATCGAATCGGTGAATGTTTCCAGAGTATGCGTATCTTTCTCAACCAGATCCCACTTATTGAGCACAATAATGATTGAACAGCCCGACTCGGAGGCATAGCCGCCGACGCCGGCATCCTGTTTCGTGACTCCTTCCCTGGCATCCAGGAGCAATAAGGCAACATCGGCCCGCTCCAGGCTCTTTTGCGCCATCACCACACTGATCTTTTCCACCCGCCCTTCTGTCTTGCCTTTCCGCCGGATCCCGGCGGTATCAATGATACGGTAACTAATACCATCCCGCATCAGGAGCGTATCGACCGAATCGCGTGTAGTGCCCGGAACATCGGTAACGATCGAGCGCTCGAATCCAAGCAGACGATTGACCAGTGAGGATTTGCCGACATTGGGCCGCCCTACCACGGCGACTTTGATTTCCTCGACGGGCGTCGATTCCTCCTCCACCGGGACAGCCTCCGCCCGTTCGGCGATCGCATCGAGAAGGTCTGCCGTACCAAGTCCGTGCTCTGCGGATATCGAGAAGACCTGTTCCGAGCCGAATTCATAAAAAGGTGCAGCATAGATCTCCAGATCCGCTGCATCGATTTTATTCACGACTGTCCAAACCGGCTTACCCGTTTTCCGCATTATCGGCAGAAGCTGCTCATCCGCCGGCGTTATGCCCGCCCGCCCATCCACAACCATGAGCACAAGCCGCGATTCCGAAAGAGCCGCTTCGACCTGGCAGTAAATACGCTCGGGAATGACTTCGCGCGTCTCCGGTATCAAGCCGCCGGTATCCAGGAAAGAGATGGACTTGCCATTCCACTGCACCGATCCGTAAATGCGGTCCCGTGTAATTCCCGGCTCGTCGCCTACAATGGCCTTTCGAAATCCGCACAGCCGATTAAAGAGTGTGGATTTCCCGACATTCGGTCTTCCAACAATTGCAACCTGGAACATGGCAATGCGAGATTCGAGATTCGGCATTCAAAATTACTTTGAATGCCGATCTTCAGATCCCCTGTCCTCCAAAATTATTGCTTCACGATAACACATTTCCATCCGGAATGAGCGGAATGAGATGCCGGACACAGCATATCATTGATAGCGTCTCCGAGTCGCGGAGAAGTCGCGATGTTTTTATGTCCCGATCTGGAGTGCGGCAGCTTCTCTGCCGCCTTCGTGCACTTGCCTGATTAACGGCGACGCACTGAAGTACCTGCAAGCCTGGCGTACTCCAACGGTTGAATTTCTGTTGGGAGGAGACGTTACGGAATCACCAGGGGGAAGGCGGAGTTTGTGAGACCAATTTTCTGAGGCAGAGTTCCGGCAAGCTCCCCGTCGACCTGAACCAAAACGCTGTCCGGCCCATTTAATGTGAATTCGCTGGACCGCAGGCGATGAATCCATGCGTGGGTTTCAGGCTTGCCGCACCATGCCAGGAAAAGGAAGCGTGCCAATTGAAACCGGCTTTGTTTCTCCAGAATGAGCACATCCAGCAGTCCATCGCCCATATCCGCATTAGGGCAGAAAAGCAGCCCGCCGCCATAACGTTTTGCATTGCATGCAAGGCAGCTGGTTGCCGAGAAATTCCGGCCGCTGATATCCACCTGGAACTCCGGGAAGGAGTAGCGTTGCAGACATTCCAGGATCGCGAGCGCATAGGCGGCCATCCCCAGCTTTTTTTTGAAGCCTGAACGCACCCGGGAAACCACATAGGCATCAAATCCGATCCCGGCGACGAAGAGAAACCGCCGCGCAGCGGCGCCGCCGAGCACCCCCAGATCCATTCTCTTCGTCGTACGTCTTAAGGCGATTTCCAGCGCACTTCTCGGATTCAAGGGCAGGCCTATCTCTCTTGCCAGGACATTTGCAGTTCCTGCAGGTAGAATCGCCACGGGGAAGGGCGGGTGAGGGACTTGCGTGGCTATTTCATTCACGGTTCCGTCCCCGCCGCAGACTGCAAGGAGATCCGGGGGATTCTGAAGCAAATTGTTGGCAAGGGATCCCGCGTCGTTCGGGCCGCGCGTGGTCAGGATCTCGACTTTCCAATCCGGATGAGGCCATTGCTGCACATGGCGCCGGATTGATTTGTAAGCACGGCCTCCACCCGCTACCGGGTTTGCTATAATTGAGAGCTTCATCAGGAATTCGAGATTCCGGATCTCGAACCGATCAATTTCCGAAGGAAAGCAGAACTCCGCCGGAAACCTCAAGTATGTTCAGCTTGTTGGATATACTGCCGACCCGGTAGCCACGCATATCAAACCGCAGGCCCAGCGGTCCCGCCAGGCGGGGAAATTTAAGTCCTCCGCCATAATTGAAGGCAAACCTGGTCCCGACCGGCATGTCGTTGTCCCCGTATTGATGCACCAGACCTGCGCCCGCAGTCAGGTAAGGAACGACTTTACCTGCGGGTATATTGAAGATCAGATTGCTGTTGTAGACGAATCCTTTTGCCTCCTTGATCGCCGATACATTGCGCGGGAACAGATAATCGGAACTGAAAGCCAGGGTGTGCTCCAGTCCGAAGAATGGAACGATGCTCGTACCAAGCCGGAATCCGAAAATGGGACTTGTATCGAGAGACGTCTTTATATCCTCATAATCGACCGATCCGGGATTGACGCCTCCAACGAAAAAGGTCAGATCCGCAGCCTGAGAAAAGGCTGCACACAATATAATTGTTGCCAGCGTCCCGAAAGATCCAATAGCTGTCCGTTTTGTCATCGCACCCCCTGATCGGAATTACAAATGACGAATTACGAATGACGAATTAAAAAGAAATGCAGGAATGGCGCTCCCTTACGTTGAATGGCGGCAGCAATAACTAACGGAGCGCTTGCTTAGAATCGTCAATCATCAATCGCAAATCGTCAATCAGTTTATTTCTTACGGCGGCGAAGCGATCAAATTTTGACGGTGAAACCGGAGGATTCGGCGGGAAAATTACCTTTGACGGATTGATCGCTTTGCCGTGATGACGAATTCTGAAATCCAGATGCGGACCGGTTGAAAGCCCGGTGGATCCCACATAGCCGATGACGTCCCCCTGCCCTACATGAGCGCCTGTTTTTACGGCGATGCGAGAAAGATGGAGGTAGCTGGTCTCGTATCCGCCCGAGTGGCGTATCGTCACCATTTTGCCGGCACCTCCATTCCGACCCGCTCTGATGACCTTGCCGGCTCCAACAGACTGAACCGGTGTACCTACAGGCGCCGCATAATCGACTCCAAGGTGCGGCCGGACTATTTTAAGTATCGGATGCCTTCTGGCCATGGAAAATCCCGATGTGATGCGTCCGTATTTGAGAGGGGATTTCAGAAAAGATTTCTTCAGAGCCTTGCCGTCAGGCGCATAATAGGCAGGCTTGCCATTCTCATCTTCAAAGCGGATCCCTACAAACTCTTTCTGCTCATTCGTGAAGGCAGCCGCCAGAATCACGCCGTACTTTGAAAACCGGTTATCCAGATATTTCTTTTCTACCAACACGCGGAATGAATCACCTTTCTGTATGTCCGTATAGAAGTCGATATCGGATCCGAAGATATCCGCCAGGTCCAGCGCCAGCTGATCCTTTTCGCCGGCATCCATCACGGAAGCAAAAAGAGACGATTCGATGGCAGCCGAAACCGGGACCACCCGTGTCTCAAACTGGAAATTCTTGAGGACAGGAACCAACTGGTCGTTTGCTACATCATGATATACAGTAAGATAGCGTTCATCATCCACATGGTATCGAAAATCCCTGAATTTGCCGTCCTCTGTAAAATACAGCCAGTACAGCTGTTCTGCTTTGACCTTTGCCAGGTCGTACACCGGGAGAGTGCAGTCGATGATCTGGTGGATCAAGGAGAGGGGCAAACCCTGCTGCAGCAGCACTTCTGTGACTGTCTGATTTCTCTGGAAGCTGCCCGTTATTTCCTTGAACTCCGGCATGAATGGTTTGAAAGGTATCTGCATCTTTGCAGCGGCCGCAGCCGCAGCCTGATTCCTCCGCGTTTGATAGGTCGACCGATAGGAAATCATGCCGAATATGGCGAGGATCAGCACCAGAGGCGCCAGCAGGATACGCCGATAACGGCCGAGGAAATTGCCGACCGCAATCCACTTGCGTGCATTTCGATTGCCGTCTTTCGGAGCGGGGGAGCGCGGTGGACTATGTGTCAAGCAGATCACCTCAGCTGCAATCAGGAGATAAGTTCAAATTAAGTACACGTGCCCAGGATCTATTTGGTTCCAAATTTGCTGCAGAGCCGCTTCTCGATTCCTGCAGGCACAAAACTACTGATAGAGCCCCCAAGCTCCGCAACTTCTTTGACAAGTTTAGAGCTGAGGAATGAATAGGCTTCCGCGGGCAGCATAAAAACGGTCTCCACCTTGTTGCTGAGGCGGCGGTTCATCAAAGCCATCTGAAGCTCGTATTCGTAATCGGATACCGCCCGGATGCCGCGGATGATTACGGAAGCCTGCATTCGCTCGACAAAGTCCACAAGCAATCCATCGAAGGAAGCGACAGTAACGTTCGCGAGGTGGGAGGTCACCTCTTCCAGCATCGAGGCTCGTTCCTCGACAGAAAATAGAGGATTTTTTTCCGCATTCTGCAGGATTGCTACGACGACCTCGTCGAAGATATTGGCGCACCGCTGAATGAGATCGATGTGACCATTGGTCACAGGGTCAAAAGATCCGGGGTATACAGCTCGAATATTCCTGGGCAATGTTCATTCTTCCTGCAAGGTACAGCGGGATTATAGGTGCAAGCTCATCGAAAATGCAAGCTTCACTCAAGCTCTTTCATTATCTCCTGCAATGCCTGGCAGAGCCGCAATGCCCGGGCCTGAATCGGGATGCGACCGAGGCTGTCCAGAGCGTTTATCCATCCCCGGGCCTCCGCCGATGAAGTGCCATCCGCTTTGCGTAATCTTCGAATAAACCGACACACCTGCTCTGTGGTGTCCAGGTAATATCGCCGGCGATCCTGAGGTGTGGATTTGGTTTCCACAGCTATGGCTACTGAAAGCCGCATTCTTGCCGATTCCAGGGCAAGCACCAGTTCTCCATGAACCTTTGCCGCAAGTCGGTCTTGGATCACGAACCCTCGCAGTTTTGTGAAATAGAAAGCCTCCGGACGAAACAATAGAGGTGTCCCAAGGCTGTCTACTTACTAACGATGTCAGGCTTTTTTGAGCAAAAAAAACATGCATACCAAAGAGACAGAAGCCATTGAGAATCTGCGTGAAGTTCTGGGATTGATTCTGGATCACAATAACGACAGATGGCGGAGATATATTGCGGCAATTCTGAGAAATGAGGCTGACGCCGAAGATGTCGTCCAGGAGGCTGTGCGCCGGATGCTGGACCGTAACGTGCCTTTCTATTCCGCAGATCATGTTCGGATGTATCTGGGACGCGCAATTTCCAACGCGGCACTCGAGCTTTACAATGCCAGGAAACGGGAGCGCCGCAAACACATTCCGGTTATGGACCATACCTTCTTGCCCGCCGGACTCCCCAATCCGCACGACTATCTGGAGGAACAGGAACGATTAACGGAGAGAGAACAATTGCTCTGCCGCCTGCAGGAAGGATTGACTCACATCCCGCAGAAACAGCTTGAGGCACTGCGACTTACAATCATGGAATCCCAGGGATCTTCCATACGGGACATCGGGATGAACCATGGGATCGCATACTCCACCCTGCGGCATCGGAGCAAGCAAGGGCTCCGCAGCCTCCGCCGTTATTTGCGGCTTGCATCGGAGAAGCGGCGATAGCGCAGTAATTCGTGAAATTCGCAGCTTCATTCTTCCTGGTAGAAGCTGAGGCAGTGATCTCCCTGCCGAAGAAGGCGGGCTCGGCTATAGCCTTTGCCTGTTTCCGGAAGGATCGCTCTGCGTTGGTGTTCGATTACTACGCGTGACGGCTGAGCCAATAGGCCTCGCGAAAATGTGATCTCCAGAAGATCGCGATAGGGTTTCCAATCATATGGAGGATCGAAGAATATGATGTTGGCCTTGAATTCCTGTCGAGCCAGTAATCGCAGGGCTGAGAATACATCCTGCTGAATGATCCGGTATCCGGCTTTAATTCCGCACAGTTCGAGATTATGCCGTATCAGCCGGCAGCCGGCATCTGAATTTTCGATGAACACTGCTTCGTTCGCACCCCGGCTCAACGCTTCAATCCCGATCGCGCCCGCACCTCCGAAGACATCCAGCATTACGGCATCCGCGATGCCCGGCCCGAGAATGTTGAACAGAGTCTCCTTCAAACGATCCCCCGTAGGACGAACATCCATCCCATCAGGACCTTTGAGCCGCCTTCCCCTGTATTTACCGGCTATTACTCGCATATCACCTCAATTGACGATTGATCAACCGGGAGGTTTTCAATCGTAAATCGTCAATCGTAAATCCGATTAGCCTGTGAGCGCCAGTCCGAAATGTTCTTCCCATTGTTTCCGGATGTAAAGTTCAATCCGGCGGCATTCGTCATCCGGACGTGTGCGCAGGATTCGAAGGAATCGGTCCGCTTCCACGCGGGCAATATCAAGGGCCCGTTTGTCGCGAACCAGGTTGGCATATCGAAATGCCGGGATGCCCGACTGGCGCGTGCCTATCATTTCTCCCGGTCCGCGCAATTCCAGATCAACTTCGGCAATTCGGAATCCGTCGTTGGTCTCGCACATGATCTCCAGCCGGCGGCGCGCTTCCGGGCTGTTGCGGACATCTCCCAACAATATACATCGCGATTGGGCAGTGCCGCGCCCTACTCTACCCCGTAACTGATGCAACTGAGCAAGGCCGAAGCGTTCGGCATGTTCAATGATCATGAGACTCGCGTTGGCCACATCAACGCCCACCTCGATTACGGTTGTCGAAACCAGGATCTGAATCGCTCCGGATGCGAAGTTCAGCATCGTTTCTTCTTTTTCGGCGCTTTTCATGCGGCCATGGAGCAACCCGATCCGCAGGTTGGGAAACACATCCGACTGCAGATGCATGGCCATCTCCGTAGCAGCGCGCAGATCGCTTTTTTCAGATTCTTCCACCAGAGGATAAACAATGTAAACCTGATGTCCCTCAACAACTGTCCGGCGGATGGCATCAAAGGCTTTTGAGCGATCCTTTTCTTCAAACCACGAGGTCCCGATGGGCTTGCGTCCGGGAGGCAGCTGGTTGATGATTGAGACTTCCAGATCTCCATACAACGTCAGTGCCAGCGAACGCGGGATCGGAGTCGCGGTCATGACCAGCATGTCCGGATGATGGCCCTTCTCTTTGAGGATATTGCGCTGGGCAACGCCAAAGCGGTGCTGCTCATCGACCACAACAAGCGAGAGGTTCTTAAACTCCACACCCTCCTGCACCAGTGCATGCGTACCGATAGCGATCTGCGTCTCCCCGCTGCGAAGCCTTTCCTGCGCCTGCCGCTTTTCTTTCGCCGTCAGGCTGCCTTTGAGCAGGTCGATCCGATATTCCACCGGGGCCAGCAGGCGGCGAAAGTAAAAATAGTGCTGTTCCGCCAGAATTTCCGTGGGCGCCATTATGGCAACCTGGGCGCCGTTCTCCACCGCGATGATGGCCGCCTGCGCCGCCACGATCGTCTTCCCGGATCCCACGTCGCCCTGAAGCAGGCGACTCATGGGGTGTGCGGAACAGATATCTTCGGCGATTTCCTTCAGAGCTTGCTTCTGAGCTTCCGTAGGATGGAAGGGCAGGATCTTTTTTATCGCCAGACGGACTTTATCTCCCAACTGAAACGTTCGTCCTTTCAGATGCCGCACCCGCTGTTCGCGAACCATGCGGATCGCCACCTGGAGCTGGAACAGCTCTTCGAATATGAATCGCTTATGGGCCGATGAAGTTCCGGAATTCAGCAGGCTTAATTCCTTCTCGCGATCCGCAGGAGAAGTGCCTTTCAGTATGGGAAAATGCAGTTGCTGGATTGCTTTCGGCTTGGCTAGAAGACGCAGTTGCCTGGCAAGATAGGAAGGGATGGCATCCGGGATGTCGGACGGCAGGCTGGAGATGAGCGAATACAGAATCTGCCGCAGGGTGCGAGTGCGAAGGTCTCCCAATCTGCGGTAGATCGGGACGACGCGCCCCGAATGAACCGACTGCCCTGCCTGTTCTTCTTCAAGAATTTCACACTCAGGATTTATTATTGCCGGAGAACCGTGTGAATAGGGATCCTTTTTTACCTGCCCGTAGAGAATCAGTCTGCAGCCGGTCTGATAGAGGCGGCGCAAGTAAGGTTGATTGAAAAATTTTACGCGAATACTCCCTTTGCCGTCGCTCACCAGCAGCTCAAAAATGGAGAATCCTCTTCGGCGCGTGTCAAATCCGCCGACATTGCGAACGTCGCCGCGAACCAAGACCCATTCTCCTTCCCGCAGAGATTGAATCGAGCGAAACTGCGTGCGGTCTTCATATCGGAAAGGGATGCAGTCAAGCAAATCCGCAATTCTACGGATGCCATGGGCAGCCAGCATTTCAGACCGCCTGGGCCCAATTCCTTTGATAAACTGCACGGCATCATCCATGCTGCGATGGCTGTTCGGCTTTGCTATTTGCATATGCTATGGATGCAGGATACAAGAAGCCCTCCCTCGTCTCAACTGATTGTTGGGAAGCATGGAGGCAGTAGGCAGTCGGAGACCGGCAGTGGATCGTTGGAAATTAAACATAGAAAATTGGCCGCGGAGGCAAAGATTATAGACGCCGTACTATCGACAAACGACCCTATGTCACCGGGGGGGAGCTCTTGTTCAACTGCCGCTCCCCCCCGGTTATGTAGATGCGCAGGGTTGCATTTAATTATAAATACTTCGGCCGTTGCCTGTTGTTTCAGAAAAACAACAGTTAATATAAACTTTACATTTGAGTCGGCATTTCCAGCCGGATCCCTCGAATGAGGCGGGAAAGCCGATACGTATTTCGATATCGACATTCCGGCCAAGAACCGGGGAATGAGCCTATGTCCGGAGAAATTCAACAATCGCTTGAGGATAAGTCGCGTATCCTGTATCTTGCAATCATGCAATTGCGATATCTGCTGTGTTTGATCCTGCTTTTCACCGGATGTGCTTCGCGGTCCATCAATAATAATGTTGCCAGAGACAGGATCGTCAGGATGCCTCAAATCATACTCGAGAAAGAGGATGTGGAAGTATTGAAGGTCACCAGGATCGGAGGCTCGGAAGCAATTGCGGAGACCAGGCTGAAAACGGCATTCAGGATAGAAAAGGCTAAAGGCGAGTGGGTGGTCCGTGAAGTGCGGATCGGGCACGGTCAATGGGAAAAGATCGACAATCTTGCGGCGGCCCTTGAGTCTGTAAAGATTGATGAGACGAAACAAATGCTGGAACAGATCGCCGAAGCTATCCGGAAGTATCAGGGAACCACCGGAAGTCTGCCGGTTTTCAGAGACTACATAACGCTTACAGATCAGCTTTCGCCGAAGTATTTGACGCCTCTGATCCGACTGGATTCCTGGAGGCATCCGCTATGGGCGGAACGTCTGAGCTCGGGCGACATAGTTGTGCAATCCGCCGGTCCCGATCGCAGACTCGGCACCAAAGACGATGTCCTCCGCACCATATCCAAATAGCCACTGCATCAGCTCAGCTCCCCGGGAAAATGATACGTCAGGAACCTCCGGACAACCCTCGCTTTTGAGAAATACTTATACCTGCCCCTCTGTTTGCACGAACGTGTCGGGGCTGAAGGCTGATGGCTGAAAGCTGACAGCTTCTTCAGACCTTATTGAGTATATGGCCGAGCTTTTCTTTTTTGATTCGCAGATATCCGCGTGTACTGGAACTGGGCGGGATTTCCAAAGGAATGCGCTTTGCAACCTGAATGCCTTCCTGCTCCAATCCCTGGACTTTTTCAGGATTGTTGGAAAGCAGCTCGATCCGTGTCGCGCCCAGATATTTCAGAATTTCGGCCGGCATGCGGTAGTCGCGCATATCCGCCTCAAATCCGAGCTCAATGTTGGCTGCGACAGTATCGAGGCCCTGATCCTGCAGTTCATAGGCGTGGATTTTATTGATCAGCCCGATCCCGCGTCCTTCTTTTTGCTGGTAAACGATTACGCCGGCATCCGCTTTGCCAATGAGGTTCATTGCAGCCGCAAGCTGATCGCCGCAATCACATCGTTTGGAGGAGAACACGTCGCCGGTCAGGCACTGCGAATGGATGCGGACAAGGGATGTTTTGTCCGGGCTGGGATTTCCCGAGACCAAGGCTACGGCTTCTTCTCCGGACTCCAGGTCTCGAAATCCATAGATGATGAACTCTCCCAGCCGGGTGGGAAGCTTGGCCCGGGGAACCTTGTCAAACCGTATGGAAGAAGTCGAACTTGCGGGCCGGCCCTGACTTCTTTTTGATGCTTTTATCACTGTTCCTTCTTTTCACCTTCAGCAGACGCTTCTTTGGATTTTTTCCTTTTCGGCTTTGCCGCTTCCTTTTTCCCCGTGTCTGCAGCGGCTTTTTGCGTCTTTTTCTTCCCGGTCTTTTCTTCTTCTTTATTCTCGGCTCCGGCGGCGGTTTCTTTCGACTTTTTCTTTCCGCCCTTCTTTTCTTCCTTGCCGGTGGGCTTAAATTCGCTGCCGATCAATTCAAGGAAAGCCATTTGGGCGCCGTCGCCATCACGGAATCCGAGTCGGATGATGCGGGTATAGCCGCCCGGTCTCTGGGCGAAACGGGGTGCGATAGTGTCGAACAGTTTGGCAACAATGGCAGGATCTTTGACGAAAGCCAAAGCCTGCCGTCGCGCATGAAGAGTCTCGCGCTTTCCGAGGGTGATCATACGTTCCGCAATGGGGCGAACCGCTTTGGCACGATCCAGTGTCGTTCGTATCCGCTCCTTATCAAAAAGCGATGTGACCATGTTGCGAAACATCATCACACGATGGGCGGTTTTTCTCCCCAGCTTTTTTCCAGCAACTCGATGTCTCATGAATCCAGTCTCCGATCTGCCTCAGCGGTTCTTCTTACTACTCGGCCTTTGGAGCAGGAACCGGCCTGCCCTCAGGATCGAGCTTCATGCCGAAGGATAAGCCCATGTCGGAAAGAATCTCTTTGATTTCGTTCAGCGACTTTCGTCCGAAATTTTTGGTTTTCAACATTTCTGCCTCGGTCTTCTGAACGAGTTCGCCGATAGTCTTGATATCTGCGTTCTTGAGGCAGTTATAGGATCGCACCGAAAGCTCAAGCTCTTCCACCGAGCGTTTCAGATTTTCGTACATCCGTTCGGCTTCCCGATCCACTTCTTCTTCCTCTTCCTCGGGCTGTTCTTCAAAATTGATGAAAATGAACATATGATCTTTAACGATCTTCGCAGCCTGAGCGATGGCATCCTGCGGCGGGATGCAGCCGTTTGTCCACACATCAAGAACGAGCTTGTCATAATCCGTAGTCTGGCCCAAACGTGCGGCTTCCACTGTGTAATTAACCCGTTTAATCGGGGAATGCACACTGTCGAGCGGAATGTATCCCAGCGGCAGGTCTTCTTCAAAATTTTCATCCGCCTGAATATATCCCCGTCCCTTTTTGATACGCATCTCGATCTTGAGATTCCCGCCTTCCCCGATGGTTGCGATATGCACATTCGGATCGAGAATATCGATGTCCGGATCCGGGGTGATATTCCCGGATTTGAGTTCGCCGGGCTGATCGGACTCAAGATAGATGGTTTTGGCATGATCCACATTGAGTCTCAATGGAATCTGCTTTAAGTTCATAATGATGTTGGTTGCATCTTCCGTCACGTTGGGGATCGGGGTGAATTCGTGAAGGACGCCCTCGATTTTCACGGCGGTAATGGCCGCTCCTTCGATGGAGGAGAGCAACACCCGGCGCAACGCATTTCCGATGGTCGTCCCGAAACCTCTTTCGAAGGGCTGGGCAAAAAAGTGGCCGTATGTTGAACTTAACGTCTCAAGATCGCAGATCAGCCTCTTTGGCTTCTGAAAAGCTCTAGTCATAGTATTCCCCTCACCTCATCTCTTTACTTCGAATAGAGTTCCACGATGAGTTGTTCATCAATAGGCATTTGAATATCATCGCGTTTGGGTAGTGCCACCACAGTGCCTTTCAAACCTTCTGCATCCAACCCCAGCCAGGCCGGGACTCCACCGCGACCGCTGATGGAAGCAACGGAATCCAGGACCTGAGGATTTTTTTTGGTCTTTTCCCGGAGTGTGACGGCATCGCCCGCCTTAACCTCGGCGGAAGCGATATTCACCTTTTTGCCGTTAACCAGAACATGGCCGTGTGTCACCAGTTGTCGGGCCTGGTCCCGCGAAGGTGCGAAACCGAGGCGATATATCACGTTGTCGATGCGACGCTCGAGGCTCAAAAGCAGATTTTCACCCGTGATCCCTTTTCGCTTATCCGCCTTCTCGAAATAGTTGGCGAACTGGTTCTCAAGGACCCGATAGATGCGTTTCACCTTTTGCTTTTCACGCAGTTGAATCCCATATCCTACCGTCTTGGGGCGATGATCGCGGCCGTGCTGTCCTGGAGGAAAATTGCGCTTCTCTACGGCGCAGGTATCCCTGAAGCAGCGGTCTCCCTTGAGGAAGAGCTTCATGCCTTCCCGCCGGCAAAGCCGACATTTCGCTTCGCGGTATCTAGCCAATTCCGTATCTCCTTACTTAATGTCCATTTCTTCAAATTTACGATTGACGATTTACGATTGACGATTTGAAGCCCTCAAGCTTTTCAAATCGTCAATCGTAAATCGTCAATCGTCAATATTACACTCGGCGTCTCTTCGGCGGACGGCATCCGTTGTGAGGGATCGGCGTAAGATCCCGGATTGCTTTCACTTCCAGGCCGGCGCTCTGCAGTGCACGGATGGCAGATTCACGGCCCGCGCCGGGGCCTTTGAGGTGAACCTGCAGCGTGCGCATGCCGTATTCTTTGACGTTGTTTGCCGCAATCGATGCAGCCTGTTGCGCTGCAAAAGGAGTTCCCTTTCGAGAACCTTTGAATCCCGCGGCACCGGCACTTGACGTTGTCAGGAGATTGCCCTCGAGATCCGTGATGCTGATGATCGTGTTATTAAACGTCGCGAGAATATGCACTATTCCGGCGGGGATATTGACCTTTTCCCGCTTTTTCCCCGTTTTCCGCTTGGCCGTCTTCTTTACCTGTTTCTCTGCCATTCATTACTCCAGCAATATTTTTACTTTTTGCCGACAATCCTTCGCGGGCCCTTGCGGGTCCGGGCGTTGGTGTGAGTCCTCTGTCCTCGAACCGGCAATCCGCGCCGATGACGTAAGCCCCGGTAAGAACCGATTTCCATTAGCCTCTTGATGTCCAGAGAAACCGCTTTGCGCAGGTCGCCTTCTACCATGCCGTCTCTCTGGATAATGTTCCGGATGCGCACCGTTTCATCTTCGGTCAGGTCTTTCACCTTGGTATTGACATTAATGCCCGCTTCCGTAAGGATCTTGGTCGACCTGCTTTTGCCAATGCCGAAAATATATGTCAGACCAATTTGAACTCTTTTGTTCAGCGGCAGATCTACTCCTGCGATTCTAGCCAATTCTTGCCTCCCTCTTAGCCCTGACGCTGCTTATGCTTTGGATTGGGGCACCGGACCTGGATTACCCCTTTGCGGCGCACGATTTTGCACTTGGTGCATATTTTCTTTACTGACGCTCTGACTTTCATGTGTATGCCTATTTGTATCGATATACTATTCTTCCCCGCGACAAATCGTAGGGAGAAAGCTCCACCAGGATTTTATCACCCGGAAGAATACGGATAAAATTTTTGCGCATTTTGCCCGACACATGCGCAAGAACCATATGTTTTCCTTCCAGTTCAACCCGAAACATAGCATTCGGCAGCGTTTCCACTACCGTTCCGACAACCTCAATTGCATCCTCTTTGGGCATATGCTCTATTTATGATTGACGATTTACGATTGACGACTTAAATCCCACAGGCTGCTTAATCGTTAATTGTATATCGCAAATCATCCATTTGTTCGGCTTTTGACAACGCCGATGATGGTATCAAAAACATCGTTTACGGACCGGTCACCGTTGATCTCGACATACGAGCCCTGCTCCTGATAATGCCGGATCAATGGGCGCGTCGTCGTATGATAAACCTGAAGACGCTCGGCGATCACTTCCGTCGTATCGTCTTTCCGCTGAACAAGTGCCGCGCCGCATTCGTCGCACTGGCCCCCGATCTTGCCGGGATCCATGACGGCATTAAACATCTTTCCGCATTTGGAGCAGGTCCAGCGCGCCGACAACCGGTTGATCAGCACGCTATCGCCGACTTCAATCCCGATGCTCAGCATTCTTGCACCGTTCGTTTCAAACAAAGACTGCAGGAACCGCGCCTGAGCTATCGTTCTCGGATATCCATCCAATATGAAGCCCTGACTGCAATCTTCCCGGCCCAAACGCTCAACCACGATTGCATCCACCAGTTCGTCCGGGACGAGGGCGCCGGATTCCATGAAGGATTGCGCCTTTTTCCCTAACTCCGTCCGGTTTCGAAGCGCCTCCCGAAGCATGTCCCCCGTTGATATATGGGGGATATTCAATGCTTCACTCATCATGCGGGCCTGCGTCCCTTTCCCGGCCCCAGGCGGCCCCAGCATGATTATTGCCAGCCTACCATCTCTCATCGCGAATCCAATTACGAAGGACGAATTACGAATGACGGATTGAAAAACTTATGGTTGGTCTTTAACTCGTCATTCGTAATTCGTCATTCGCAATTCCGTTCTATCCTCTTCTGCCCCGGATCCGGCCCTTTTTGAGGAATCCGTCGTAATGGCGCATGATCAGCTGAGACTCGATCTGCTGGATCGTATCCATGGCAACGCCCACTACAATCAACAGAGACGTGCCGCCGAAATAGAAGGTAACGCCGAGACCTGTCGTGAGCCAGCTCATATTCAATGTGTTCAGCCAGTCGTCAAGTTTTGGACCGATAAACGGAATAGGCTGAACCTTGAATCCCGTAATCAAAAATTCGGGCAGAAGACAGATCAGCACAAGGTAAATGGATCCGGCCAGCGTCAATCGGCTCAATATGCTGTCGATATATTCGGCGGTCCTGTGACCTGGCCTGATTCCCGGGATATATCCGCCATATTTGCGGATGTTGTCCGCAACTTCCATTGGATTGAAAATGATACTCACATAAAAGAAACAGAAAAAGATGATGCCGATGATATAAAGAAGATTATACAGCGGCATTCCCTGGTTCAGCTGACTTGACAGGTTTCTCATCCATTCATATGGCATGACCATGCCGAGAGTTGAGGGGATCGAAACGATCGAGGCCGCGAAAATCACGGGAATCACGCCGCCGGAGTTCACCCTCAGCGGAAGGTGAGTCGCCTGTCCGCCATATACGCGTCTTCCGACCACGCGTTTGGCGTACTGGACCGGTATTTTTCTCTGACCCCGCTCTACAAAGACCACGGCTGCGACCACCAAAACCATCACCACGATCAGTATGATCGGTGTAAAAATAGACCAGGTCCGCGATCTGACATTATCAACTATATTGAGGATGGCGCTGGGCAGGCCGACTACAATCCCGGCAAAAATGATAAGACTGATTCCGTTCCCTATTCCACGTTCGGTGATCTGCTCACCGATCCACATTATAAAAGCCGTGCCCGTCGTCAGCGTAATCATCACCATGAGACGGAAACCCCAGCCCGGATTCAGAACGATTCCGCCGCTGGAGCGCTCGAGAGCGACGGCGGACATAAACCCCTGGAAGAGTGTCAGAACAACCGTCAGATATCTTGTGTATTGGGTTATCTTTTTGCGCCCCAATTCGCCCTCTTTGGAGAGCTTTTCAAGAAACGGGACCACGACCGTAGCCAGCTGCAGGATAATGGAGGCGGTGATATAGGGCATGATCCCAAGGGCGAATATGCTGAAGCGGCGCAGGGATCCGCCGGTGAACATATCAAGGAAGCCGAAAATCGTACCCGACTGCGCATTGAACAGCTGTTCCAGCGCCTCGTTATTAATGCCCGGACAGTGGATAAACGCGCCGACGCGGTATACTGCCAGCATGCCAAGCATGAATAATACGCGCTTGCGCAGGTCCGGGATACTGAAGATATTCTGTATCGAGCTAAGAATTGGACTTCTTTCTTCCGGCATCTTTTTCTCAGAACCTCTGAGGCTCTAAACCACAAGCTTCAGGATTATCTTTCCGTTAGGATAAGGATTTGTCAAACCTGCCTTATGCAATCACCTCAATGGTACCGCCCGCCTTCTGAATCTTCTCCGCAGCACTTTTGCTGAACTTGTGAGCGCGGACATGGAGGGCATGCTGCAGCTCTCCGACACCCAGAATCTTGAGCCCGTCACGAACGTTCTTAATGATTCCCTGACTCTTCAAGATCTCCGGATCGACTTTTGCGCCGGACTCGAATCCGGCCAGTTTTTCCAGGTTGATTGCCAGGTATTCTTTTCTAAAAATATTTGTGAATCCTCGCTTGGGCAACCGGCGGTGCAACGGCATCTGTCCGCCTTCAAATCCCGGGCGCATTCTGGCGCCGGCGCGCGACAACTGCCCGTTGTATCCTCGGGCCGCCGTCTTTCCATGGCCGGATCCCATCCCCCTGCCTACTCGCTTGTTTTTGCGATTTGCCCCTTGGGCCGGCTTTAAAGTATTAATGCTTAACATAATATATGCCCTGTCTCTTAGTCGGCAGCGGCCAGCGGGCAGTCGGCAGTAAAACTGCCGACTGCCCACTGCCGACTGCCTACTGTTCCAGAATCCTTACCAGATGAGGCACCTGAGCGACCATTCCCCGAATTGCGGGAGTATCCTCGCGATTGATTACCTGATTCATTCGCTTGAATCCCAGGCTTTTCAGAACCAGCCTGTGCTTCTCGGGCGTGCAAATTGCACTGCGATAATACTGAATCTTCAGGGTTGCGCCCGCTTCCTTTACATCTTTCTTTTTGGATGCCATCGCTTACAATTCCTCGGGCTGTTTGCCGCGCAGTTTGGCAACTTCTGTCGGCTCCTTCAGTCTTTTTAATCCGTCAAACGTAGCCTTGACCACGTTGTGGGGATTCGTGCTGCCAAGTGATTTGGTGAGGATGTTGGAAATTCCGGCAGACTGCACAACGGCACGAACCGGCCCTCCGGCGATTACGCCCGTCCCTTCCCCAGCGGGCTTGAGAATCACACGCCCTGCACCATACCGTCCCAGTATAATGTGGGGAATCGTGCGCCCTTGCAGAGGGATGCGAATCATATTCTTTCGCGCTTGTTCGACTCCCTTGCGGATAGCCTGGGGGACTTCCTTCGCCTTCCCCATTCCGTATCCGACCATCCCGTTTTGGTCGCCTACAACCACGAGAGCGCTGAAGCTCAGGTTTTTCCCACCCTTCACCACTTTGGTCACACGATTGATGGCAACCACCTGGTCTTTCAAATCCTGCGCATTCGGATCGATCTTTTCCAAGCCTTCCTCCAATAATACAGTCGGCAGTCAGAAGTTGTCAGTCGGCAGTTACTGCCGGCTGCCAGCTGCCGACTGAACTAAAATTTTAATCCAGATTCCCGGGCGGCCTCGGCAACGGCCCTAATCCGGCCATGATATAAATATCCGCCGCGGTCGAAAACCACCGTCTCAATCCCCTTTGCCTTCGCGCGCTCGGCAATCACCTTGCCGACAAGCTTGGAGGCCTCAATATTGCCGGTTTGCTTTAATGCGCCTTTCAATTCCTTTTCGGCAGTGGATGCTGCGACCAGCGTCTCCCCCTGCGAGTCGTCGATGATCTGCACGGATATATATTTAAGACTTCTATGGACGCAAAGCCGGGGGCGGTTTCCGTTGCCCGCTACTTTTTCCCGGATTCTCCGGTGGATTCTATGGCGCTCCTTCGAGCGATCAAGTGGCGTAATCATTATGCACCCTTCTTCCCGACTTTGAGCCGGACTACCTCGGAAGCATACCGGAGGCCCTTTCCCTTGTATGCATCCGGCCTTCTTAAGGATCGGATATCGGCGGCATACTGCCCGACCGATTGCTTGTCCGGTCCCGTAATAATTATGGTAGAAACATAGTTCTGAATAGTCTTGTTCTGCTTTTCCACCTTCACGCTGATTCCCTGCGGGATCGGAAACTCGATAGGATGGGAATATCCCAAGGATAAAGATACGGCGGTGGGCTTGACATCCACTTTGTAGCCGATACCGACCAGATCCAAATGTTTTGAAAAACCTTCGGTGATTCCATGGATACAGTTTGCCGCCAAGGCACGAGCCAATCCATGATAGGCGGGATAGGGCTTCTCATCCGAATCCCTGTATGCCGTCAAGATATCGCCGTTCAACTCAAAGCGGATACCGGGCGGAATGGGAGAAGACAGTTTTGCTTTCTTCCCCTCAAAATCCAAACGGCCATTGCCGACAGCCACCTTAACGCCGCTCGGCACCTTGATTGGTTTCTTCCCTATTCGAGACATAAAGCACCCTTTTTTTGATTCGATATTCGATATTCGAAATTGACAATCTCGAATATCGAACCGTTTATCAACTGATAGCGCAGAGGACTTCTCCGCCCAATCCCTTCTCCTGAGCCTGTTTCCCGGTAAAAATACCCTGCGATGTGGACATAATGCAGATTCCCAATCCGCCGAGAATCGAAGGGATTTCCGTTTTCCGGGCATAAACCCTGCAGCCGGGGCGGCTTATCCGGTCGAGTGAAGAAATCACAGGTTTCTTCCCGGCCGCATAGCGCAACTGGACGCGAATAATTCCCTGCTTATTGTCCTCTGCGAGGCTGTAACCGGAAATGTAGCCCTCATCTTTCAATAATCGGACAATATCCGTCTTCAGTTTTGACGAGGGGATATCGACTGTTTCATGCCTCGCCTCACTGGCATTTCGAATCCGTGTCAACAGATCAGACACGGGATCGGTCATCGTCATGATCAACTCCCAACTCAAATGAATTACGAATTACGCGTTACGAATTACGAATGAAAACCATCATCGGATGCTTTAATTCGGAATTCGTAAATCGTCATTCGTAAATCTGTTTACCAGCTCGATTTGGTTACTCCCGGTATTTCTCCCGCCAGCGCCAGAGTTCGGAAACAGAGGCGGCAAAGCTGGAATTTCCGCAAATATCCGCGCGAACGGCCGCAGCGCAAGCACCGGTTGTGCGTCCGCGGCTGAAACTTTGGCGCCCGTCTGGCTTTGGCTTTCATGCAAGTTCTTGCCACATTAACTCCCATTCGAATTTACCAGCCGAAGCTTCAGCGAAGGCTGGTCAATCTTATTGCTGTCCCTTTTTGGCAAAGGGCATTCCCAAAATTCGTAAAAGCTCGTAAGCTTCGTCATCGGATTTGGCGGATGTGACGAGCGTGATATTCATGCCGCGGGCTTTATCCGCCTTGCCGAAATCGATCTCGGGGAAAATCAACTGGTCCCGAAGTCCGAGTGTATAGTTGCCCCGCCCGTCGAATGACTTCGGCGAAACGCCCCTGAAATCACGCACGCGGGGAAGCGCGATACTAACGAGACGATCTAAAAACTCATACATCCGATCCCCTCGCAGCGTGACGGTGACGCCGATAGGCATTCCCTGTCTAAGCTTGAAAGCCGCGATGGATTTCTTGGCTTTCGTCACCACGGGATGCTGGCCGGTAATTGCCGAAAGCTCTTCGCTGGCCACATCCAGTATTTTGGCATTGGCGATAGCTTCACCCAAGCCCATATTGACGTTTATCTTCACCAGCTTGGGCGCCGCCATAACATTCTTATATCCAAACTGCTTCATCAGGGCAGGTATGGCTTCCGTCTTGTATAACTCCCGAAGTCTACTCATTTTCTGACCTTTCAAACCTCGTCTTGCCGCTAATCATCCAAAGGCTCATTGCACTTTTTACAGACCCTGACTTTGCGTCCATCCTGCATGATACTGTAACCCACGCGCGAATGCTTGCTGCATCGTTTGCAGACAACCATCAGGTTGGAAATGTTGATGGGAGATTCCTTCGGAAGAATTCCCCCTTTTACATTCTTCTGCGGATTGGGTCGCGTGTGTTTCTGGATATTGTTTAATCCTTCGACCACTGCCCTGTTCTTATCCAGGAATACCTTGAGCACCTTTCCGATTTTGCCCTGGTCTTTCCCTGACAGCACGTAAACCGTATCGTTTTTCTTAATATGCACTCTGGGCATCGGATTCCATCCTCTAATGATTCGAGATTCGAGATTCGAGATTGAAAAAACGTCCAAAACTCGAATTTGGAATTTTGAATTTCGAATCGCTCTGCTACAGCACCTCAGGCGCCAGCGAAACGATCTTTAAAAAGTTCCTCTCCCTCAGTTCGCGACTGACCGGGCCGAATACGCGCGTACCGATCGGTTCTTTCTGATCATTAATCAGCACGGCGGCATTATCGTCAAAACGGATATAGGAGCCGTCCTTGCGCCGAAATTCTTTGCGCGTCCTGACAATCACTGCTTTTACCACTTGCCCTTTTTTAACGGTGCCGTCCGGCGCGGCCTCTTTCACGTTGGCCGTGATGATGTCTCCAAGGGTTGCCACCCGGCCTACCTGGTTTCCCAAAGCGTGAATACAGGAGATCTTTCGAGCTCCCGAATTGTCCGCTACATCTAAAATCGTCCTCATCTGTATCATGATGACCCCGTTTCGAATGACGAATTACGAGTGACGAATGACGAATTTAAAAGCGGTTTTGGCAGTTCGTCATTCGTAATTCGTCATTCGTAATTCTCTAATCAACACTCGCGGCGCTGGTTAGCACCTTCTCCACCCGCCATCTCTTGCGCGCACTCAGCGGGCGCGTCTCAACGATGCGCACCCGATCTCCGACCCTGCAAATCCCGCTTTCGTCGTGCGCCAGAAATTTGGAGGTTTTCCGCTGAATTTTCTTGTACAAAGTATGCTGTACCAGCCTGTCAACGGCGACCTTGACGGTTTTCTGCATGGCTGTGCTGGTTACGGTTCCAACCTGCCTCTTGCGGAGTCCCCTCTTTTTCTGTTCAATTTCCATCTTCACCCCTATGACTATTTACGATTTACGATTGACGATTGAGAACAAACTTCGTGTTTTTCAATCGTCAATCGTCAATCATAAATCGTCAATTCTTCTGATCCATTTCCTTCAGTACCGTTACGATGCGTGCGATGTCCCGTCGGATTCCCCTCATCTTCGGAGCACTTTCCAGCTGGCCCGAGGCAGCCTGGAAACGGAGCCTGAAAAGCTGTTTGCGGAGTTCGGATTCCTCCAGAATCAAGTCTTCTTTAGACATATCTCTCATCTTGGAAGCTTTCATTCCGCCCCCTTCCCAAACCTCTTGACGAACCTGGATTTGACGCTCAGCTTGTGGCCGGCCAACCGCATTGCCTCCTGTGCCTGATCCTCGGGAACCCCCTCCATTTCATAAAGGATCTTGCCGGGCCGGACTACGGCGACCCATCCCTCCGGAGCCCCTTTCCCTTTGCCCATACGGGTTTCCGCCGGTTTCTTCGTGATCGGCTTGTCGGGAAAAACCCGGATCCAGATTTTGCCGCCGCGTTTAACAAAGCGCGTAATCGCCACGCGCCCAGCTTCGATCTGACGGTCGGTCACCCAACCGGTTTCCATGGCTTTCAGGCCATATTCCCCGAAGGTAACCTCGGAACCCCGCCACGCCTTGCCGCGGCGTTTCCCTTTTTGCTGTTTTCTATATTTGACTTTCTTCGGCATCAACATGATCGACGAACTCCTCGAGGCTACCGGGCAGCCTTTTCAGGCTTTTGCATTTCAAAAACCTCGCCCTTGTAAATCCATACCTTTACACCAATCTGTCCGTACGTGGTTCTTGCTTCCGCGAAACCGTAGTCGATGTCCGCACGGATCGTATGCAGCGGCAGCTGCCCGCTCAGATACCACTCGGTACGCGCGATTTCGGCTCCATTCAGCCGTCCTGAACAGCGGACCTTTATTCCCTTGGCTCCGAAACGCAGGGTGCCGTCAACGGCGCGGCGCATGGCGCGGCGGAAAGCGATTCGTTTTTCGAGCTGCTGCGTTATCCCCTCGGCGACCAGCTGCGCATCCAGTTCCGGCTTATTGACTTCCTGTATTTTCAGGTTGACGTCTCTTCCCGTCAGCAGCTGCAGGTCCTTCTTGAGCTTCTCGATTTCCGTACCCTTCTTGCCCACGATAATACCGGGGCGGGAAGTAAAGATGATGATGGTCAATTTATTCGCTGCGCGCTCTACCTCGATCCGCGAGATTCCCGCATGGGCGAACTTCTTCTTGAGCATCGTCTTCAGGCGAAGGTCCTCATGAAGCAGGGCTCCGTAGTCTTTCCGAGCAAACCATCGAGAGCGCCAAGTTCGATTCACGCCAAGTCTAAAACCGTAAGGATGAACTTTCTGACCCACGGATTACCTCCCTACTCTTCTTCTATGTCCTTGCCTTTGATGAGAATGCTAACGTGTTTATAGCGTCGTTGCTGACGGTACGCCCGCCCCATCGGCGCCGGACGAACTCTCCGGCGGTATTTTGTAGGGCCGGAATCCACTACTGCGCGCTCGATAATGAACTGGTCGACGTCGGCGGCAGCGTTTTTTTCCTTCGCATTTGCCACCGCAGAAAGCAATACCTTCTCGATCGGCTTGGTAGCCCGCTTATTGGTAAAACGAAGAATAGCCAAAGCCTCCTGCACGTTCTTTCCGCGAATGAGATCAATGACCAATCGGGCTTTCTGGGGTGATCCCTTCAAGTATTTGCCTTTTGCTATAGCTTCCATAATCTCTTAATTCGAGATTCGAGATTCGAGATTCGAAAATAAATCTCGAATCTCGAATTTCGAATCTCGAATCCTTTCTCCTACGCTGCAGGCGGCTTCACCGCTGTTGTTTTTTCAGCAACCTTGGTTGTATGTCCCTTGAATATCCGAGTTGGCGCAAACTCGCCGAATTTGTGGCTGACCATATTCTCGGATATGTAAATGGGGATGAACTTTTTCCCGTTATGCACGGCGATCGTCAAGCCGACCATCTCCGGAGTGATCGTTGAACGCCGGGACCAGGTCTTAATGACCGTCCGGCTGCCGGTGCCGGAAGCGGCTTTCACCTTTTTAAGTAAATGCTCATCCACAAAAGGGCCTTTTTTGACTGATCTGGTCATGCTGCTCCCTATTTACCGCGCCGCTTTATGATGAAGCGCTGAGTACGTTTATTGTTCCGCGTTTTATAGCCCTTCGTCGGCAAACCCCATGGGCTTACAGGATGTCTGCCGCCGGAAGTCTTCCCTTCACCCCCGCCATGAGGATGATCGATCGGATTCATAACCACGCCGCGCACTGTAGGCCGCTTACCGAGCCAGCGCGTGCGCCCGGCTTTGCCGATGGATACATTTTCATAGTTGAGATTTCCGACCTGTCCTATCGTGGCATAACAGTCGAGGTGAACCATCCGCGTTTCGCCGGATGGGAGTTTGATCTGGGCGTATCCGGCTTCTTTCGCCAGCAATTGCGCAGCCGTTCCCGCGGATCGCGCCATCTGGCCGCCCTTCCCCTTCTTCAGCTCGATGTTATGAATCATCGTGCCCAGGGGGATGTTTTTCAACGGCAGTGAATTTCCGACCAGGATATCGGCGTCCTCGCCGGCCACAATGGAAGCCCCGACCGCCAATCCATCAGGAGCCAGGATATATCGTTTTTCACCATCCGCATACGCCAGCAAAGCGATCCTGGCAGACCGGTTCGGATCATATTCCAGGGAAACGACCTTCGCCGGAATTCCCGTCTTATCGCGCCGGAAATCAATAACGCGGTATAGCCTCTTGTGGCCGCCGCCCCTATGCCGGATTGTGAGACGCCCCTTGTTGTTGCGTCCCGAAATCCTCTGTTTGGATTGAGTCAGGCGCTTGAGCGGGCGATCCTTGGACAACTCCTTATTATCGAGAGTTGTCCGGAACCGCATCGCCGGTGTCGTGGGATTATAAGTCTTTATGGAGGACATGATTTCGCCCAGCTCCTACTGTTTATACGGTCTCCGAGAATTCGATCATCTTTTCGCCCTCTTTGAGCGTTACGTAAGCCTTCTTCCAGTCCGGCCGGCGCCCGGTGTATCGGCCCTGGCGCCGCTTTTTCCCGTGGAAGTTCGCAGTCCGTACGCTCTGGACTTTCACTTTGAAGATCTTCTCGACAGCGTCTTTGATCTCTATTTTGTTTGCATCACGCAGAACCTTGAAAGCAACGGTCCGGAGATTCTCTTTGACGAGTGTGCTCTTTTCCGTGATCACGGGAAGCTTCAATACATATTCTCTTCGGTTCATCGGCTTAATACCTCCTGCATCTGGAGGATGGAATCCTTGGAAAAAAGCAGCACATTGCTGTTTACGATATCAAAAATGTTGACTCCGGAGCCTGGCACCAGCTTGACTTTAGGGAGATTCCTCGATGAGAGCATCAGGTTTTTATTGTCGCTTGAATCCACCACCAGCACTTTGCCCGTAAAGCCCAGGCCGGAGAGTATCTTTTGGAAATCCTTTGTTTTATTGCTCGCCAGAGAAAATGCGTCAATTATCATCAGCGAGTTTTCGCTCAATTTTGCCGAAAGAGCCGACCGCATGGCGCCATGAAGCTTCTTGCGGGGGAAACGATAGGTATAATCCCTCGGCTTCGGTCCATGAACCGTGCCGCCGTGCCGCCACAAAGGGCTCCTGATGCTTCCAATTCGTGCGCGGCCAGTCCCTTTCTGTCGCCACAGTTTTTTGCCGCTCCCGCTCACTTCCCCACGTACTTTGGTTGAGGCCGTTCCGGCTCGAAGCGAATCATTGTAATGCTTCACGGCTTCCCAAATGAGGGGCTGGTTGATGTCCGCTTTAAAAACCGCATCGGAAAGCTCCAGCTTGCCGACCACCTCATTGGCAAGGTTTTTTACCTCAATCTCCGCCATTATCAACCTCTATTTGATTCGAGATTCGAAATTCGAAATTCGAGATTTTTAATGTCGAATTTCGAATCTCGAATCATTGTGATTTACGCCTTTTTGATGACCACGTATTTGCCGTTGGCTCCGGGGACCGCACCCTTTACCAAGAGTATGTTTTCCTGTTCCTGTATACGAACCACTTTCAGATTCTGCGTCGTCACATTATCGCATCCCATGTGACCGGCGGCGCGCATACCGGGCAATACGCGGCTCGGATACGCCGATGCACCGATCGATCCGGGAGCGCGGTGGAACATCGAGCCGTGTGTCTTGGCTCCGCCCCCGAAGTGATGTCTCTTGATCAAACCTGCAAATCCACGGCCTTTGCTGGTTCCCAGGACATCCACTTTATCGTTGGCCCGGAAAACCTGATTGACCAGGATCTGGTCCCCGACTTTCAGCGGCGTTTCGCCGTCTTCGGCTTGAAACTCCCGCAGAATGCGGCAGGGCGGGACTCCGGCTTTCTTAAAATGTCCGGTTCTCGGCTTGTTAACACGCGAGGGACGAATAAACTCAACCAGACCCAGCTGAACAGCCTGATAGCCGTCCGGATCTTTCATTTTTTTCTGCACGACGACGCAGGGCCCGGCCTTGATAATAGTGACCGGAACCACCGTCCCGTTCTCGTCGAAGACCTGAGTCATCCCTACTTTAATTCCAATCAGTCCATCAACCATGATAGCCGTTTCCCGTTTCCCGTTTCTGGTTTTCCGTTACGAGGTTCGAACCCTGAACGGGAAACCGGAAACGGGAAACGCTTTCTATTTGTGTTCCGTGCCGAACGCCTTGATTTCAACGTCGATTGCCGCCGGCAAATCGAGCTTCATCAGGGCATCGACCGTCTGCGGAGTAGGTTCGAGAATATCCACCAATCGTTTATGCGTCCGAATCTCGAACTGCTCCCTCGACTTCTTATCCACGTGAGGCGAACGGAGGACGCAAAACTTGTTTTTGACCGTCGGCAAAGGGATAGGGCCCGATACTCTGGAACCCGTACGCTTGGCAATTTCGACGATCTCGGAGGTGGATTGATCCAACACCCTGTAATCGTAGGCTTTCAGCCTGATCCTAATCTTTTCATTCAGCATGATTGTCCCGCTTACTCCAGAATATCAGAAATCGTTCCGGCTCCGACAGTCCGTCCGCCTTCGCGGATCGCAAACCGCAAGCCCTTTTCCATAGCGATCGGGGTAATCAGC
>JAFGIY010000251.1 GCA_016929335.1 Acidobacteriota bacterium | reverse complement strand
CCGGTCCAATTGCGTCATCAATCCCCCGACATGGGTGGCGCTTTCAACAACGACGACATCCCGGCCGGCTTCTGCCAGATCGAAAGCCGCGCGGATTCCACCCAGTCCGCTGCCAACAACCAGTACTTTGTTTGGCGGTTTCGATTTCTTATTCTGCATCATCGCTTTATTCCTGCTGATTGCGGATTCTATCGATCACTTCATCGCGCGGGATGCTGGCGATTGCGGCGACCTGCTTCGGCTCAAAGCCCATGCAAAGAGCAAGAAGCTGGTTATAGTCAAAGACAGGAATGGAATATTCCCGGCCTGCGTCGCTCAGGAGTATCTGCTGGCTGTCCATCCACATCAGACAGGTGATGCATGAAGTCACAATAAAATCGGCCCTGGTCTCTTCCTTAATGGCATCGAGCTTGTTTTTATAGAAATGATGGGCAGCCTTGAGGTCCGATTTGTGGAGACCTCCGGAGCCGCCGCAGCAACAATATTCAAGGCTGTATGAGTCCACTGCAGCACCCAGGGCTTCGACAAGATCTTTCAATACATGCGGAGGCTTGTTGTCGGAAGGTTCGAATCCGACGATTTCACTTGGATAAAGCGTGTGGCAGGGGTACTGCACGACACAGTGCATACCCAGGAGATTCTTTGTAATCGAGGCTTTGATCTTTTCGATTCCTACATCGTGGAACAAGATATCCGTAATGTGGCGAACGTTGTTTGTGGCTTTGTAGGTTCGTTTCGCTGCCCGCAGAATTTCGTTTACCTGAGCCAACTTCGTATCATCTTCCATAAGGCGGCGGCCCAACTTGATAGAGCTGTAGCAGGAGCCGCATTGAGCCATGAGATCGCAACCCTTTTCTTCACCGATGGACAGGTTCCATGCGTTGACGGCAAGATAGGCGTTCTCGTCGGCGGAAGGAAACGTGCCGAAAGCCGGGCAGCAGACATACCCCTCCATATCCACAAGCTCCACTCCAAGGCGCGGCAAGCTCAGCCTGATCGCCTGCTCAACGTCCGGTCTGATTGCAGGTGTATTGCAGCCGGGGAAAAATGCATACTTCATTTCTCAGGACCTTTTGAACATGTAGTCGTTCGCACTCACCACTTTGGTCTTCATAAGCATTTCCTGGAATCCCTCAAGCATTTCAGGATACTTGTCAATGGTGGGCAGCTCGGGCAATCCCACAGATTTGCGCAGTTCAACGGCTTTAGCCACGGGTTGCGTATAACCCTCTTTAAAAAATTCGGGAAGCGACGGAGGAATGCGTGTTTCATCATTTCTGCATTGCCACCTGCGGATCGCCAAGCCCAGTTCGAAGGGACGCACTCCCATGGGACAAACTTCTTCGCACTTGGAGCAGGAAATACAGGACCACGGCGTGTCGTCATTCAGCAGCTCGTCTTCAAGACCGAGCAACACCAGGCGCGCCAGGCGCCGCATCAGCAGAGGAGGATCGGCTGTGGCCGCCGGACAGACGGATACACAGCTTCCACAATTGTAGCAATAGCGTACGTCGTTGCTCTCGAATATGGCTTTCCACATGTCCGGAATGATTTCCGCTTCTTCGAGGTCAATCATGTCGGTCATCCTTTGCTTGGATTTGACAGATTCAGCACAACATAATTCAGGCAACGTACCATGCGGCGCCAAGATGAAGGGAGACACCGGCATTTTCACACGAGCGGGCGTTCACGAACAGACCTGTGATACCGGCCCGACAACCTGGAAAATAGACCCGGCGTATGCTTTCCGGGTTCATCCTGGCTGTCTCTGCGGAGCGACCAAGCGATCGTTATAATAGAGGGCTGCCGAGCATCTTGCAACGATAACCTTGCGTTAGAAAAACAGAAATGCCGCTGATGGGCATAAGGCGAAGCCAGAGTTCGCCAAAGCTTCGGCTGACAGGCCCTGCCTATTTCTGTTTCCTTTCCGACTTTTTCTCGCATAAAATGATTTTTGCCTGATTTGCAAATTGAATTTCTAGAGTTTTTCTACCTTGCTGCCGATCGAACCCTAATGGTTGTGCCCATGTCGTGGGAGCAAGGATTCAAGCCCGGCGTTCCAACAGCACTGTTCAAAACGCGAATTGTAGGTCCCCTCTCTTTGGGCATGCGCTATCCATATGCTGTGGCGCGGAACGGCAAACGATTTCTTATGTATGTGGGTGAGCCTTCATCATCGCTGACCGTGGTCATCAAAGCGGTTCCTTAAGGAAATGACACCAACGCCTGGAAACAAAGTGAAACAATGGTCATTCCATTATCCTAAATATTTTTAATTCCTTGATTGCTTTAGCCATGTTTGTAAAGTCACTGTCATTATGCAGAAGATATATATTGTTCTCTATGGCGGTTTGAGCAATGAGCAAATCAATAGTGCTTCGTACGGTCACACCGGATCTTCTGCATGCAAAATTCAAATGGGCGGCTCGTTCATAGGATTCTTTCCCGCGGTTAAGCAGGAAGAAGGGGATAGTTTCAAAATACTCCTGAAGTTTCTGGTATTCCTTTGCCGTCCGGGCGCCCTGCAGGACTTCTAGGTATATGAGTTCGTTTATCCCATACGGCATGCCACTTTCGAGTATTTTGTCAAAGGCAGCAACCGCTCTGTTTTCGATTCCTTTTAAATAATCAATCAGTACCGATGTATCGACGAGTATCATTTTCCTTCTCTCATCTTCTTATAATCGTAATTATCCGTAAAAATAATTTTGCCTTTCAATTCGCTCAACTTTTTCATCTTCTTGTTTTTCACGAATTCCCTTAAAGCAGTCTCGATTAATTCTCTTTTCGTACGGATCCCCTCTGCGTATTGGAATGCTTCGTCCATCAAATGATCATTCAATACAACATTCGTTCTCATACTACACCTCCTAATGTGTATGATAATACACATTCGTGTATCCATCAAGTCCCATGCATGGAAAATATTCATCTGTGCCTGCCAAAAACTCCATCCGGACTGCAAACATTGAACGTATCGAATTGAGCTGATAGCCTCCTGATTCATGTTGAACATCCTGATTCCATTATTCTCAGCACTTCGCGCCGCCTTTCGATCTTGCCTCGCGCTCCAAACCGAGATCCTCGCTTTGCGACAGCAGATCATCGTCTTGAAACGTTCCACCCACCGCCCCAAACTCCAATTTTGGGACCGATTCCTCTGGATTTGGCTCCTACGGCTCTGGCCCCAGTGGCGCTCGGCTCGTGTCATTGTTAAACCGGAGACCGTCATCGCCTGGCATCGCAAGGGATTCCGATTGTTTTGGACCTGGAAATGCCAGCACGGCAAGTCGGGAAGACCGGGGATTCCCAAGGATGTTCGCGAACTCATCCGCACCATGAGCAAAAATAATGCCACCTGGGGAGCTCCTCGGATTCATGGAGAGTTGCTCAAGCTCGGAATCAGCATTTCCCAGGCGACTGTTGCCAAATACATGCACCGGCATCCAAAACCGCCCTCTCAGACATGGCGCGCATTTCTGCAAAAACACGCCAAACAGCTTGCCTCGATCGATTTCTTCACCGTTCCGACGATCTCTTTCCGCGTTCTCTACGTCTTCCTTGTCCTGTCTCATGAGCGGCGCCGCGTCATTCACTTCAACGTTACGTCTCATCCAACCGCAGAATGGACCTCGCAGCAGCTTCTTCACGCTTTTCCCTACGATTCCGCTCCTCAATATATTATTCGGGATAGAGATTGCATTTACGGCGAGGTTGTTCAACGCCAATTGGAGGAATTGGCAATTCAGCAAGTGCTCACGGCACCCCGATCCCCCCGGCAGACTCCCTATGTCGAGCGATTGATCGGATCTATCCGCCGAGAGTGCCTCGATCACATCCTTACGATCAACGAGGCATCGCTTCGGGCAAATCTTCGATCCTATTTCTCCTATTATCACGACAGCCGCTGTCATCTCGGACTGGATAAGGATTCTCCGAAACCTCGAGAGATCCAACCGCCCCATATTGGTAGGATCGTTGAAATTCCCAAAGTAGGTGGGCTTCATCATCGCTACGAGCGACGCGCAGCCTGACCCCCTCTTTCCAGTGGTTTGTCGAACCACTTCATCTCGGGGATAAATATGTCCGCGGAACCCGGCATTCCTGTCTCATGGCCTTCTTTTCGACCATGTTGTGCAAGCTTCGGAGAATTTCGGTATCCCTGTGCT
>JAFGIY010000250.1 GCA_016929335.1 Acidobacteriota bacterium | reverse complement strand
TCGAGAGGATCCGGCTCGCTACCTCAGGCTTTCGATAAGCCGCCTGAGGGAGTACTTCAAGTTCTGGCCCGAAGAGAACTCCGGTAGGGCAAGCAATTACGCGCGGATGCTATCTTCCGGGATATTTTTCCCATTCGCTCTCCTGGGACTGATGCTGCTGCTATTTTGCCGATTCAAGGGACATCCAACGGAAACCCAGCCAAAAGCTCCGGGCACATCCTTGCTGTTACTCCTGGGAGCCGGCTATGCGCTCGTCCATTTACTGACCTGGACTCTTATCCGATACCGTCTGCCGGTGGATGCCATGCTGGTGCCTGTTGCCGCGGTGGGCTTGGTCGCAGGCTTGCGTTGTTTCAAAAGGAACCACAAATTGTATGGATTTATAGGATGAATATACCTTCAGCCGATGGGACGGTCTCCCAAGCGATCCAATATCCCGCAATCCCTGCTCTTTCTTTAAAGAATCAGCGCCGGCATTTAAAGCTATGGCTTCTGTGCACGGACATCCTGGCCGTTGCATGGGCTTTCCAGTTCGCCGTTTGGATCAGATTTGTCATTAAACTCACGGTTGCGCCGGAATATGTTCCGCCGTCCGGAGTCTATCCCATACTATTTGCTCTTGTGCTGCCCCTGTGGATCCTGCTTCTGCTGCTCTTCAATCTTTATAGCCTTAAAATCAAACTCGGGGGCATCGCCGAGTACAAGCGCATTTTTAACGCTTCCAGCACTGGCGCTATGGTCCTGGTGCTCCTTTTATTTTTCTCCCGTCACTTTGTGGTCTCGCGCAGTTGGCTAGTGTCCTTCTGGCTTCTCTCCTTCTTTCTGATCGCGCTAAGCAGATTCATAAACCGGAGGGTTGTCTATTCTTTGAGGAAAAAGGGATTCATGCTGACTCCGGCGGTGATCGTCGGTATCAACCGGGAGGCGGTTGCGCTTGCGTCCGATTTGAGCGACTGGCCCGTTTCCGGCTTGCGGTTGCTTGGATTCGCATCCGGAAATGGAGAGCAAATACAGAATGGCCCGATGAATCTGCCTATATTGGGCGCCGTCGGGGAAATCCGCCGGCTCATTGCCGCTCATGGCATTGAAGACGTTATTGTTGCCGTTACTGCCCTGAGCAATGAGGAATTGCTCAAGCTTGGCGAGGAACTGAATGCAATTCCGAATGTTAACCTGCGCATATCTTCCGGCCTTTATGAGCTTTTTACAACGGGAGTAACTGTCAGGACAGTGGGAACTGTACCCTTAGTCAGCCTTAACAAGATGCGGCTGGAGCCGATTGAAGCTTTCATCAAGCGCACCATGGATCTGGTATTGACATTCTGTTTGTTGTTTTTAGCCTGGCCGATATTCCTAATCATTGCCTTGCTGGTTAAGCTGGATTCTCCGGGGCCGGCGATCCACCGGCATAAAGTTCTTGGAATATCAGGCCGGCAGTTTGATGCCTTCAAGTTCCGGACCATGTTCCTCAATGGCGATGAAATATTGCGGGATCATCCGGAACTTGTGCAAAAGCTTCAGACAGAATACAAACTGAAAAATGATCCGAGGGTCACACGAGTGGGCCGCTGGCTCAGAAAACTCAGCCTGGATGAGCTTCCCCAGCTGTTTAACATTATCCTCGGAAACATGAGCCTGGTGGGACCGCGTTTCATTACCACTGTTGAGGCGGAAAAAAAGTATGGTCACCAGAGGCTCAATCTGTTGACTGTAAGGCCGGGAATCACTGGATTGTGGCAAGTCTCCGGCCGGTCGGACATTTCCTACGAGGAACGGATTCGGCTCGACATGTATTATATCCGCAACTACAGCATCTGGCTCGACCTGCAGATATTGTTTGTGCAAACTCCTCCAGCGGTGCTGAAAAAACGCGGGGCCTATTAATTTTTGGTGGAATCTGTGGCTTAAATTATGAAAATTCTTGTAACGGGTGGAGCGGGATTTATTGGATCGCATGTGGTGGAAGCCTATCTAGCCACGGGGCATGAAGTCTGCGTCGTGGATGACCTTTCCACAGGATTCCGGCGGAATGTGCCGGAGAATGTGTGTCTTCATGAAGTGGATATCCGCAGCGAGCAGCTGGCAAAAGTCTTTGCCGAGGAGAAACCGGAGGTCGTCAATCACCAGGCAGCCCGGGCCAATGTTCGGGAGTCGTTCGAAAAGCCGCTTCTGTACACCGAAGTCAACGTAGTCGGGTCGGTAAATGTGCTCGAATGCTGCCGGCAATTCGGCGTGCGAAAGGTCATCTATGCGTCGACAGGCGGCGCCGTTTACGGAGAACCTCAATCGCTGCCTGTTTCTGAGGATCATCCGATCCATCCTCTCGACCCCTATGGCGCCAGCAAGCACCATGTGGAGCATTTTTTGCATATATATAAATCAAGCTTTGGCATTGACTTTACGGTGCTGCGATATCCCAATGTTTTCGGTCCAAGACAGGACCCCCTAGGCGAGGCGGGAGTCGTGGCCATTTTCATCGGTAAGATGCTGAACAAGGCGCAGCCAATCATCAATGGAACGGGCGATCAGGAAAGGGATTTTGTATTCGTTTTAGACGTCGCGAGGGCGAGCGTTCTTGCGCTGAACCGGGCCGGAGGGGAAATCCTGAATATAGGAAGCGGGATCCCGACATCGGTCAATCAGGTCTTTGAAGCACTGAACGAATTAACGGAGTTTAAGGGCGCGGCCGTCCATGGCCCTGCAAAAGCGGGCGAGGTTTATCGGATTTTCCTCGACGCCGACCGTGCCGCGGAAAAGCTCGGATGGAAGCCCGAAATCAGTCTGCGTGAAGGTCTGCGTCGCACAGTCGAATATTTCAAGACCATAGTTCTATGAAAATTCTATTCCTTTCCCGCTGGTATCCATATCCTCCGGACAACGGCTCCAAAATCCGCATCCTGAATCTCCTGGGGACTCTCTGTGAGCGGCATAGCGTCACCTTGATAAGCTTCGTAGATCCTCTAGAGAACATTTCCACAGAAAACTTCCCCAGTCCAGGTCCCGCTGAAATCCAGGTTTGTCCCTATATGGAATTCAGGCCTAACAGCAGGCGCGCTATTCTGGGGTTTTTTTCCAATCAGCCTCGGTATCTTGTCGACACTTACAGACCGGAAATGGCATCGCTCATTCGCGGGACGATGGATCGCACGAAGTTCGACCTGATTGTCGCGTCACAGACAGCAATGGCAAGCTATTACCGTTGCTTCGAGGGAATTCCGGCAATTTTCGAGGAGGTAGAACTCGGCTGCTTCCGGCCCGATCAATCACGAAAACGTCCCATGGTAGAGCAAGCGCGAGCTTGGCTCCGATGGGCAAAGCACCGGAGATTTGTGGCAGACCTTTTGCCAAACTTCAGTTTTTGTACGGTTGCATCGGAACCAGAAAGCAAAATGCTCGCGGAAATCGCTCCTGGCTATCCATCCATCCATGTTATCCCCAACAGTATCGATCTGAGCCGATATGAAAGGCTGACCAAAGAGAAGATCCTTGGTTCTCTGATCTTCACTGGATCGCTGCGCTATAATGCCAATCTTGATGCTATGGACTGGTTTCTGAGGGACATCTACCCAATGATCCAATCAAGGAGAGACGACATCTCCCTCACAATCACGGGCGATCCGGGATGCGGCAAACTGCCTGATGCCTCCAATGT
>JAFGIY010000039.1 GCA_016929335.1 Acidobacteriota bacterium | reverse complement strand
CGCCTTCGGAAGCCTCCCGTCGCGCGCCTTGCAGCCACGCCCGTCTGCACCGCCTCGCGACGAACCTTCATGAATAAAGCGGGTTAAGGCAATTAATAAAAATGGGCGTTGCAGCACCCGCATAGCCGCGCGGGCGTTCTCGGGCGATTGCAGGATCCAAATGTCGATATCCATTGTTGCGCGAGGATAGCCGTGCACAGTCAGCGCATACGCTCCAACGAGCAGGAATTTAGCCTTCTCGCCGGCTGGATCAACCGTCATGAACAAGATGTAATCGAGTACCTTAGAGCAGAGAATCGTGTGCTTCGAGGAAAGCTCGGCAAAAAACGTATTCTGCTCAGCGATGATCAGCAGCGGCGCTTAGCGGTGAAAGGCAAGATACTCGGGCGGAGGATGCTCGAACAGCTGGCCACTATCGTAACTCCAGATACGATTCCGTGATGGCATTGGTAAAGTGTGCATTTGATTGACATCTGAGAAATTTCGCCATACGGGTTTCATTTCAGAAAGAATGATCCCTGTTTCGATCTGCTAGGAACATCTGTTCAAACAGTTCTATAATACATATCAGAATATTTGCATCGGCTGTGGCGGTTTCGCATGATGGTCATTGCCGTTTGAAATCGGCCGGCTCCGGTATCCGCCGGTCGCTTGAATCACTTCATCTGTCAGGAGGACATTGTGGCGATTAAACCAGCTCATACATTGACGATTATCCCGAGACTTCCGCCTTCTCTCGAACGATTGCGGGAACTCGCCTATAACCTGCGCTGGTCCTGGAACCACGACGCAATTGCACTGTTTCGAAGACTCGACAGCGATCTCTGGGAAAAAAGCGGCCATAATCCGGTGCGCATGCTGGGAATCATCGACCAGAAACGGCTGGAAGATGCGGCCGCCAATGAATCCTTTGTCGCCCATCTTGACCGCGTTTACAGCGACTTCGAAAACTACATGAAAAGCACATCCTCCTGGTTCAGCAAAACCCATGGGGATGTCCAGGATCCCCTCGTCGCCTATTTCTCCGCGGAATTCGGCTTGACCGAATGCATGTCCATATTCGCGGGAGGTCTGGGAATACTCTCGGGCGATCATCTGAAATCCTCCAGCGATCTGGGCGTACCCCTGGTCGGCATCGGCCTGCTCTATCAGCAGGGATATTTCCGCCAGTATCTGAATGCAGCCGGCTGGCAGCAGGAAGACAACGAAGACAACGACTTTCATGCAATGCCGGCAGCCCTCGTGCGCGGGCATGACGGCAAAAAAGTGGTCATTGAGATCAACTATCCGAACAACAAGGTCTTCGCACAGGTTTGGCGTGTTGCTGCCGGACGCGTTTCCCTTTATCTCCTCGATACCAACATTCCGGAAAACGAACGCAGCGAAGACCGCGATATTACCGATCAGCTTTACGGCGGAGATATCCGTAACCGCATCCGCCAGGAAATACTTCTGGGAATCGGCGGATGCCGTACGCTTGAAGCCCTCGATCTCCACCCGACGGTATATCACATGAACGAAGGACACTCCGCGTTCGGCACGCTTGAGCTGGTGCGCAGCCTGATGGAAAAGCATTCTCTGTCTTTCGCGGAAGCACGGGAACTGGCTTCAACCGCTCTTGTTTTTACCACGCATACTCCGGTTACCGCCGGTCATGACTATTTCCCGCCGGAGCTGATGGATCAATATTTTTCCGAATTCATCCCGAAGCTCGGCATCGACCGCAAACGCTTCCTGGCGCTGGGCCGACGGAATCCGGAGGACGACAGGGAAAGTTTCTGCATGACCATCCTGGCTCTCCGCATGGCCAACTTCAGCAATGGCGTCAGCAGACTGCACGGACAGATCAGCCGCCGGCTGTGGCGCGACCTGTGGCCCGACGTGCCTGAAGAAGAGATTCCGATTACCCACATCACCAACGGCGTGCACTTTCTATCCTGGATCTCCCAGGAAATGGAGCAGCTGTATGAGCGCTATCTGGGCCCCAGCTGGCGCGAGCAGCCTGCGGAAAAAAGCGTGTGGCGGCGCGTCGAATCCATTGCTGCCGAAGAGCTCTGGCACACGCATGAGCGAAGGCGCGAACGCCTTGTCGCCTTCGCCCGGAGACGCCTGCACGAGCAGATGAAGCGAAGGAATGCATCGCAGGCGGAAATTCAATCCATCGAAGATGCGCTGGATCCCGACGCCTTGACCATCGGATTTGCGCGCCGGTTCGCGACTTACAAACGCGGCACTCTGATTCTCCGGAACAAGGAGAGACTTGCCCGCATCCTGAACGATCCAAAACGGCCGGTGCAGATCATCTTCGCGGGCAAAGCTCATCCGCAGGACGATGCAGGCAAAGACCTCATTCGCCAGATCATCCTGCTCGCACGGGAGCCGCAGTTCCGTCACCGCATGGTATTTCTCGAAGATTACGATGTCAGCGTCGCCCGATACCTGGTCCAGGGCGTCGATATCTGGCTGAATACCCCTCTGCGTCCGAACGAAGCCAGCGGCACCAGCGGAATGAAGGCGCTTGCCAACGGCGCGTTGAATGTGAGCACACTGGACGGCTGGTGGGACGAAGCCTATCTCTCAACCGACTCGGACCATCGCCCGGTCGGATGGGCCATCGGCCGCGGAGAATCCTATTCAGACCGTGATTATCAGGATCAGGTTGAGGCGGATGCCCTGTACGACATCCTGGAACGCGATATTATCCCCACTTTCTATGACAGGCGCGCCGACAGCCTGCCGAGACGATGGGTCGCCCTGATGATGTCCTCCATCCACAGCCTGTGCCCCCAGTTCAATACCAACAGAATGATTCGGGAGTATACGGAGAAATTTTACCTGCCCGCGCATCTCGACCATCAAAGCCTGATCGCCAACGGAGCGGCTCTGGCTAAAGAGCACGCCGCCACGAAAAGGCGGATCCGGACAGCCTGGCCCAGTATTCAGGTCGAAATGCTGGAATCGAAATTCGCGGCGGAAATCCCCGCGGAAGAGAGCGTCTCCTTTTCAGCCCGGGTCCGGACCGGCGCTCTTACGCCGGAAGATATCCGCGTAGAACTCTACACGGGACCTCTGAATTCGGACGGCGAAATTACCCGCCCGACTATTGCGGAGATGCAGCCCGTCCGCCGGGAAAATGACGCATACATTTACGAAGTGACGACGGTTCCCTGCTGCGGAAGCGGCTTGCACGGATATACCGCGCGTGTTCTGCCCCGGCATCCGGACCTGAAGCATCCCTTCGCGTTCGGCGTCATAACATGGGCGATTTAAAAATAGGAACCGCGGATTTTCACAGATTTTCACGGGTCATGAATCTGGGATAATCTGTGAGAATCGGCGGTTGATTTCATTCAGAAGAGTTCTGTGCGCCACAAATCATGGACATGGACGACGCCTATTACGTTCCTGGATTCATCGACAACGACGAGGCTGGTAATTTTTGTCTCTTCCATTTTGGAAAGCGCCGCGCCTGCCAGTTCGTTTTCAGAAATCGTTTTCGGCCCGTGCGTCATCACCTGCCCGGCGGAAAGATTGAGGGGATCGGATGATTTCTGCAGCAGCCGCCGCAAGTCTCCGTCGGAAATCACTCCCGCCAGAACGCCGTTCGGATCGGTAACTACCGTCATGCCCAGGCTCTTTCGGCTCATTTCATAAATGACATCCGGCATGGGAGTTGATTCGAGCACGCGCGGAATGGATTCGCCGCGATGCATCAATTCCCCGACACGCAGAAGTCTCTTGCCGATGCTTCCGGCCGGATGAATCGATGCGAAGTCATCCCTGCCGAATCCCTTCCTTTCCATGAGAGCCATTGCCAGCGCGTCGCCCATCGCCAGCGCCGCTGCGGTGCTGGTTGTGGGCGCCAGGCCGAGAGGACAGGCTTCTTCGGCCACACTTACATCGAGAAATACATCGGCATACTGAGCAAGCGTGGAGTCCCGGTCGCCGGCCATTGCAATCACAGGCAGTCCCAGCCTCTTGACAACATTCAAAAGCTGCAGGATCTCGGCCGTTTCTCCGCTTTTCGAAACCGCCAGCACCAGATCGTCTTTGGCCAGCAATCCGCAATCGCCGTGAAGCGCATCGGCGGCATGCAGGAAAATCGCCGGGGAACCGGTGCTGCTGAGTGTCGCCGCGATTTTTTTGCAGATAAGGCCGGATTTGCCCAATCCGGTGACGGCAATCTTCCCGGTGCATTCGGCCGCAAGGTCGATCGCGCGCAGGAAGGATTCTCCCATGCGGACAGCCAGACTTCTGATCGCATCCGCTTCCATCTCCAGAACGCGTATCGCCGTAGCCAACGAGGATTGCGTATCCGGCCGCTTCACTTGATCCTCCGGACCGAATTGCGGATCGTGAGAATTTCCTGCACCAGCTTCGGAAATGCTTTCAGGTTCAAAGCATTGGCTCCATCGGACAGAGCTTTCGGGGGATTATCATGCACTTCAAAAAAGAATCCATCCACGCCGATCGCCGCAGCGGCACGGGCAAGATAAGGAATAAACTGGGGATCTCCTCCGGATCTGTCGCCCTGCCCGCCCGGCGACTGCACGCTGTGCGTCACATCAAAGATCACCGGCTGGCCGAAAGAACGCAGGATCACGAAGGAGCGGAAATCCACGACGAGATTGTTGTATCCGAAAGAAGATCCTCTTTCAGTCAGGAGTATGTTTTTATTGCCGGTCGATCTCGCTTTTTCCACTACCTTGCCCATTTCCTGTGGCGACAGGAACTGGCCCTTTTTCAGGTTCACACAGCGCCCGGTGGCCGCAGCAGCCTTCACCAGATCGGTCTGTCTGCAAAGGAAAGCAGGGATTTGAATCACATCGAGAACATCGGCGGCGGCGGGCACCTGCGAGGTCTCATGGACATCACTCAGAACCGGAAGACCGCTCACTTCCCTGGCTTTTTCCAGGATGCGTAATCCCTCCTCCATCCCGGGCCCGCGGTAGGAATCCAACGAAGTGCGATTCGCTTTGTCGTAGGACGCTTTGAATATCAGCTGCACTTTCAAACGCGCGGCGCATTCCGCCAGCCGCTCCGCCATTTTCAGGCAGTGCTTCTCGCTTTCGATGACGCACGGCCCCGCAATGAAAAACGGCTTCGAACCGCATTGGAGCAGAGTGGAACCGATTTTGACAGTTACCATTAAACCAACTCCAGAGGATTTGTAGAGTGCAGATTAGCAGCGCCCGGGCGCCAGTTCAAGAAAAGCTTCTTCCGTCCGGCCACGAATTACACGAATTATTAAAATATGAAATTTTTAAATTCGTGCAATTCGTGGCCAGAGCCTAGAAGTTGATGAGTTCGATCTCCCGGGTATCTTTGACGTAGCGTTGACTGGTCTGCGGATAGCAGTACTGCTTTCCCTCGAAATTTCTCAGGATGATTTCCTTCTCATCGAACTTCACCACATAATCCGGCATAAGAGGTATCTTTCCTCCTCCGCCCGGAGCGTCGATGACGAACTGAGGCACGGCAAAGCCCGTGGTAAAGCCGCGCAGCGCCTGCATGATCTCCAGACCGGTTTCCACGCGGGTGCGGAAATGATTCGTCCCCCGGGTCAGATCCGCCTGATACAGATAATAGGGACGCACGCGCATCATCAACAGCTTGTGCATCAATTCCTTCAGTATCACGGGATCATCGTTGACGCCCTTCAGAAGCACCGTCTGGCAACCGAGCGGGATTCCGGCGTTCGCAAGCCGTTCGCACGCTTCTTTGGCCTGCGGAGTTATCTCGCGCGGATGATTGAAGTGCGTGTTGATGAAGATCGGGTGATATTTCTTCAGCATGTTGCATAACTGGTCCGTAATCCGGCTCGGCAGAACGCAGGGGAACCGGGTTCCGATTCGAATGATCTCCACATGACGGATGGCGCGCAGGCTCGAGATGATGCGTTCGAGTTTGCGGTCGCTCACCATAAGAGGATCTCCGCCGGACAGCAGCACGTCGCGGATCTCCTTGTGGCTGCGGATATAGTCTATTCCCATCGCGATGGTCTTCTCGCTGATCGCGCTGGTCTGCCCGACCATGCGCTTGCGCGTGCAGAACCGGCAATACATCGGGCACCGGTCCGTGATCAACAGAAGAACCCGGTCGGGATAGCGATGCGTCAGCCTCGGCACGGGACTGTCTTCTTCTTCATGCAGCGGATCCTCCGGCGAGCCTTCGTCCATCAGTTCATTGATGGACGCCACCGACTGCATCCAGATGGGATCTCCCTTCTTCCGGATCAGGTTGTAGTAATACCGGGGAATTCTCATCGGATAGACTTTGCAGACGGCGTCGACTTCCCCGGCATCCGCTCCAAAATCGTCTTCAAGCTTTGCACCCTGTGTTACGCTGTTGCGTAAATCAATCGTCCACTGCTCCATCTGTTCCATGTGCGAGCTCGTCTCCTTGTTAGGACAGCCTCTTCACAAAAGTCAGTTTGTCGTCCCCGATATCGTAGAAATCCGCTATGCGGTATATCTCCGCATATCCGAGACGGCGATAAAATGCTGTGGTGCTTGCATACGACGGTTTCGACGATGTCTCCACCGCCAGCAGCCGGCCTTTTCTCTCCAGCGCCTTGTTTTCGACGAAATTCATGAGCGCGCGTCCGAATCCGCGGCTGCGCGCATCCGGATGTGTGGCAATCCAGTAAAGATCGAAGGTTCCCCTGGTAAGCGGCACGGGACCCCAGCAGGCATACGCCTGCACGCGCGACGCAGAATCCTGGGCAACCGCGATGTGATAATCGGTCTGCTCCTCATCGGCGAGATAAATATCCACCAGTTCCAGAGCGCAGTCGATTTCGGTTTGATTGAAGTTTCCTGCAGACACGATAAGATCGGCGACAGCCTCGCGGTCTGCCTGCACCATCGGTCGAATTAGGACACCTGGGTGGTCGTCAGAATGCATAAACGGCAGCAGCGATCTCAGCGCCGCGTTTCATGGCCGCATCACCGATTCGGAGAATGATCTCGGAATAGGAATAACCTGCGGCACGCGCAGCTCTGGCGAATCCTGCCTTCGGTGAAATATCCGGATTCGGATTGACTTCGAGCACATAGAGGCTGCCGCGGAAATCGGTGCGCATATCCACGCGCGCATAATCGCGGCATCCAATACATTGATAACTTCGAATCGCAATGTCCTTAATCCGGTTTTCAAGCCGCTTCGTGATATTCGCGGGACAAATCGGTACCGTCGAGTTGTACATCACGCTTTCTTCGTCCCATTTGGCTCGATAGCTCACGATTCGCGGCTCGTCATCCGGCAATCCGGAAAAGTTAATTTCTGAAACGGCGAGAACTTCAGGGCTCCGTCCCCCCACGACGGAGACATTGAATTCTCTCCCATCAAGATACTCTTCGACCAACGCCTCCTGTTCATACACTTCGTGAATATAAAGAATCTGCTTTTCAAGCTGCTTCGGTGTATGACAAACGGAGTTGCTGTTGATTCCGAGGCTTGCGTCCTGGCGCGCCGGCTTCACGAAAAGCGGAAACCGCATGCCGCGCGGGACCGTCAACTTCTGTCCGGGATGGCGCAGATAGCCGCGCGCGGTGGGAATGCCGGCCGAACGCAGAATCTGTTTGACATGAAATTTGTTCAGCGCCAGTCCCAGGGCAAACGGATCCGAACCCGTATACGGAATTCCCATCAGCTCGAGCAGGCCTGCCACGCACATTTCCAGTTCGCATTTCCCGTTGATCTCTTCACAAAGATTGAAGACAAATTTCGGGGAGATCTTCGTGAGGGTATAGATCAGATCTTTCGAGAAATTTTCGACGGCTAGTACGTAAGGACGGAAACCGCCCTCCCGCAGGCTTTCCTCTATGGCGCCCACTTCCTCGCGGAGGATGTTCGCCGGATAGACGGTCTCTTCGCAGCCTTCGCGCTCCGAAATGGCCGCCGCATTGTAGAGCACCACGCAGTCGTATTGGGTCATTAGGACAATCCGTATCGCTTGCAGGCGATGTCCAGGACTCCATTGATCAGCTGATTGTAGCTTATGCCCGCTGCACGCGCTGATTTCGGGAAACAGGAATTGTCTTCCGGGCGCGGAAGGATGCCCGGCAGCGGATTGAGCTCCAGGATGTGAGGATGGCCCGCTGAGTCCAGTCGAACATCGATGCGGCACCAGTCGCGGCACCGCAGGATGCTGTATGCCCGCAGACAGACGCTCTCCATTTCCGACTTCAGCTCCGGACTGATGCTTGCGGGACATTCAAAAATTTTCAGCGGATTCGAGCTCCGATCCCAGATCCACTTGGCTTCGTATGAATAAATGGGATTCACTCCCTGCGGAAGCGAATCAAAAAGAATTTCGACAATCGGAAGAACGCGCGCATCATCCCCGTTTCCCAGAATCGCAACGGTGAACTCTCTTCCCGGCAGAAACTCTTCGACGAGAGCCGGCTCGTTATAATTGTTCAGCAGCCACAACACACGCTCACGCATTTCCTGCCGAGTTCTTACCAGCGAGTCGTTGCGGATGCCGATGCTCGAGCCTTCATACAGAGGCTTCACCATCAGCGGATAATGGAGGCTATTAAATGAAAAATTATTGTCGCTGACGACCCGGAAACGGGAGGTCGGTAAACCGTAGTATGCGAGAATCTCTTTCGTTCTTGATTTGTCGAGACAGATATTCAAGGTCAAAGGATCACTTGCCGTGTAAGGAATTTGCAAATGCTCGAGAATGGATGGAATGTAACCTTCTCTGCAGGGGCCCGACGCGCCTTCCGCGATGTTGAAAACAATGTCCGGCCGCTTCCCTTGAAGCGTCGCATACGCATCTTCAGCCGCATCAATCGGAATCACCTCATGACGCTCTTCAAGAGCCTGCCGGACGGCCGTAATCGTCTCCGGCGAATCCCACTCCGCCTGGTTATCGTTCCGGATACTACACGGAGGCTCCTGCCCATCCTCCGTTTCGCCCCGCTTCATGTTGAATGTAAGTCCAACTCTCATCCACTCATAACCTTTCGAAGTTTTGTATAAGGGAATCGCAATTGCTTGTCAAGATTTATTTCGATTTTTTCCACAAGATAGTGGGTTAAGACTCTTTTTTATCACAAAATCTTGTGTGCAACGCGCACTTTTGCCCTCAAACGGTCCACTCCGGACCCCTTTCAACAACAAAATATAAATTATTTTGGTGGTAATCCTGAACATGCGACTCGTGGCTGAAAGTGCCGGGCAGCAAAGCCCAGGGCGTAAGAGACTGTCTCAAAACTCAAGTCAATCAGGCATGCCTTGAACCATGTGGGTCGCGGCTTCAGCCGCGACCTCTGGAGTTTATACATTTGAGACTGGAATGATAATGGAGGACCCGGCAAACAGCCGCGAAGCGGCTGCGAAACGAAGCCCAGGG
>JAFGIY010000038.1 GCA_016929335.1 Acidobacteriota bacterium | reverse complement strand
TTAGAAAGATCATGCAAAGCGCGGCATGAATGCAGGATCCCTCTGAATTCAGCTTTCACGGCTTAAGGAAAATGTATAAACTCCAGGCCCAGGGCGAAGCCCTGGGAAAATATTGAAGCCAATGAGAAGGGCTGAAAGCCCGCCCCAAAAAAGGTCAAAAACTGCAGCGGCGATGACAATCCACACAAGATAAAATTTCCGGGCAGGGCAAGGCTTACCGCTTCTCTTTCCGGGTTCGATGGTATGATTTTGTGATAATCCATGCAAAGATTCTATCACAAGCTTTTTCATTCTTATTGCGGCAGCAGTGGCTTCTGATAGGAAGTATTATGTCATTTTCGATGAATTTACAGGTCTGATTTTACTATGCTTCGGATCGCACCAACTTCACTTGGACATATTAAACCCTAACCTTCCATAAGACCTGTTTTATAATATTCAGGGCATGAATGAATAGTTACTAATTTACCGTAAGGAGAATCCAAAATGACACCACATAATGTTGACCATTACACCATGAAATTAAAATTCAGCCTGCTTGCTATTCTGGCCGCTCTTGGGCTTCTGGCCGCCTGTTCCAAGGCGCCGACAACAACACCGCCTGAACTGACAACGCTGATGGAGCGCACCGCCATTGAGGAATTTTTCTACGATTACTATGCGCAGTTCAGGCCGGACAGCAAGCATGATTTTGTGTCCTTCTTCGCTGAAGACGGCAGGCTAGAGGTCAACGGAATGGTTGCCAACGGCATAGAGGAGATCAAGGCAATGTATGGCATGGTCGTCGGCGGCGGCAAGGAAAATGAGCCGAAAGCGAAAGACGCCATACCGAAGGGTGTATCCGAGATGATGTTAACGAACATGAAGATTGATTTACAGGGTGACAAAGCTGTTGCAACATTTCTCTGGCACAGCATCAAGTCGGACCTGTTGACAACAGAGGGAAAAATTACAGAGTACGGGCGTGAACGGACTGAACTGGTCAAGCAGGAAGGGCGCTGGCTCATCAGCAACCGTGTTGTCCTCACTGAGGGAGGTATGCCTGAGGCACTGCTGAAATACTATCCGAAACAATAAATGTGCCGAACTGAGATTTTGACTCTGTTCCAAGCTTGGATTTTCGTTCTCAAAAAGGGACGCAAAACGGGACCAACCATTATCAATTATGTTCCCGGAGTCGGAATGCGCGCGCTCCATTTTTTCGCTCCCCCTCCTGAACGCCTCTGTAGGGTTGAGTATAAGTTCGCAGCAAAATCGCTGCAGACTTACTATAAGGCCGATATGGCGCCGCGCCTTCCGCGCTGAGGCTGATCCAGAACCAATAACCAAAAGCGCCGAAAGCGCGGTTCATATCAGCCCAGGGCGAAGCCTGGGAAAACATTGAAGTCAATGAGAAGGGCTGAAAGCCCGCTCCAAAAAAAGCCAAAACCGCAGCGGCGATGACACAATCCACACAAGATAAAATTTCCGTGCAGATCACAGGCGAAGCCGCGACCCACATGTGTGAATGCGCGCCGGTCGAACAGGCATCCCCTGCATCATCGATGCCCTCCTATAATCCGGGCTGAAGGCTGACGCTTGACACCTGAAGGCTGAAATCCGACGGCTGAAAAAAAACGCCGTATCCTGGCATACCTTTCGTGGTAATAAAATAGTGCGCAACGAGACTATACGGACCGGAGGAGGCATGTCCGACGGGAGGACTGAAGCAGAGCTGCTGGAGCAGGCGTGCCGGGGAGATGAATCGGCGTTTCGAGCTGTTTATGAACGCCACCGGGATTGCGTCTTCCGCTTTGCCTATAGGATGCTTGGGTCGGTTGCCGCGGCGGAGGATATAACACACGACTGCTTTCTTTCTCTGCTGCGGAAGCCGCAGCTTTTTGATCCCGATCGTGCTTCGTTGAAAACGTATTTGTGCGCCGCGGCTCGCAATCTGGTATGGAAGCAATTGCGCCGCCGCGGCCTGGAAACGGATGTGGAAGAAGTTGATGAAACCCGTGATGCGGTCTGGCAGAATGGTCCGTATGAGCAACTGCGATCATCCGAGATCGCCGAGGGAGTGCGCCAGGCTATCGCGTCCCTTCCCCCTCTGCAACGCGAAGCCGTCATCCTGTTTGAATTTGAGGAGCTCAGCCTTTCCGAGGCAGCGGCCGCGGCGCAGACGGATATCGGAACCATCAAATCACGCCTGCATCGCGCGCGCCAGAGGCTGCGCGGCCTTCTCGCAGTCTGGATTGCGCCCGGAGAGAACACGCCATTGGAGGAGATAAAACCATGACCGACAGGACACCCGTAATCAGGCGGACGGATTTATCCGACGAGCGCGATCCCGCGCTCAACGGCGTGCTTCAGGAATGGCGCGCACCGGAGGCTTCGCGAGATCTGGACCGGCGCATTATGGAGGATTACCGCAAGGCGACCCGGTCTCGTCCACTATGGCATCGCTTTTTCTTCACGTCGGTTCGGGTGCCGCTTCCGGTCGCGGTCGCAGCTCTAGCGTTGCTGTTCATAGCGGCTGCAGCAGTGATTCGCCGCCAGCCGGATGTGACAACGGTTCCGCCAGCAGTCACAGGCCCGGGAGGATTGCAGGCCTCTCATGCCGAACCTCCGCTTGTTATCCATACCAGCCTGGAGGGTTTTCAACCGGTTTCGGACGCAAACGTTACGGTCATGGAGGAACACCGGCAGTGAGAATCACGCCCATCCTTCTAGCTCTGATTTGCAGCTGGCCTGTTTCAACACAGGCCTATGCACAGAAAGCGAACAATTACGCTATTGCCATTGCGGAGCTCGGGAACGGAACGAATATCGGCACGGCGCTTGTGCGTTCGCGCAATGAGGTCTCCGAAGGCACGATCGGCGACGTCGTATTTCCGCGATCCAAAGGAATCTCACGTGTTCTTTACGATCAGAAGGGGGGCGCCTATTTCGGGTATCGCCTGGATGTGGGATCGGCAAAGAACCGGCAATACCGTTTCGAATTCAAGGGGCTGCCCGGAGAGGTTGCCGCCGAACTGCACCGTCATTTGCAGTGTCCTGAATGTCCGATTCCGGCCCCGCTGGCCGGATCGATTCCGAATTTTCCCGGTCCGTTGATGCTGAACGATGGCGCCATCTGCACCGTCGATCTGCTGATGAATCCGCAAACGGGCGAAAAAATTGTCGACGTCATCATGGTCTCATCGAAATCTATCTCGAAGCAGACGATGCATGCCGCAGCCCAAAAGACGCGGGAAGCCATGATCCGGGTGGAGCACGGCGATAATCTGCTCGCCCGCGGAAATAATCCCGGTGCGATCGAGGAATATAAAAAGGCGCTGGACATCAATCCCAACGATTCCTCCACCTGGAACAAGCTGGGAATCGGCTATCAGCGGATGGGACAAATCGAGCTGGCACAGGACCAATTTGAGAGGACGGTCCAGCTGAATTCAAAATACGCGGAGGCATGGAACAATCTCGGAAGCTGCTATCACGTAAGGGGCAAGTATAAGGAAGCAATCCGGTACTATCTGAAAGCCATCGATGCCAAGCCATCGTTTGCCGCGGCATATAAGAATATGGGATCCGCGTATTTCGCACAGAGGCAGTTTGAAGACGGGTATCGTGCCTTTCAGGCAGCGTTTCGGCTGGATCCGACTATTCTTGAAACAAGCACTTCCCTCGGCGTTCAGGTGGCGAATGCCAATGCCGCCGAGCTGTATTACTACTTCGCCAAACTGAGCGCCGCAAACAAGCAGAACGATGCTGCGCTGGATTTTCTCGCCAAAGCAGTTGAATCAGGATTCAAGGATTGCCCGCGAATCTCCGGAGAAGCGGATTTCCGCACCCTGTCGCGCCTTCCCAGCTTCAAGCAGATCGTTCGGGCCGCTTGCCCGTAGCAGCAAATTTTTTTCATATTTGCTATTCCCCCGTATCCTTTCCCGGCGAACCGGGAACAAACAGGTAAAAGGGGTATTCCCCGGCAGCATTTCTAAAAAAGGAGAAGATATGATTCGCCGATTACCTTTTATCGCGATGTTTGCATGTTTATTGATTCTTGGTCTGGTTCCGGCAGGCTACGCACAATCAGCGGCATCTGCAAAATTTCAGACTCTGTCGCACTCCGATCTGAAGGAGTATAAGGCGGCAGTCCAAGCAAATCCGGATGACCATATAGCGCACACAAAACTTGGGAACTGGTATCTGCAGGCAGGCAAGACAAATGACGCCATTAAAGAATATAAGAAGGCCGCCAAATTGAATGAATCCTACGCGACGGCATGGAACAATCTCGGCAGCGCGTATCATGCCAAAAGGAAATACAAAGATGCAGTGAAATGCTATCGCAAGGCGACAGCGCTGCAGCCTGATATGGCAGTCGCATACCGGAACCTCGGTACCGCTCTGCTGATGCTGTCGAATTACGATGAATGCATTTCAGCTTTCCAGCAAGCCTTGAAACTGGACCCGGCAATTCTCGATTTCCTGCCGGATGTTACGATCGCGACTTCGGGCAGGAACGCATTAAGGCAGTATTTCTATTTTGCGAAAATCTGCGCGGCATCCGGCCGGATTGACGCTGCCATCGGATTTCTGAAAAAGGCTCAAGCTGCGGGATTCGCCGACTTCAAGAAGGTCCGGCAGGATCCGGATTTCCAGGCCGTCGTCGCCGACGCCCGCTTCGAAAGCATAGTCCAAGGCGAAAGCCATTAAGATTGGCCACGAATTGCACGAATTTTTCAAAAATTTCGTGCAATTCGTGGCTAAATTCCTATTCATTACATTCGCTTCGTTCGCGCCCGGTTTGTTTTTGTGCCGCTCAGAACCCTTGCAGGTATGCTTTTTTTCAGCGGGGATCCCGCAGGTTTCCATATGCGCGTGAGCGAGACTTCCAGAAACACGATCGGCTTTTTCACCTTCCTGAAAACGATCGGGCAATGAACCAAACCTTTGGGGATGGAAACCACTGCCGCTTTGGTGATGCTGTGCTTTTCGCCACCCAGAGTGAATTCAATTTCAGCGCCCAGGTCCAGGATATTGGTCGGATCGCCTCCGATAAAGCACAACATCTCCTCAAAATCATGCGAATGCGGCAAGTCAAAAGAGATCGGCTTTGATATGCAGTGATACCCCATGCTGCATTCCGCATTCAGCTCGCCATCATGGGCCACGATGGATTTCCCCGTATAGTATGGGATCTCCCTGATCAATTTTTTCGTCAAAATATGCTTCGAGAATTTTTTTGGCATAATAGTACGGCCTCCAGATAATGAAATTGCGGTTTCCAATCAAGGCATTGTTTGTAAACAGGCATATTGAATCCAGTCTGATCAATAAAAACGATTGCGTCCATCTTATTACACAAACACCGCAATTGCACTGCTGCGCAATCAGCGGCGACACCCGATTAATCCTATATGTGAGAAATAATTATGCCGGCCCTTCTGTTTGCACGAACTTGTCGCGGCTGAAGCCGCGACCCACATGATATGTGACATTATGCAGCTCCTGCTCACAAAGCCTTGGTCGTTGAATCCGGTGTTGAGGCTGACGAATTGCCGAATCTCTTTCACCGCTTCCCTATACCCATCAAAGCGAAGAAGTTTTTAGCTTTTCCGACGATAGATATAGCAGCTGGTAAAGGTAACCGGCTGAGGATTTTCCGGGAGCATCCCTATGATTGACCTTTCAAATAATGCAAATCGTGTGAATCTGCTGTCTCCATCAGCAATTATCTTTTTGATTCTATTTGGCTTATTCGGCTTGTCCTTGACTTGTCAGGCTGCCGTCACGGTGGATGCCGTCTCAAGCAGGAATACCGGCGCCAACACTTCGCTAACCTTGCCGATCAGCGGCGACACGTGGACGCACACGGTTTCAGGCGCCAATACGATTCTCATTGTCGGAGTAGCCATCAATCAAAGCAATGCCAGCGAGAGCGTAAGCTCCGTCACCTTTAATGGGGATGCACTCACACGCGTCGGGGCGGCAGTCCGCAATAATGACGTACAAACCGAGCTCTGGTACCAGTTGGCGCCGGATGCAGGCACGTACAGCATTGTAGTCACATTGGATTCTGCGGCGAGATTTGTCGGCGGGGCGATATCACTGAACGGCGTGGATCAAAATACTCCATTGGGGACTTACGCGGGAACCAGCGGAAACAGCAGCAGCCCCAGCATTACTGTCACCAGTGAAGAAGGCGGATTGGTTGTGGATGCCATGGGATACGGGACCAGCAATTATACCGCCACTGCGGGCGCCGGCCAGACTCAACAATGGACACAGGTAACCACGAACGGGACTGCCTCCAATAATGCCCGAGGCTATTCCAGTACCGAGGCGGGCGCAGCCAGTGTCACGATGTCCTGGACGCTCTCCTCCGGAACAAAATGGGCAATCTCAGCTGTACCGGTGATTCCCTACATCGATTCTTTTGACTATCGGAAACAGATTACCATCGATCGCACAAAAGTGGGCGTGACGGGAACGGCCAACGCCACATTATCCAATTATCCTATGCTGATCAGCGTTACAGATTCCGACCTGAGGACGACCGGCTATGGCGGAAAACTGGAAAATCCGAACGGCTACGACATCATGTTCCGCGGCGTCAATGACGCCGTATGCGGAGGCGCCGGCACCAATCCATGCACCCTCAGCCACCAGGTCGAAAAATACGAGCCGACGACGGGTGAACTGATAGCCTGGGTTAAGCTACCTTCGGTAAATACCAATGCTGCCGCTTCCAATACAACCTTTTATATGTACTTTGGAAACGCCTCCATCGAATCCTCTCTCGAGAATGCAACCGGTGTCTGGGATGCCAATTTCCAGGCGGTGTGGCACATGGCGGACAACGCGGCTAACACTACGGTCGTGCAATCCACATCCGTAACGACTCCCGGCAACGGTGTGGCCGCGGCAAATACCAGCACCAAAGCCACAACCGGCAAAATCAGCGGAGCCTTAAGCTTTAACGGCAGCAGCGATTACATCTACCAGAGTTCGGCGACTTCCTTGAGTAATCCCCAGGGATATACCCTCTCCGCATGGGTGCAGACGGGAACCGCCTCGGGTCATAAAATCATCGGATTTGAAGGCGCCCGCACAGGGACGGCCAGCACCAATTATGATCGAATGTTGTGGATCGGCACGGACGGCAAGGCCTATGCCGGATGCTACAACGGGGCTGTTTACACGGCTGCCAGTATCAGCGCGGTCAACGACAACAGCTGGCACTATCTTGCCGCACAAATCACCGATTCGGGATACGTACTGCGGATGTATATAGACGGGACCGTGAACAACAGCACCAGCGTTGGAGGCGCCTGTGAAAATACAACCGGATACTGGCGCATGGGCAGCTATAAACTCGCCGGCTGGACTCCCGGTTCCGATGGCTATTATGCCGGCAACATGGACGAAGTACGCATCTCCAATACCATCCGATCGGCGGACTGGATCAGAACGGATTACAATAGCCAGAGCTCTCCCTCTACCTTCTACAGTATTGGATCCCTGGAGCAGAGCCCGATTACGCTGGTAGAGCTGAAATCTTTCACCGCAACCAACTATTCCGGACTTGTGCAACTGGAATGGAAGACCGGCTACGAAATCGATAACCTGGGATTCCGCATATATCGCGAAGGTCGCCGCGGATTGACCCGCGTTACGCCTTCCATGGTGGCCGGATCGGCCTTATTGGCAAGCGACCATGTCGCCCTGACATCCGGAAGATCCTACATCTGGCAGGATTTCGCCGGAGATTCTGAGATCCCCTTGCGTTATTGGCTCGAGGATATCGATACCGGGGGGAAAAGCACTTTTCACGGCCCCATCACTGCAACAGAAGGTGAATATGAGCTTCCGCGCCAGGTTCAATCGGTCGTCTTGAGCTATCTGGGAAAGGGCTCATCGAAGCTTCAACGCCATGGTTCCGCATGGAGCCATTGGAGCGATAGCGCATCTTCGGCAAAACATCCGGCAGCCGGCGCCAGGACAACGGCACGGAAATTCTCTTCCTTTAAAAATGTTGCCGGCAGAAAACTTACAATTGCCTCCAACGAATCCAATGAACCGGAGGACTCATCCATTCCATCCAATCCCGCCTCGGATGCCGCGGTAAAAATTCTGATTAACAGGAAAGGCTGGTATAGGTTGACCCAGCCGCAGCTGGTGCAGGCAGGGCTAAGCCCTTTCGCGGATCCGGCAAAGCTTCAGCTATATGTCGACGGGGTCCAGTTGCCGATAAAAGTCTTCACCTGCGACGGATTGGGAAATTCCTCAACCGGTCAGAATTCTGAAAGCACGAAAAAAGATACAGGCATAAGCTCCAGCCGTGACTGCGAAAGGGAGTTCGGACAAAACGCCTGGATCGAGTTTTATGGCGCCGGCCTGGATACGCCGTGGACAGACACAAGGGCATACTACCTCGTGGAGGGGATGCAACCGGGAAAGCGAATCCTTGACCTCGACGGCTCGACTCAGCAGTCCGGCATCCGCAGTCTGCCGACGACCATCGAGTTCAGACCGAAAACGGTTTATTGGGCCGGTCTGCTCAATGGAGATGATGAAAACTTCCTCGGGCCCGTCATTAGCTTTGAAGGGAACGAGGAAATTCTCATGCTGAATCATCTCAATCTGCTTGTTTCAGCAGACGGACTTCTTGAGGTAAATCTCCAGGGTGTCACAGACACTCCTCATTTTGTGCAGGTTCAAGTCAATGGAACCGTTGTTGGATCGCTCATATTCGATGGACAATCGACCGGCTCCGGATCCTTCTCATTTTCCTCGAGTCTTTTAGTGCCGGGAGAGAATCGGATTCGCCTGATTGCATTCAATGGTGAAGAGGACATAAGCCTGATCCGTTATCTGCGCCTGTCCTACGAGCGAATGCTGGACGCCGATGAGAATTCACTCCAGGCAAATGTGCCCGGCAGTCAGGCGATTACGCTCGGCGGATTCACAGAGCCCGCCATCCGTCTGATCGATGTTACCGATCTCCTGGGCCCGGTCGAGATAAAAGGCGCCATTGTTCCGCAAGGGAACCAATATAATGTGACATTTGCGATTCAGGAATCGGGCGCTCGCGATCTTCTCGCGTTTACGGATGTCTCGATTCAAACGCCCGCAGCAGTTATTCCAAATCAAGCTTCTGCCTGGGCCGGAGCGTTTGCCGGCGCGGATGTAGTAATGATCTCCCACGCGGATTTTATCGACAGTCTGCTGCCGCTCCAGGCACAGCATGAAGCGGAAGGGCTTACGGCAGCCATTGTCGATGTTGAGGATCTGTATGATGAGTTCAGCTATGGTCAAAAAACACCGTATGCCCTGAAAAGCTTCCTGGCGAAAGCGCTCCAGGACTGGACAGGAAAACCGAAATATCTCGTGCTTGTTGGCGATGCGAGTTTCGATCCGAAGAATTACCTTGGCCTGGGAGATTTTGATTTCCTGCCCACCAAGCTCATTGATGCGGGCATGCTGGAAACCGCTTCCGATGATTGGTTCGCCGATTTTGACGATGACGGCATCCCCGAAATCCCTGTTGGACGGATATCAGCCCGAACGCCGCAGGAAGCGGCATCTCAAGTCGCAAAGATTGCGGCGTATAAACAGGCTTCCGCATCAGGTGGAAACGTGGGCGACTGGGCCAAACACGTTGTCCTCGTCGCGGACAGAAACGACGGATTTGATTTCGAATCTTCCAGCGACCAGCTATCCGATCTGGTGCCGGCCTCGCTCTACGTGCTGAAAATCTATCGCGGGCTGACGGATGACACAACGGCTCGGAATCAGGTCCTCCAGAGCCTGAATGCCGGCGCCCTCCTTATGAACTACCTTGGACATGGATCTGTGGAGCTATGGCGAGGCGATCTGCTCACTTCAGGAGATCCGGCGGCATTTACGAATGGAATTTACCTGCCTTTGATCATTTCGATGAACTGCCTGAACGGCTATTTTGACGACATCTATACGGAAAGCCTGGCTGAGGCATTGATGAAGGCGCCCAACGGGGGTGCTGTCGGCGTATGGGCATCCTCCAGTCTCACCGATGCTCAATTGCAGTTGACAATGAACCAGGAGCTTTTTGCGCAGCTGCTCCATTCGAGCCGGACCGTGGGAGAAGCCATCATCAAGGCAAAAATGGCCGTCGCGAATCGCGAAGTGCGAAAAACCTGGATCTTTTTCGGCGATCCGACAATGCGGCTGCCCTTCACGCCTGATATGTAATCGAAACAGAATCAGGTTTCGCTGCGACGCGCGCTGTCAGCCTTCAGGTTTCAGCAGTCAGCTACCCTGCCAATTGGATTCGGTATCAGAAATTTATGCAAACTCAAACTTCTTTACAAAGCGCAAAGAAGTCCTAGATAAAGAATCTTTATTTGAGAAATTCCTATAAGAGCTGGATAATCTGGCTGGTATATCCCCCAGGGGGAAAATACGTCGGCACGGATGGAGGCTATATGCAGAAATCCACTCAATCTTATTTCAGCATCTTCCTGTGCTTTCTCGTCCTAAGCTTTTTCACTTTCGGTTGCAGGCTTCAAGACGACCATGAACCGACGGGCATTAAAACGTTGGCCTCTGGACTAGGCAGTCTCGCTCCCGAAGGCTGGAAGCTTTACGACACAGTCAGCCGATTCACGCCAAGGAACCTTTATGAAAAGATTAACGGGCGGGCGGAATTTTATCTGGCTTATGATATGGTCGACATGACATTTGCCGGCTTCGAAAATGGAAAAGACGCAAGCCGGTTTGTAGATATTTCCATCTATGACATGGGAACTCCGACCCATGCTTTTGGCGTTTTTTCAGCAGAGAAATCCCAGGAAGGACAGTCCCTGAAACTCGGCCGGGACGCATACCGCAATGGCGCCAATTATTTTGTATGGAAAGGACGATACTACATCCAGATCATTTCTTCGGACACCGCCGAAGATTTGCAAAAAATGGGAATGGATCTGGCACACAGGACGGCCGCTCTTGTATCCGATTCCGGAGAATCCGTCTGGGGATTGGACGCGCTGCCGGCAGAAAATCGTGTCCCTGGATCAGAGCGCTATTTCCTTGTCGATGCAATGGGCCTCGCCTTTATGAAAGATACCTATATGGCCCAATACCGCATAAAAGGAACAACCGTATCGGTCTTTCTTTCCCGGCGTGGTTCTCCGGCTGAAGCCGCAAAAGCCATCGCCGGCTGGCTTGAACATGCAAATCGGTACGGAAAGGATGTCAAGCAAAGTACCATTGAGGGCATGGACCTGACATCCTATGCCATGGGCAAAAACTATGATGTTTTCTTTAAGAAAGGGCGGCTGATAGCCGGAGTGTCCGCGGCAGAGGACCGAAAGATAGCTCTTGAGGCATCGGTCGATTTATGGAAAAAGCTGCCTGAACAGTAAGGAGCCGGAGAAAATCAACCGTGAGAAAAAGAAAAGCAGATAAGAAGGATCTGCGGGAAGCCGTTTCAATTTTTTTTCATCTTTAGTCTTTGAAGGGGTGAAGCTATGACAAGAGGGAAATGGGAAGATGGCAGTATGAACCGCCGCCGGTTCATCAAGCTTTCGGCTGCGGTTGGCGGTTCGCTCCTGGTTTCGGCGGCAAATCCATCAACAAGCGCACCACAATCGTCCCCAAAGCTGATCCGCCGCAATGAACGTCCGGGGATGAAATACCAAAAACTCGGCCGGACGAACTTCATGTCCAGCCGGCTCGTGTTCGGCTGCGGCGCTGCCCTGACAGGCGGAAAAGGCGTGCGTCTTCTGGATAGAGCCTTTGAAGCCGGGATTAACCATTACGACGTCGGATCCAATGCCGTCTATAAGGAAAGCGAACGCAGCCTTGCTTCTTTCATGAAGGCGCACAGAAATGACATCTGGGTAACATCCAAGGCGCCGCTCCTATCGCTGCGAATCCAGCCGGATGATGCCGTTACTGTGGAACAGGCAAAGGCGGCCGCCAAATCCTGGACAGAACTGCTGGATGCCAGCTTAAAGGATCTTCAGACTGATTATGTGGATGCTTATTATCTGATGGCCGCGGACAATCCCAGCGTTATCCGCAGCGAAGAGATTTACAAAGCATTCCTCGACGCCAAAGCCGCCGGCAAAGCAGGCCATTTCGGACTGAGTACTCACAAGAACGCATCCAGGATCATGGGAGCGGCGATTGCGACCGGGTGGTATGATTTGGCCATGATCGGGATCACGCCGGCCGGATGGTACGACTGGACGACAAAAGAGCTGGAAGCCGGCACCCCGACTTTGATAAAGCTCCAGCCTCTGCTGAAGAAGGCCCGTGACTCCGGAATCGGGCTGATCGGGATGAAGGCAGCCAGATATCTGGCTCCAATGGCTTCAATGGGCAAGAGCAATACACAGGCATTCGATGGGATCTACAATTCCAAACTCGCCACATCGCCGCTGAATCCTTTTCAGCGCTCGTATTCGTATGTGCTCGAGCATGGACTGGATGTCGTGAACGCCGACATGCAGAACTTCACTCATCTCGAGGATAATATTGTGGCCGCGGTAGAATCCCGGAAATATATCGATTGATATGTGTCTTATTGTCGCGACGATGATGCAATCTGCATAAGCAAAGATTTCCATGTGCAAGAGATATTTGTGCCTGATCTTCTGTTTGCACCAACACGTCGCGGCTGAAGCCGCGACCCACATGGTTTAAGGCATGCCTGATTGAATCGAGTTTTGAGGCAGCTAAATCAGCTAGCGCGCTCTGAGTTTAAGCGAAAGCACCAGACTCAGAGTGCACAATATTCCAAGCAGAATGAAGCCGGGATTGAAGTCGCCGGTAGTGTCCTTTATACGCCCCACGATGATGGGCATTATGAAGCTGCCGGCATTGCTGATGGTCACCAGCAGCCCGTAAACCGGGCCGAGATTCGTACCCTTCGGCACCATGTCGGGAGCGCAGGCATAAAGCATTGCGCCCGGAGCGTAGGCGAAGCCGAGATAGCCGACCAGGCCAAGCTTGAAGATCGTCTGGTCCTGTGAAGAAAGCATAAACAGCCCGGCAGCCATGGGGATCGCGGCCGCGATCATGATTTTTTTTCGAGTGTGCAGTCTGTCGGCGAGAATGCCGGCCAAAAGCATCACGGGCAGGCCCACAGAATAGGAAAGACCGATCATATTGCCGATGGCCTGCGGATTCATGCTCCACCGCTGTTCCATCGCCAGGGGCGCAAAGCTCATGACGGACAACTGGCTGCCGCCGATCATCAAGGTAAAGATCATGCCGGCCAGGTATATATCCCAACACTTGTAAACGTTGAAACCGGGCCCTGTTGCCGACTGCACGGCGTTGTCGGCTGCAACTGCTTTAGCCGACGGCATGCGAAGGAAAAATCCGATGAGCACAATGCAGAATATCGAGAGTCCTGCAAGAGTGTAGAAGACGCCCTGCCAGCCGAATCTGGAACCGACATAGCCTCCGACAACGGGCGGTCCGACGATGCCGCCCGCCGCATTCGCGGTATTCATTATGGTCCAGGCCGACGTAAGAATCGATGGGGGCGCAATCGTGGAGGCTCCCGCCCACGAGGCGACAGTGGCCATGCGGATACCTCCGGCCGCGAAAATCCTGCCGACCAGTCCCTGTGGAAAGGCATTCGCAGATGCCATCAGCACCGAGCCCAGGAAAATGATTGCTACGGCGCACATCACAGCCCGCTTCACTCCCCACCGCCGGACTGCCTCCCCGATGGGCACTGCCACAAGGATCGGGATCAGGCCGTACATCCCCGTGTAGATGCCGACGTGCGTGTTGGTCATTTTCCACGCCGCTTTAATCTGAGCCATCACAGGCCCGAAGGAGTTCGCATCTACCGAGTCTATCGAAATGACGAATACGAGCAGGCTGAACGGCAATATCCAAGCCCTGCTCTTGGTGCTATTCGAAGCCTGTTTTGGGGAGAGTGCCGTACCGCCGGCCGGGTGAGCCACTTGGTTCGCTCCTATCTCAGTGGAAGAGCGCTGTCAGTCAATAGCTCACAGCGCTCGGCTTCTTTACTCCTTGCGTTTTGTTTCAGCTGTTTCCTTCTGAACCCGAATTGATGCAGTCCGTCATGCAAGCCGGGAACTACCGGCACAGTCTGAGGTTTAGACCAAAGCGCAGTCTCTTCATCAGGCGCCGTTTTAGGAAGCTCCCAGTCTTCCTTTGGCGGCCAGCGTATCGGCGACTTTCTTCAGCCCGAAATCCTCGAGCGTCTTGCGCGTCGGCCAGCCGTGTTCTTTATCCCAGCCCTCGAGGGCATAGAAGTGGCTTTTGAAATCGTCCACGCCCTTGCGATCCAGGTACATGTCGGGGGCGTTGTCGGAACGCCATTTGCCGTTTTCGTATATGGGCACGCCGCCGTATATAGCCACGCCCGAAGCGCCCGTCTTATACATATACGGGAAGAAATCCTCCGTCTGCCGGCTTCTTCCGTGCATAACGCGGATAGCGCGCTCCAGAGTCCAGATTTTCTGGCCGATTCGCATGGTATCGGCAAACGAGTCATTCCTCCCTGTAACGGCTTTGTAGTACGCCATTTCTATATCGGGGAATTCACCGCCCAGCTCGGGGAGGAGCATTTCGCAGAACGCCATGGATTCGTTCCAGAAGCCCGTAAAATGCCGGCTCCAGGCTACCTGCTTCGCCTTATGGGGAGAATAGATTCCGGTCTTCCATGCCTCTTCGCCCTTCCATGCATAGTTGAACATGAAGATGTCATCGGTATAGGGGATGGTTTTCTTCGACAGTCTCCCGAGAGACTCTTCCAATGTTATGCCGCCGCGGGGAGCGCCGACGGGCGCCATGAATCCATGCCAGGTCTGGTCTCCCGCTGCGAGTATGTAGCCATACGCCCAATCCACCCAAGGCATTGTCCAGTGGCTCGTAGCTCCCCAGGCGGGGAGGCGCAAGGCTCCGCTTTCTTTGTCCTTTTCCAGCCGTCCCCATTTCTCGGCAGCCCGGCAGCAGCCTTCGGCCAAAACATCACCAATCCCTATGCGCCGGGCTATGGCATCGAGCAAAGCCAGGCGAAAACTCAGTTCGCCCCATTGATCCATGGGCAACGGCGCCGAGTCGATTTCCTTTCCCGGACCCAGCAGTCCCTGCTCGTGAAGGGTCTGGAGATACCATCCAAGGCCGGAATCAACGGGCACCTTTCCATGGTATATCTCGGGCGCTCCGGGAATATCTGTCGACATAGCGTGGAAATGGGCGGACCAGCTGCTGAGGCCGTATTTTATCAACGCTTCGGCCGCAAGGTCTGAAGCTCCCGGAGTGCTGCCGCCGTAGAGCCAGCCCTGACAGGCACACATGGTTTCGCCGCCATGATAGTTGCTTCTGCGCCGGTCGCCGCGCAGACAAGGCATGCACGATGCCGCTCCGGCCCCGGAAGCGAAACCTATGGCCCCGGTCTGGTTGGCTTGCATATGGCGGAGTCGGACATCGATGACGCCCTTGGGATCCGACACCTGCACGCCGCCGGTCCCTGTTACGCTGATGGCTTTTAAATTCTTGGCGCCGAAAACCGCTGCGTGCCCGCCTATCCGCGCACTGACACCGCTGCCGGTGATGAGAGCGGCGAGTCTGGACTTTGTCTCGCCTATCGGGCCAATGCAGAGGATCTGCGGACGGGCGGTGGTATAGGCGTTTCCGATTTCCTGCCATTCTTCACCGAAGCGGGTTCTTCCACTCACCATTTTCGCAATTCGATCCTGCGTTTCATAGGTATCCAGGCCCCAAAGCTCTTTGGCATCCTCGATCTTAACCTGGTCATTAATTATATTGATCCACACCGGTTTGTCGGCCATGCCTTCCACCACGACTCCGTCCCAGCCGGCAAGCTTCAGAGTATTGCCAAACCGGCCGCCCAAATTTCCCCGCCAGAATTCGCAGGTAGGAAATGTCTCCGGAGAAAGTCCGCAAACGCTGGTTCTTCCCCCGCCCGCGACCCCGGTGCCCGCGAAGGGACCAACCATGAGGGGAAGCACATTCCGGGGATCGAAAGCATCCTTCATATCCCATTCGCCCGGAGCTACCGCCAGATCCCAGAAAATGGCTGTTCCCATTCCATAACCGCCGCCAAATTCCTCGTACCTGGCAGTGTCTATGGTTCTGATTTCCTTGGTCGTCAGATTGACTCTCAGAATCTTTCCGGTGAATCCGTTTGGCATTGCCCTTCTCCTTCCTGATGGAAGTTTCCGTGGTGATTCCGACAAAATGTATTATGCCGCTTTTTGAATATTCATTGGTGATTCTACTACAGGTTGGAATAAAAACGGGAAATTAAGGGCAGGAGAAATGCGCAGAGGTCTGGAAGCCAATCGGAATGGTGCGGATGCAGCCTTCTGCCGCGACGCGCCGACTGTGATCCCTCATTAAATTGAACCGGCCGGGATATGGAGCAGCAAAGCCCAGGGCGCAAGAGACTGTCTCAAAACTTGATTCAATTGGGCATGCCCTGAACCATGTGGGTCGCGGCTTCAGCCGCGACGCGCAATAAATCCAATGCGTAAGAGATATTTATGCCCGATCTTCTGTTTGCACCAACATGTCGCGGCTGAAGCCGCGACCTGGAGTTCTTACATTTGAGACTGGAATGATAATGAAGGACCCGGCAAACAGCCGCGAAGCGGCTGCGAAACGAAGCCCAGGG
>JAFGIY010000249.1 GCA_016929335.1 Acidobacteriota bacterium | reverse complement strand
TCGTGTGCTTTCGGCAAGCCTGCAAAGGGCAAAAATCTGCTAATTTCTCCTGATCGTGAGGTTCTCCGTCATCGAAACCGCGGCTGGCTTACCCCATAGGCAGATGGCGGCCGGAATGTCCGCTGTTGATTACAGGATTTGAAATCAATAATAGAGCACAAGTTGAATGAGTGGATGCTTCCGGCATCCGGCCATCACGGCGGGCCCCGATGCAGTGATTCACTTTGGTTCAGGTTTTCGCGATAATTCCACGGTAGCCAGTTTTGCGGAGTCGCTGCCACTTCCTTTGCGTGGCGCTGGAGCTCGGTCAGATAATCAAATGGATCCGCTTTGCAGAGTTCGCATGTGTGAATCAGGCTCATGAAAAGATCGCCCACATGCGCGCCATTTTCCGTCTTATAGAAAAGCGAGGCCTTTCGATGCAGGATAGCCTTCTTTAAAATTCTTTCGCAAACATTGTTATCAAGCGGAGCCCCGGCGATGCGCAGAAACAGCGTGAGCGGTTCCCAGTGGTTGAGCGTGTATTGGATCGCCTGCCCTAACCCGGAGTTCGGCTCGACTTTCTTTTCGTCAAGCTGTTCGCGGAGCCAGCTTCGGAAACCTTCCATCAACGGTCCGGTTTCCGCCTTATGAAAAGCGAGACGTTCCTCTGCCGACAGCCTTTGTTTTTTTACCATTGCTTCGTTTTCGTATAAGGCCTGGAAAGTCTCCAGAACATGACGGCACTCATCGGGGAACTGGTCGGCTACATCCACAAAGTTGCGTCTTGCGTGAACGTTGCACCCGGACAGGATCACCTCGAACTCCTTCGGCAAGTTGCGCGACAGGCCGTCGCACATCTGAATCGGTTTCCGGAGTTCGGCCGCGCGCTGCGCCAATACATCGCTGAGATTCTCACCCGCGTGCTTGTTGCCAGTAAAGAATAGCGCGATCTCCCTTCCGTCCCGGACCGAAACGATGCCGGAAGTGAATATCCCCGTGCGCATTTTGGGATCCGAAGGCGATCTTGCCTTTCGCTCGCGCATGGATTTCATCATGTCGAGAATCTTGGCAGAGGTGTCGTCGTTATGAAGCACTTCTCCTTGAGCCGCCTGCCGGATCAACTCCCGATATGCCGGTTCGACAATCCCAGCCACTTCCCGGACAATCTCCCATTGTGTGGCCGACGGCAACGGAATACCCATGCTTCGCTGCAACTTTTCCAGGCGATTGAATGGAAAGCCGCTTCCATACTTCAAAAGAGCGATCATGCTTCCGGCAGTCTCGTCGTACTTTTTCGTCCCCACGCCTTCGGGCGGATGGGCGGTAAACACTTTGAGACAGAGATTGCAGCGGAGATTCTCCAGTTTCCAGACGGTTGCGCTGATGGGCGCACATCCAACCAGCCGGACAATATAGGCGGGAACTTTCCCGTGATAGACCTTGCCCTTGCCGCAATCCGGACAAACATCCCCAGGCTTCAGGGATTCATGCGGAATCTCTATCTTTTTTGCACCTCTGTAGGCGGAAGCCCCGTTGCGGCCGTGGCCTTTGGGCTTTTTATTGTCTTTGGATTCGTGGTCTTTTGCCGGCGTCGCGGCTTGTTCCGCTTCTTTTGTTTTAGGAGACTCTGCGGCTGCCGGGAGATTTTCCAGCACGCTTTTGCTTTTTTCAGTGCTGGGGCCGAAAACAATATTGCGCAGGCGGCGGATGGTCGTGTTCTTTTCCCCAATCAAATTGGTCAAGTAGCCCAGTGTCTCAAGCGCAGCTTTGAGTTTCTTGTACCCCTCCTCATCCAGTGTGCCGTCCCGTGCACGATCCAGAATCGTTTCCAGTTCCTTCATGTCGATATCTATCCGCTTTATGTTCGATGCCATCATACCTCACCGAGACGCTGGCGGAAGTCCTGGGTGAGCGGATACCCGAGAACCTCCTTGAAGGAACGGTTGGGCTTTTTGGTCGGAGCATCCTTGCCCCGGCCTGTTGTAGGACCGAGCACTTTCCAGTTGGCTGCGCGATAGCAGGTCCCACGGAATCTTCCTGGATCGACGAAGGTTTCCAGATAATAGATTGGGTGTCCGTAGAGGCGATTCCAATCCTCAGGCAGCAAACGTGCCATATACCCGAGAATGTGGGAAGCCAGATGGTCAACCTGAACAAAGGGCAGAATAAGGAAACGCGTGTTGTATGCAAGAAAGCGAATGTTTTTCCGCCGCGCTTCGGCAGACCATCCGATGAACCGATCCCTCGGGCCGAGATGACGCGGGGCGGAAGACCAGGCCATGCAGGCAATCGGCCGGCCTTGGGCATATATAAGATACTTCAGGTGTTCGCCAACCGGTTGCCTGTACCGAAGGTAATGGTACTGATCGAGCAGGCTGTTGAAGAGCGGTTCCTCTGCCGTACGCCGGACCTGCCGAAACTCGAGCGGTCGGATCGAGGCAAGGCCGGCATGGATCGGCATGGTATCCACGCATGCATGGACAGGCTTGCGGCGCTGTTCCGCACGTTTGCCCAGGGGATTGGGCACAACAAACCGCACCGGCGGCAATTGGATATGGCCCGCCCGATGCAGCTGCAGCATGAGCCCCCGCCCCACCATGTCGCGCAGCGTACCGTTGGGCTGCCGCCAGTTCCAGGCCTGACACAGAATCTTGGATAAGGCCCATCGGCTCGCCCTGGGATGCTTGGCAATCAGACGTCGGATGAACTCGATGTCGGATGCGGTAATGATTCGTCCACGGTACCGGAGTATTTCTTCCATGCCCGGAACCATAGCAAAAAGAGAATAGGAACGCAAGTCCTATCTGCATTTTTTTCTCACATGCTCGCACTCACCCGCCGCCATACCGGGGCGGCCTGGACACTTTCCGGATTGCCCGCTGCCAGAAGAACCTGCAGCTCATGCGCTTCCAGGCGTTTCGATGCAGCCGTTCTGTCTGAGGGCCAAAATCTAAACCTTCCCGAGGAAAGTCGCTTTTGCATGATCCAGAATCCCTGCGAGTCAAAAGCAAGACATTTAATGGATGTCCCCCGCCGATTCCGGAAAACGAAAAGGCAGCCGGAGAAGGGATCGCTTTTTAATACCTCTTTACACACTCGGGCCAATCCGTCGATGCCCTTGCGGAAATCCACGCTCTCTATTGCCACCAGGATCCGCATCTGTGGGGCGATCTGGATCACCGCTTGATCCTCCAGAACATGCTGCTGAGAGCATGCAGATCCGGAATGCCCATGCCTTTGATTTGGATTCTCATCTTTGCGCCGTTTCGAGATTCAAGCTCGATGATGCATTCGGGAACCGAAACTGCCGCGGCCGTGCTCAGCTCTATAAATGATGGAACCGGACCTTGGCTCACGACGCCTGTGTTCATACGCTTTTTGAGATCGTAATAGTCGAGATGCAATGCCTTGGCGGTCCGGTTAAGACCGCATTGCCCGGCGACCCGGGCTGCGGAATTCCATAAATGCGTTGGTATCCGGGATCGAGGCTTGTGGGTTTTGCGCCAGGCGTCCAGGCGCCTTCGAAGAGTCTCAATCTGATTGCTGCTATTGGGAGATGGTAATCGCTTTGTGGATATCATTGGCTGTCCTCCTTGCGCTTCTTGCGCCGACAGCCAGACGATATCAAAACGCCTCAAACCGAGTCATGCAGCCTTGCCGAAGGGACACGGATCTTCGGCTTTGCAACTGTAACGCCTGTCCGGTCCCCAATTGCAGGTTTCCGATGATGGATAAACGCGTTTCTCCGCCTCTGA
>JAFGIY010000248.1 GCA_016929335.1 Acidobacteriota bacterium | reverse complement strand
TCAACGCATGGGGCCTCCGGCCACCCTTTTCACCGATCGCCATAGGAAAGCGTAAATATTGATTGCAAATGGTTCTGAGGTCAAGACTTTGCGCTTTCCTATGGCGATCGGTGAAAAGGGTGCAGCGCTCTGCGCTGTCCCATGCGTTGACAAGAGCGATGAATCCGTGGAGGTCTGTGAAAATCCGCGGTTCATTACTTTATAAGCCGACAATAATACAACTTCGGAATCCAGGTTTACCCGCATTTCTCACAGAGTTTCTACTGCGGCGGCGGATCCGGGCATGTCTGCGCCGCCTCGCTACGAAACCCTGTGAGAAATGCGGGCTAGACCGGGACGGGCAATATCGTTCGATCCTTTGGCACATAGTCCAGACCGTCTTTCCCGACAATCACATAGTACTCGACGGCTTCTGTTATGACGGTGGTAACACCGCATGAAATCACGCAGCGGATAAACTCCTCGATGCTGTACCGGCTGCTTAATATATGAGTGTGGCCTTCCACAAGGCCCGGCAGCAGCACCATCCCGTCCGCGTCTATTATTTGCGTTTCATCCGAAATGGCAGGGTTTTGCTCCGCTCCGACGTAGGCAATCATTCCGTTTTTAATCCAGATCGACTGCCGGGCCAGGAATTCGCCGGTATAGGCGTTGAACAATAAACCATTCCGGATGACGGTGTCCGGCGCAACATTCCCAAGGGCAACCTGGCTGAGAATTTTTCTATGATTCAAATCCGCACATGTATTCATTGTATGAGGATAGCGTGGATTTTCGGCGACAGTTACCATAATTCGCCGTCAGATGTATGCAATTGCGGAGACCGACGCCGAGAATTATGGTGACGGACACCGAAATTGCGATATAGACTCCTGGCATGAGGACTATGAGCGTCGTTATTTTCTTCGGGATGTTTCTCCTGATAATGGGACTTATCAGTTTTTACATTTACATAAGAGGTCTGCAGTCCATCCCGAAAGATGCGAGTCTCAGATATCCCTATATCATTGTCTTTTGGATCATCGCCTGTTCATTTATCGGCGGCCGCCTGCTTGAGCGGGTTTGGCCCTCCTTCCTTTCCGATCTATTTATCTGGATAGGATCGTTCTGGATTGCGGCCATGATTTATTTCCTGATCGCCGTAGTCTCGCTGGATGTGCTGCGCATCATCAACCATTTCTTCCCGTTCTTCCCTTCCGCTATCACGAAAAACTACGCTCAAGCCAAATACTTTATTGGCGCAGCTGTGATGGGATTGGTCGGCGTGATCCTACTTGCCGGCCATATCAATTCCCTGATCCCCCGGATCAGGAAGCTGGATTTATCCATCGCAAAGCCGGCCGGCGCGTTTAAAAGTCTCAAAATCGCAATGGCATCGGACATTCATCTGGGAACGATTGTAGGCAGGTCCCGCTTCGATCATATCGTGGAAAAGATCAACAGCCTGGATGCCGACCTTGTACTGCTTCCGGGAGATATTGTGGATGAAGACCTGCGTCCCGTAATCAAACAGAATCTCGGAGAGTCTCTGAGAAATATCAAAGCGCGTCTGGGCGTTTATGCCGCGACAGGAAATCATGAGCATATCGGAGGCGTTGAAAAAGCCTGCGCATATCTGACCGATCACAATATTGTCGTGCTTCGGGATGAGAGCATCAAGATCGGCGGCTCGTTTTATCTGGTGGGTCGTGAGGATCGGGCGGTCGGAAGATTTGACGGCTACCAGCGCAAATCTTTGCCGGAGCTTCTGGAAGACATCGATAAAAAGTATCCCATCATACTGATGGATCATCAGCCCTTCGGTCTTAGTGAAGCCGCGGCCGAAGGAGTCGATCTGCAGCTTTCGGGCCACACCCACTACGGCCAGCTATGGCCGGTTAATTATATTGTCCGGCGCGTCTATGAAGTCGCCTGGGGATATAAAAAGATCGGCAATACTCATTTCTATGTTTCCAACGGCGTAGGCACCTGGGGCCCTCCCGTCCGCGTAGGAAACCGCCCCGAAATAGTCCTGCTCCACCTCACTTTCCAATAGTTCTCTGGTGTCGGTCCGACCCCCCTATTTGGTTGCGGAGGAATTGCTGGATGTCGTAGGGGGCCGGAGAGCCGCCCAGGTACTTGTGAAACCAGTCGAGATGAAGCAGGTAGTAAAAAGACATTTCATACCAGGAGGGCCAGTGGCCTGCATTTGGAAAAATAACGAGGCGGCTCGGCACTTTCATCTTCTGCAGGGCGGTGAACATCTGAAGCGATTCGGTATATGCAATACGGTAATCCTTCTCGCCTGAAATAACGAGCATGGGTGTCTTGAAATTCCTGACGTGATTGGCCGGATTCCATTTCTGATAATCGTCGGAATCCCACGGCGTTCCTTTGAGATCCCATTCGGGGAACCAGAGCTCTTCGGTGGCGCCGTATTTTGAAGGAAGGTTGAACGTTCCCATCATGGATGCGAGACATTTGAAGGGATTTTCGTGTCCCTCAATCCAGTTCATCATGTACCCGCCGTAGGACCATCCCATGGCGCCCATGCGGTCCTTGTCCACAAAGGGGAGTTGGGACAGGTATTCCGTTACTTTCATCACATCCTCAAACACTTTGCCGCCCCAGTCACCGGAAATGGCGTCACAGTAGTCCTGGCCATAGCCGTTCGATCCATGAGGATTCGGAAGAGCGACGATGTACCCTGCACCCGGATAGACCTGCCAGTCGCCGCGGAAGGAATCCATCCACTGCTGCTGCGGACCGCCATGCACATTGACTATCAGAGGATATTTCTTTGAGGGATCAAATCCGTGGGGCTTGATGAGAAATACTTCCACGGGCTTTCCTTCGGCGCCTGGAATAGAAAGGCGCTCGGCAGGGCGAATGTCCACTTCGTCCTCGACCGGCTTGTTGAAGAAGGTAAGACGGCGCGGAGCTCCTCCGGCATTTAAATCATAGCGCCACAATTCAGTCGGCGCCCCGATAGATCGCCGAAGGGCGAGCATGAATTTTCCGGATGGATCGATGGCAAAGGCATCAAAGGTGGCATGAGCGACCAGCCGGTCGAACTTGCCTGCAGCCGGAGTGAATCGGTACAGGGGCGTCTCCCCCTTTTCCTGGGCGGTAAAGTAAAGGGCTCTGCCATCGGTTGTCCAGCGAACCTCATTCGCCCAGTTGTCGAAAGTATTCCTGTCGGTCAGCAGTTTTGCCTCGGAGGTCGAGGGATCTACGACCGCAAGCCTGAAGAGATCTGATTCGAACCGGGGGACGCGCTGGCTGAGGTAAGCGATCCTTTTGCCGTCGGGCGAAAACCGAGGAGTGCCATCCCACGCTTCGTTGGCAGCGGTGAGGTTGCGGGCGGAGTCGGGCGTGATTTCTCCGTCGAGACGCTGGAGGAAGAGGTCGGCATTAGTGGACTCGGCCGGATCGGCCACCCGCTTGGATGCGAACACCAGCCATCTGCCGTCCGGAGAAATATCGTAATTCCTATCCCCGTCAAGTGAGAAGACAGGAGATTCATGCGGACCGGGAGTAAGATCGCGCGCCTTGCCATCCAGGCCGACGGCCAGGATATGATCTTCCTTCCCGTCCTTCCAGGCATTCCAGTGGCGGTAAAGAAGTGCATCCGTCATATGGGCCTTGAGCGGCCCTTTCTCCCAGGTCTCGGAGATATCTTTATTGCAGGCATCATCGGCTCCGCACTCGGGATAGACCGTGGACGTGAACACAATGAACTGTCCATCGGGCGACCATAGCGGGTCTGAAATACCGGTGCTGATATCGGTCAGCTTTCTGGGTTCACCGCCATCCAATGGGAGCAGGTAGATCTGGTCGGAGCCGGAGCGGCTGGAAATGAATCCCAGCGTCTTCCCGTCGGGGGAGAAGAAGGGGCTCCAATTGCTGCCTTCTTCCGTAGTGACCGGACGCAAGTTGCTTCCGTCTGCATCAACCATCCAGATAGCCCGGGTCTGCTTGCCTTTGTGGAAATCAGAGGTGGATACGGTGAAGGCGGCCGTCTTGCCGTCGGGGGAGAGCACCAGACCGCCAGGCGATTTGAGGCGATAGAGGTCATCCAGAACCAGCGCTCGCTTTTCGGCGCCAAATGCCGCGATCGTGCAAACCAGCAGAAGAACAAGGCAAAGCTTTTTCATAAACGCTCCTTTCGGTACAGCGGGAACATCCTTTATTATAAGGCAGGGGCGAGATATTTGGAGGCGCAAGCTTGCTTGCGCCTTTAAAGGAGACAGCAAGCTCCAAACCAGGGAGGCCGGACCATACCGTGAGGATGGAATCATGAATCACATATGCAGGATTCTTTTTGCCGCAGCGGCTGTGATCGCGCTTTCAGTTCTGTCCGGATTGAGCGCCGGAGACTCTTTGGATCGAGGTTTCATCAATCCGCCCGATGCAGCCAGACCGCGTGTGTGGTGGCACTGGACGGGCGGCAACATCACGAAGGAAGGAATTACAAAAGACCTGGAATGGATGAAACGCATCGGCATCGGTGGCGCTCAGGTGGCGGACATCGGCATGAGCGGCGGGCAGACCATAGAAAAGAAAATCGAATTCTTCACCCCGGAGTGGTTGGATGCCATCAGGCATGCCGCTGCGGAATCAGACCGGCTCGGACTGGAGATGTCGATTTTCAGTTCTTCAGGCTGGAGTCTGACCGGAGGGCCATGGATCAGACCCGAACAGGCGATGAAGAAACTGGTCTGGAGCGAAACCAATATCCTGGGGCCGACGAAGCTGGAGCGGAAACTCCCCCAGCCGCCGGCGCACACCGGGAGTTTCGGCAGCCTGCGCGGACTGAGCACAGACCGCAGCTCTTCGACAGATACCTACTACAGCGACAGCGCCGTACTCGCCTTCAGAACTCCGCCGGATGAAACGTTGATGGAGGATCTCAAACCGAAGGTGACCACAAGCGGCGGCGACATTAATCCGGTTCAGTTGACGGACGATATCGTTTCAACCACGGCGACGATTGCCGCCGGCCAGGATGGCATCGCATGGGTGCAGTACGAGTTTCCTCAACCGGTCGGGATTAAAGCAGTGACATTAATCGCGCCGGGCCGCGGCGTTCCCTTTGGGCAGATCCGGATAAGCGATGACGGAAGGACCTTTCGCGCGATTGTCGAATTGCCGGGAGCGATGCAGTATCGTGCAGGCGGGCCTAAAACGTATGCATTCCCCGAAACAACGGCCCGCTTCGTCCGCCTGATAATGACGGCGGCGGCACCGAATCCCGACGCCGTCATTTATCAGACCGCCCCGAAACCGGCGAGGCAATATCAGATTGGCGAGTTCATCGTGCATACGGGCGCACGCGTGAATCGCTGGCAGGACAAGGCCGGCTTCAACCTGATTTATGCATATGAAGTCGTGCCGACACCATCGATTCCTGCGGAATCGATGATCCGACCTGCCGACGTTATCGACCTGACTGCGAAAATGGACAAGGACGGCACGCTGCATTGGGATGTGCCGGCGGGCAACTGGACAGTCCTCCGAATGGGCTATTCGCTGGTCGGTTCGCGGAACCGGGCCGGCACGGCTCCGGGATTGGGACTGGAGGTGGATAAGCTCAATGCGCGGCATGTAACATCCTACTTCCATGGCTATATGGACCCGATTGAGAAAGCGCTGGGACCGCTGCTGGGCAAGAGCCTGCGCTATATGATGATGGACAGCTGGGAAGCCGGCATGCAGAACTGGACCGACGATATGATCTCTCAGTTCGAAAAGCGCCGGGGGTATGATCCAACACCGTATTTGCCTGCCCTGGCAGGGCGCGTTGTCGGCAGCGCCGATTTGAGTGATCGTTTTCTATGGGATTTCCGCCGCACCATCGCCGATCTGATCGCGGAAGCCCACTACGGCACGATGGCCGCGCTGCTCAGGCAGAAAGGTATGGGCATCTACGCCGAAGCTCCCGGCGTCTCCATGGAGATCCTCGAAGACACGCTTCTCACCAAAAGCATGGTGGAGATTCCGATGGGCGAGTTCTGGCTCGGCCGGATGCATCCGCCCGCAGAGTACTATGTGGATGTGCGCATGGCTGCTTCTGCAGCTCATATTTATGGAAAGAAATTTGTTGCCGCCGAGTCCTTCACCGGCGGCGGTTATGATGCGCCTGCAGCTTACAAGAATCTCGCCGACTACTGGTTCGCCCAGGGAGTCAATCGCATCGTTTTCCATTCGTCCGCGCATCAGCCGCTGGACACGAGGCCCGGCAACACAATGGTCGGGACGCACTTCAACCGCAATATCACCTGGGCTGAGCAGGCTAAGCCTGTCGTGACGTATCTGACACGCTCATCATACATGCTCCAGCAGGGAGTCTTTGTTGCGGATCTTGCCTACCTGCTGAATGAAGGGGCGCCGTCCAGCCAGCCGTTCTGGGGCGCAGGCCTGCAGCCGGCTCCACCGGAGGGATACGACTACGATACGGTCAACGCGGATGCGCTGCTGAATCAAATGAAGGTAAGCGAGGATGGAAGAATCGTGCTGCCCGACGGCATGAGTTATCGAATCCTCGTTCTGCCGCAGACCGGCCGCATGCGCCCGGAGCTGCTTCGGAAGATACGCGACCTTGCCGCCGGCGGTGCAACCATAGTGGGACCAAAGCCCGTCCTGTCTCCAAGCCTCCAGAACGGTGCGAACAACACCGACCTCGAAGTGCAGGCACTGGCGGACGAATTATGGGGTGATCTGGATGGCGCCCAGCGCAATAAGCGTTACTTCGGAAAAGGCCTGGTGACGTGGGGGCTGCCGCTTGATGAAGTATTGTCGCTGGCGAATATCCCGAAAGACGCCGAATTCGCCGGCCCGCTTGATTCCTCGGTTGCCTGGATTCATCGCCGCGACGGAGACGCCGACATTTACTTCGTAGCAAACCGCACGGACCGATCGCAGGAAATCCAGTCACGATTCCGGGTGAACGGCAAGGAAGCGGAGCTCTGGCATCCCGATACCGGAGTGATCGAACCTGCTGGTTACACCATTGAGGATGGCCGGACTGTTGTTCCGCTGCACCTGGATCCGCGGGAATCGGTGTTTGTTGTTTTCCGCCGCGCCGCAGAATCGCCGTCTCGCAGCATGCCTCTGATGCCGGTTACAACCTTGTCAACGCTGAGCGGATCATGGGACGTCTCTTTTCCACCAAACCTTGGCGCGCCGGCCAAAATCCAATTGGCAAATCTTGAGTCCTGGACGGCGAATTCCGATGACGGCGTTAAATATTTCTCCGGGACTGCAATATATGCAAAGACCTTCAAGGTTGAGAAGGATTGGCTAAGGCCGGCAGCCCGGCTCGTGCTCGATCTTGGCACGGTAAAGGATATCGCCGAGATATCGATCAACAGTCAACCGGCAGCGACATTGTGGAAACCGCCATTCTGCGCCGACATCACCAAAGCGCTGAGGGTCGGAACAAACCATTTGGAGATCAAAATCACCAACCAGTGGACTAACCGCCAGATCGGCGACCGTCTGCTCGATCCGAAGAAAAGAGTGCTGGAACCTCCTCCCGCCGGCATGGTTCCATTCGGCGGCCCGCAATCTCTGTCCGACTCCGGCCTGATCGGTCCCGTCAGGCTGCTACGCAAAACCGCGCAGCAATAAAACTGCCCGGGGAATCATTTTAGGTCCTGCTTTGCGTTCAGGATTCCTCACGATAGCTTATTGCCAGGCATACCTCGTCGGCAGAACATTGTGTACAAACCAATGAGTTGAATCATGGTGCCGGCTTGTTCTGAAGGCATTGGAGCTTTTCTATCAGAGCATATTCAACTGCTCTTTCAATCTCATAAGACTCCATTTAACGGGAAGAAATGTATATCCGAAGGCACGCGGCTTGTGTTAAAAGCTTGAAATCAAAGGTTTCTGCATAATGTTATGAAACGCACACGATGTCGCGACCAAAAAACTCAAATCTTTATCAGCTATGGCCGGGAAGACGCACGGAAATTCGCGAAGCGGCTTGCCAAGGATATACGGCATTCCGGATATCGCGTATTTCTCGACCTTGAAAGCATAAGCAAAGGCGGCTTATGGGAGGTAACTATTGAGCGCGGCATCAAAGAGTCTTCAGTCGTGCTTGCGGTGCTATCCCGTCATGCGTTGCTCGAGAAAAGCATCTGCCGCGATGAGGTAGTTTACGCTTTATACGAAGGCAAGCCCGTTTTGCCGATCCGCCAGGATCCCGATCCACAAATTCGCCCGCCGCTATTGCTAGTCCGACGCAATTGGATTGATTTTGCCGCCAGCTACCAGAAGGGCTTCAGCGCTCTCTTGCGTTTTCTGGAAAAGGATGATTCTTTGCTTCGCCTTCCCGCGCTGCCTACCATTGCGGGTGTGGAACCGTTGGACTTCAGCGTCGAGATCGCCCGGTTCACTTATGGTTTCACAGGTCGTAAGTGGCTTTGTGAAGAAATTTCCCAATGGTTGCAGAAAGATAACCGTCGTGCCATGGTGATCGTGGCAGAACCCGGTGTTGGGAAGAGCTCAATTGCTGCCTGGCTTTCTCAAAGCCGCTCTGACGTACTCGGCATTCACTTTTGTACTCATCAGAATTCTCGTACGCTTGATCCCAATGAATTTGTCGCCTGCCTTGTCAGCCACCTGCACGCGCGATTGCCGGGCTTTGCCCAGGCTGTAGAGGCCAAATATCCCGAAGCTCGCCGCCCGGATGCCAAGACCGCCTTCCGCGAACTGATTATCGAACCTGCCCGAAGTCTCCCGGATCCAAAGCGCTTCTATCTTGTCGTTATAGATTCTCTTGATGAAGCCATTTCGCAACCGGGGGAAACAATTGTGGATGTTTTGGCATCGCAAGTCCGGGACCTGCCGCCCTGGTTGCGCGTTATCACAACCACTCGACCGGAACAACCCATCCTCCAACAAATAAAAAACCTGAACATTTTTGAGTTTCTTGCCGAGCGCACGGAGAATATCGGCGATCTTGATGATTACATCACCTCCCGGTTGAAAACGGACGAACTCAAAACACGTGTGGTGGAAAAAGCCGATGAGGTCAAACGGTTGCTGAGTTCACTCTCCGACGGCAATTTTCTATATGCCCGATTGGCCTTGGAAGCTTTGCGGGATGGATCTTTAGGTGTATCGGACTTATCCGTGCTTTCTCCAGGGCTCTCCGATTTTTACGGCCGGGCCTTCGTCCGCAGTTTCCCAGATCTAAATAACTATGTTCAGGAAATCGTTCCACTATTGGCAGCTCTGTCAGTCGCATCCGGCCCCCTTCCTTTTGATATCCTCTGTCGCGTGGCAGGCAAAGACAGAAATATCACAAACATAAGCCTCAATCGTCTGCGGAGTTGGCTCAAGCCACAGCTCCAGGATGGGAATATCAGCTATTCTCTGTTCCACAAATCTCTCCAGGACTGGTTGTGCAATCGGATTGAAGCAGGCAACTACTGGTGCGATCCGGCTTCGGGACATGCCAGCTTGACTGATGCTTGTTGGGCAGAGTACCGGCACTCATTCCATCAATGCTCGGACTACACACTGCGATACCTTAACGATCACCTTTGCCGTGCTCAACGCTGGAACGATGTCGATAATTTGCTGCAGGACGCATCGTTTGGACGTGCCAGGCGAAAGCTGGGCCTTACACATGAGTTGATCTCCGATCTAGCTGAGGTGAGCAGGAGAAAAGGGCTGACCAGATCGATAGGGGAAGCCCTCGTCGAGGCATATTCGGATATGCTGGATAATGACCGCCAGCATTTGAGAGCAAGTCTACATAAGTTTTTCGGATCCTATGCAGAGTGGCCCTCCCAGCTTCGCAATGCTCTGGAAGCCAGCAAGCGCCTTCACGTCCAATTTTTTCTGGGCGATACACACGCTATGGAGAACCGCCTTAATGATGCGCTTCACGTTTTCACTATTATGAAACGTAGAACAGCACGACGCGGTGATGAGGCCTTTTGCGCGTCTCGTATCAGGCTTGCCTATTCATTAGATCAAAAGGGTCTGCCGAGACAAGCCCTGCGGCAGCTTCTTGAATTGGAGCTTGATCGGCCGGACGCACGAAAGCTCTATGGCATCTACTACTGGTGGGCAAGCTATATCCTGGGAGTAGTATATCTGCGCCTTGGTATGTTTGCACAATCAAGCCGGATCTTAACGGAAGTGTACAAATCCCGGGGCGGTCCGGGACTTCCTGCTTCCGCACTGCATCATTTGGGCGTGATCGATTTAAGTTTGGGCAATCTCGAGAAAGCTAAGAGCAAGTTTTCAGAGTGTTTGCGAATGAGAGACGATAGCCCTTATAACCATCGCAGGGCATATGATTTCCGCCGTCTTGGTCAATTATATGCGATGAAGGGATGCCGAGATCAGGCGCTGAAGTCATTTGATGAAGCGCTCAAGATATCGAAATATTGTGCAGACAATCGGTATGTAGATCTAATCCTGCATGATAAAAAGAGCTTTCTGTCGGTTCCGGACCAAATCTTTAATGAACGACCGGACCAAATAAGGCTGAACGCTCTGGCTGTTCAGTTCAAGACCGGCAAAATTCAACATACGGCAGGTGTCAAAGACGTTTTCCGTGCTCTGTCCGGGCGGGAGCTGGGATATCTCAACATTTTTGATTCGCATACCCGCCGTTCAACCCGGAATGTGGCGCGTTGGGATGTGACACACAACAAAGGATTCTGGCATGCAGCGGTTATGGTTTTGCTGGTCGACCAACGCGGCCGCATTGCTCTCCAAAGGCGTGGGGAGCAGGATTCAAAAGGACGATGGGATGTCTCAGTCTCCGGGCACCTGGAGGTAGCTGAGGAAGATCAGATTGCCGCTGTCAGAGAAACATATGAAGAAGTGGGATTGGCCTTGATGCCGGAGAGGCTGCAACGCTTGGGACGGCCGTTCCAGTTCCGCAAGGTTGGCGAACCGGGAATAAAAAAGGATCACCACAAAACACCATTCTCATTTGTATACCGCACCGACAAGCATAATCGTGAACTTTTGAGTCTTTTTATTATACGTCTCAACAAAGATGAAGCAAGCAAAGTAGCTGCATGTGAATCGGCTGAAGTCCTGGCCGTCAAGTGGCAGCATTTGCGAAAAGCGGCGGCTCGCGTAAAACAGCATTCGAGTGAATTTGCCAGCAGCATAAAGCATTTGCTGCATCCTCTCATCATGGAGAAAATCCAGGAAATTATTTCCTCAGAGGATGTAAAAACATGAATATAGCAATCGCCATCGTTGCGGGTATTCTCTGAGCTGTCGGGATATACGCTACAGGTGTAGTGATAAATTCAAAAATAAGAAAGCTGAACATGCGGGCGGATTGATAAAATCAAATAAGCTGCATCCACTTTGGAAAGCTGCATTTTTGCGGGGACGGGTGCGGTATAGCTGTCCCACCCCTCATTATTCATGAAGGTTCGTCGCAAGGCGGCGCAGACAGGCATGGATACGCCGCTTCGCTAACGGCGCGCGACTGGAGGATTCCTCACGACAGCCCATGAACAGGCATACAACGGGGCCAGGCTTGTGATCATTATCCGGGACGAAACGCCCCTCGACGGACTGGCGGATATCGCGGTTCACGAATCCATCTTTCCGACGCTGTCATAAAAAAAGAGCAAGCCGTGAATAAACACAATTCACGGCTCGCATTTAGTGTTTTCAGGCAGGATTTGCAGCCTTCCGGTTCTTGGTCATCAGAGAAACAATAATCAGAGTAACGAAGCCCAGGGGGATCGAAATAATTCCCGGATTCTGCAGCGGGATGGGAGCGTCCTGCGGATTCAATCCATAAATCTCATACAGCGTCGGAGACAGCAGGATAATGCCAAGTGACATTAGCATTCCGACGGCAATTGCCCAGGAGATTCCGCTTGAAGTCGTTTTTTTCCAGAACAGCAGCATCAGAATAGCGGGCAAATTGGCGGAAGCCGCTATCGCGAAGGCAAGGCCTACGAGGAAATTTACGTTCTGATTCTTGAAGAGGATCCCCAATAAAATCGCCACAATTCCGACAACGACGGCTGCGATTCTTCCGGCTTTGACCTTCCCTTTTTCCGTCATATCGATTTTCAGGAACTTGTCCATAAAATCATGCGCAACCGCGCCCGAGGCGGCGACAATGAGACCGCTGACCGTTCCCAGGATGGTTGCAAAAGCTATTGCGGAGACAATTGAAAACAAGGTTGTGCCAAATGTCTTAGCCAGGAGCGGAGCAGACATGTTGGAACTCTCAACATCCAGGCATCCGTTGATCATGGCGCCGGTTCCCATATACAAAGTCAATACGTAGAAAGCTCCGATCGCAAAAATGGCTACGATTGTGGACTTGCGAGCGGCGCGTTGGCTTGGAACAGTGTAGTAGCGGATCAGGATATGCGGCAGCGCCGACGTCCCCAGGAACAAGGCAAGCATCAGGGAGATGAAATCCAGCCTGCTCCAAAAAGTGGCTCCCTTTTTCAGCTTATAATAAAGCCCCGGCTGCATGATATCCTGACCCGAAGTGACGTTTTGATAGAAAACAGCCACTTTGTCGTCCCCGAATTGAAAGGATTTTTGTGTAAATCGGGTGATCTCGGTATTTTCGAGTGCGCCCAGGTATTCAAGCGGCCCCAAAGCGCCTGTTTCCTCGACTTCGCGCCCGTCGACAAGGATCTTCTTGACGTGACCGACCTGGTAAAATTTTGCCGCCTCCTGTGGCTCGCCGTTATAAAGCTTTGGCCCCTGCTTGGGAGTAATGATTGAAAGCGCTTCTTCCAGGGCAGGCGCGCCGTCTTTTGAGCCAAGCTTCCACCAGGACTGAACTCCGCCTTTCTCCAGTTTGACAAAAGTCATTCCCGTAACATCCTGTTGCCCGGCGACTATATAAGCCGGATCGGACACACGGGTGACGGTTCCGTCTGAAACCTCTGCGTCCAGCGTAATAAAGGAATGGTAGTCGTTTCCAGGATCGAGTTTGATGCCTTTGTTGAGAACAAAGACCACAATCACGAACGAAAATATAATCAGCAAGCCTCCCTTAATGAACTGCACATAGGTCGTGGATGTCATCCCTGCCGTCGAAACGATGAAAATAACAATGGATCCAACAAGAATGACGCCCACCCAATGAGGGAAACCGAGCAGGGGAGTTACGAGCGCTCCGGCTCCTACCATCTGAGGGATCAAATAGAAGATCGACACGACAAGAGTGCTGATCGCCGCCGTCAGCTTAATTGCCGAGGAATTGAATTTGGCGTCAAGCGCGTCAGCAAATGTGTATTTGCCAAGCCTTCTGAGAGGTTCCGCAACCAGGAATAATGCGACAACCCAGCCTGCAAGATATCCGATGGAATACAAAAAGCCGTCATATCCGTAGAATGCGATCATGCCGGCAATTCCAAGAAAGGAAGCTGCCGACAAATAATCACCGGCGAAGGCAATGCCGTTTACTCCCCAGTGTATCTGACCGCCGGCTGCGTAGTAGCCGCTGGCGGATTTGGCTTTCCGCGCAAAATAGAAGGACAATCCCAATACTGCAAGCACAAAAACAATAAAAATTCCAATAGCTGTTGGGGAAACGGCGTAAATCATAATTTCTCCTCGAGGTTCACCTGCTTTTCATACTTTGTGCAGAAATAGTTATAGAAAAGCCCCATAACGGCAGCCAGAATGATGAGGCCCATTCCGTATACAACAGCAAGGTTAAGGTTCGCGAAAATCCGTCCCCCCAGGGCATCGGTAAATAGCGTGCCGATTACTACAAATCCCGCGTAAATCAACAGGTAAATCAGAAAGAGGATCACTCCAAGCTTGGTCTTTTTTGGAATGGATAGATCTCTGCCAAGCTCAACTGCAGGCCCGTGATGCATATTGTTCTCCCTTCGGCAGTTCTTGACTTGATAACTGCACAGTTATACTTCCCCTCGGAAATTCAAAATCGGTTACCGAAGGTCAGGTTCTGTTTGTTTTGTCCCAGGATCTAACCGCAAAGCATATTCATGCGAAGGCTTCGAGGCGCGCAGGCGTACACGCTCATTCCGGAAGGCAGGCTCACTCATGCCTGAGCCCCATCAAAAAATCCTGATGGCGCTTATGCATACCTCAAATCACGTGCCGCATGCCGTTGACATGCACCTTGGCTTAAACCAGCAGCCAAAAAGCATTTTCCCAGGCCTGCCGCCGAGTATCGCAGGAGTTCCTCATCCATGGCAAGGGCTTTATTGAGAATTTAATATTATTTTTATACACCCTGGAAGACTGATCGAATGGGCGATATTCGTCGTCGCAAGCTCTCGCAATGGATCCGGAATCACAGATCAGCCGCGGCAGGCAAACGGACGGTCTCTATCGGAAAATGGCATCCTGGATCCAATAAATCGGCCAGCAAATCAACAACCGGTGCTACGCCTGGCCAAGAAAATCAAAGCTGATTTTTTTCCGGATGGTGGAGATAACGGAAAAGGATTCCTTCAACAGAGTCTCTTCCATCGTGGACACCGTTTCCAGGTCAAGGAGGTTATCGGGCTTTCGGTTTGCCGCCAGGGCAAAAGCCTGATTGCGGAGCCGGATTTCCATCAGAAAAGAGTATGCCTGCACGATTTCGTCAAAGAATCCCTTTCTAATAATCTGCAACTCAAAAAGCCTTTGCAGGCGATCCAGTGTATTGGTTTCGCTGACGCCGTGGCGCAACGCATAGAGACGGGCAAAATTTACAATCGGCAGCGTTGCCTCCTTGAGGCTGATGGCTTTGGGAATCTCCCCTCCGGTCTCTGCAACTATCTTTCCGAACAACCCGATCGGCGGTTTATAAAGGAGCGCGTTTTGTGCGAAGTGCAGCAAAAAGGGGGGGTGTTCGGCAATCAGAGACCTGATCACCTTACGCAGTTCAAGAGCGAGTTCCCATTCGCCCCAAATACATCGAAAGTCAAAGAATGTATTAAACTCCAGCAGATCCTGCGGATTCGCCTGCATAATCCAATCCCGGAAATAGTGTTTCCAATCCTGAAGCGGGCGGTTCCATTTGGAATTGCGCGCCATGACTTCACCGCTGCAGAACACATAGCCTGCCTGATTGAGTCCGTATGACACGATTTCACCCAGGCGCAGAAAATATTTCTGAAGAGTCTCGTCCGTCTCACTATTCGAACTCCCGTAGATCAGAGCGTTATCCTGGTCTGTAACCAGCGTTTGTTCGCCGCGCCCTTCACTCCCGAGAGCCATGAAACAGAATGGAACAGGCGGAGGCCCAATCTCCTGTACCGCCAGTTCCAGGAGACGCTCGGCAATCGAGTCGCTGACCCGGGTCATCATCCGGCTGACTATGCGCGGCTTTGCACCGCAATCCAGAAGGGTTTTAATCAGCCACGGAAGACGCTTCTTCGCGTCGACGATGTCGGGCAGGGCGGTTGAGCTTTTGATTTCCCTGACGATGACGGCGGCAGAATAGCGGTGCAGGCGCATCAGATCGGAGCTTCCGATAAGGCTTCTGATATGCCCGTCCGGCCGGCGCAATGCCAGATGACGGACATGCATTTGCTCCATCTTGAGAATTGCTTCGAAAACGGTGGCGTCATCGGGGAGCGAAATGACCGGCGCGCTCATAATCGAATGCACCTGATGCGAGAGGTCGGCGCCCGCGGAAAGCACACGATCGCGGAGATCCCAGTCGGTCAGGATTCCGATGACGGTTCCTTCTTCTCCGGCTGTAATTCCCAGAACACTTGCTTTGCCGAGCGACATCGTCTCGGTTGCTTCCCGAATGGACGCATTCATATCGCAAAGGAGCAGATCGTGAGCAAAGTCCTTCAATGGCTCATTCATGAAAAGGAGTTCGCTTTGCAGCTCTCCAAGCAGCGCATCCCGTTCCCTTTCGGATCTTTTTTGCAGAGTCTTGTCCTCCACGATTCCGTCGTAATATTTCACCGCTCCTGTTTCATCCCTGAAAGGCAACAGCGAGACGGAGACGAAAAGCAACGCTCCTTCCCTTCTGGAAATGTCCACCGTCCGGTTTTGTATTTCGCTGCCCGCATCAATCACTGCGCTAATTCTTTCGCGCTCCGTTTCATCGGGGATCAAGGGGAGCAACTCTCTTGATGTTAAATCTTCATGATCGGAAATGCCGAAGATGTTCCGGGCAGCCTGGTTCGCCTCCCAGAAAACCGGATGGCGACCCGCTGATATTCTGAACACGCCAATCTCGATCTTTTCTGCAAGCACCTTGAATCGTTCCCTGCTGTGGCTCAGTTCGCCTTCAAGAATTCTGCTGCTGCTGATATCTCTGACTACAAGAATGAAACCGGTCTTTCCTCCAAGGGCAATACGGGTCAAGGAACAGAGGGCGCGGAAGCGTTCTCCGTTCTTTCGAAGAAGGTCCGCCTCAAATTGCGCAGGCGGCTGCTCTCCCCTCAATGCTGCGTCGATAACCATCAGGGCAGAATTCGATTCGTTCGTTTCCGGAGGGAAGAGATTCCGGAAATCCAGCTTCGACAGTTCTTCCTCCGTATAGCCCAGCGTCTCCGCCATGGTCGAATTGGAATAGGCGCATCGTTCGTTGAGGACCATAAGCGTTCCCTCGGTCGTCGCTTCGACAAGAGCCGCATATTTTTCGTGGGATTCCTGCAGATCCGCTTCGCTCTTGCTTCTTCTTCTTTCAATGGCCAGGCTTTCACGCGTGATATAGGCCAAAAGCAGTATGATGACCGCGCAAATCCCCAGGCAGAGACGAACCAGCCAACCCGTCATGTTGTCGATTTCCTGGTTTACATCGTCCAGGTAGATCCCGGTGCCGATCACCCAATTCCAGGGACCAAACAGCTTGACGAAGGACTGCTTTGGAACAACTCGATCCGGATTATCTTTCCATTGCCAGTAATATTCGACGAAACCTTCATTTCTTTCCCGGGCTACCTTGACGAATTCGACAAATAACCGGCTGCCGCGCACATCCATGAAATCCGAAAGATCCGTTCCATTAAGATCCTTTCGATAGGGATGCATAATCATGCGCGGATGCATATCCGTTACCCAGAAATAATCCTTGCGCTCCAATCCATATCTGAGGAATTCAATGTGCGAAATGGCACGCTTCTGAGCCTCCGGGCGGCTTATGAGTCCGGCCTGTGCATCCGCTTCATAATGGGCCAGGATGCTCATTGCCGAATAGACCAGTTCGCGGATCATTTCCCGTTTGCGATCCATTAAATTCTTTTCCAGAGCCGGGAGTATCAGTCCGAAAATGGTTGCTATGCTCAGACCGACGGCGAGCAGCGTAGGGAAAACGATGCGCAAAGCAAACCGGCGCCATTGCAGGGAAGGATTTTTGGGGCGGATCAATCGTTTTCTGAGGGGCGGGGATGATTGTGTGTGGCCGGAGCTCTTCGCTGAAACGCCGCCTTCATCTGAGATGGGCAGATTATGTGTGCGCCGGAATGGAGTCCAATGCTCCAGCGGCATATCGAAGGCGATCTGATTGAGTCCGGGCTGGTCATATCCATGAAAATCCGTTCCCGCGCATGTCAGCAGGCTGTGGCGGTCGGCAATCTCCGCAAGAGCTTCCCGGACCGGTTCCGAGTATTCGGCATAGTAGGCTTCAATGCCATCGAGCTTAAGCTGTTTGAGCTCTACAAGCCACTTCTCCAGACTCTCAAAATCCGGGCAGGCGGTTAAAGGATGAGCCAGGAATGCCGTGCCTCCGGCGTGATGAATGGCTCGGATAACCTCAGCGGCCCCGACCATTATATTTCCCTCGGAAGGGATCTCCTCCGGTTTCGCAAACGTCTTCAGATAGGTCCCGAGCTTATTCATATCCTCCCGCAATCCATTGCGGCGATTTGCCCTTCTTCGCCGCAGGATTTCCAGCAGTTCGCCGTTTTCGGGATCAAATCCGTATGCAAGGATATGGAAAGACTCCGGAGCTTCTTCAACCGTAATCTCCACTCCGGTAAGCAGACCAATGCCATGAGAAGCCAGAACCTGATCAAAAGATCTCAAGCCGTCAATTGAATCGTGATCCGTAAGGGCAGCAAAACAGACTCCTGAAGCTGCCAATTCCTCAGCCACCTGCTCCGGGCTGAGCGAACCGTCGCTGCAATTTGAATGGCAATGGAAATTAACCCGGATGGATCGTTTATGCATTTCAACCGAATGCAGCAATTTCATGTCAGTAGCCGTTTCTCATGGCGCTATTGTACAACACCATGAACAAAAGGAGTTTCCACAAAAGCTGCGATCAATGATCCCCAGCAAGAAGAACTGATTACAATGATAGCCAATAAAAGATATTTTTGTTGAAATGGAGATTTGGAATCCGTAATCTCCGATGGAAACTATAACGGAAGGTGAAGAAAGATATGCGGAATTTGCGCCTGTTAATCTGTATCGGGACTTTTGCTGCCTGCTGTATACAATCCATATACGCCTCGGGCCCGCCGTGGAAATACAGTACCCATGAAGGGCAAACATCGATTTCGTTCGGCTTTCTGATGCAGCCGCAGTTCGAATCGCTGGAAAACGCCGCAGGGACAGACAGTGACAACAATCTCTTCTTAAGAAGATTCCGATTCCTTGCCGGTGGCAAGATCAAATCGAAGTTCTCCTACTTTATTGAAAGCGATAATGCCAATCTGGGGAAAAAAGCTGCAAACGGAGAGAGAATTAATGAGTTTTTCCTGCAGGATGCCTATGTGAGTTATGCATTCCGTCCGGAATTCCAGTTGGACGGCGGAATGATTATCTCGCCTCTCTCCCACAATTCAACGCAGTCAGCAGCTTCCTTGCTGGCCGTAGACTATGGTGCGTACTCCTTTATGGCTTCCACTCCCACTCGCTCGAAGGTTGGGCGCGATTACGGCTTGCAGGCGCGCGGCTACATCAAAAAGCATTTTGAATACCGGATGGGAATCTATCGAGGCAACCGGAATCATGAAGGGGATTTCCCCTACCGCTACATAGGACGGTTTGTCTGGTATCCGTTGGAGGCTGACACCGGCTTTTTCTATACCGGCACTACGCATGGGCAGAAGAAAATCATCGCCATCGGTGCCAGTTTTGACCGTCAGGGCAGCTATAGCGCAAACTCCGTTGACTTTTTCCTGGATCATCCGGTTAATAACGGCGACGCGGTGACAATTCAGGCTGACTTCATCCGATACGACGGCGGAAAGTCTTTTACAACACTGCCGAAACAAAATGACTGGCTCCTGGAAGGAGCGTACTATTTTAAGAAGGCCGGGCTCGGGCCCTTTGTGCAATTCTCTTCCAGGGATTTGAGCAATCCGGACTCACCGGATGACAAAAAGATTCAGGGCGGAGTTGCGTGGTGGATTCAAAAGCATAGGATTAACATTAAGGCCGGGTACGGAAAGCTGCTGAAAGATCACTCGCCGGACCGCACCCAATTCGTAATACAAACCCAGTTCTTCTATTATTGATACGGTCCAGGCTTAACCCGCATTTCTCACAGAGTTACTAATGCGGCGGCGGATCCGGGCAGGTCTGCTGACCAGACTCGATCATTCTCTATAGATGAGCTGCCTTTCCGATTAATAATTATTTCCGCAAAGGAAATAAAAACATGAATATAGCAATCGCCATCGTTGCGGGTATTCTCTGAGCTGTCGGGATATACGCTACAGGTGTGGTGATAAATTCAAAAATAAGAAAACTGAACATGCGGGCGTACAGGATAATTAATATCATCGTGCCGCTCATAGTGTTCGTAGCAGTGTTGTGGCTAATCAGCCTCCAGGCTGATTAGTGCCGGCCAAACCCACTGCCCTGTCTTTTGTTTCGACAAGGCATAAAAGCATATTGGCAACCCGGCAGGGCCTCCGGGCACGGCGCTTTCAGAGGCCCCGGGGATGAACGGGAAATCTACCGTTTCTCCATTATCAGCGGTTTCCCGGTGACGGGATTTTTGTAATGGAAGGGGACGATCATGGTCTCGGGCCATAGGGCCCATCCGGAATCCATCAACGCATCCGGACCAGTGGGATTTTGCGGATAAAGCACCGGAGCATCCGTTCCCAGATACCCCACACGCGTATGAGCCCATCCGTTCGCATAGTCGGCATGCCATAGCGGATTGTAGTTGAGTATCTGGATCTTCCAGACGCCGTCTTCTTTTACATAGCTGTTCTCATAGATGCCGCCTTCCCACCATTGCGTGGGCTTCCTCTTGGCTTTCCGGTCGGCTTCTCCCATGGGAGATTTGGAGGTTTCATGCGCTCCCGCCTGCATAAACGCGCGAAACCGCGCTTTGGCGGTTTTGCGGTCCGGATCGACATGAATGACGTCCTGCATCTGGAGGTGATCCAGCAGAAAACCGTGGGCGGGACCGGGTTTTCCGGCTGTGAATCCCTCGAGGAATGATTCGACATAGAGGCGCCGAACCCCCTTGGTTCTGCCCCTGTAAATGCCGCCGGCAAAGTGCACCTCCCCGTCTTCGGCAAACAGGTCGACGACATCTTCATAGAGACACTTGTCGATGTAATATCCGTACGCATGGTGCAGATTACGGATCGCCTGGGTATCTTCCAGGATTCCAAGCTGATTGGACATCGCCTCAATCTGCTGTTCAAGCTTCGAGTTGGAGCAGGATGCCGAAAACAGGAGCAGGACAGCAAGCGCTGCCGCAATGCCCCACAACTGCAGCCGCCTCTCGCGCTTCATCCTTTGGAAATATCGGAAACGAACTTGCATTGATGGAACGGTCTTCATGGCTACCCCCTTATTTAAATGAGCTGGTTTCGAACGGAATGCCGCGATATTAACCCATTTGCAGCCAAAAAAAATAGAAACTTGTTCATTCGGACGGAGATGAAGGGAACAGATCTGCGGAGCCTGTCATTTGACAGAATCCCATACGGCACCAATTTGTGAGTGTAGATTTGCGCGTATCAAAGTGAATGGATTTCTCGGCGTGCAAACTTGTTGGGCATTCAATGCACTTGCGGCTTTTGTGATCCAGCAGAAATCGCGGATGTCTTTGCCTGTTCCCGGTCGGCCGGAACCGTTTCGTTTTGAAAGGCACTTCCAATATGGCGCAAACCCTTTCCGATGCCACCGGACAGCACTTTCGGGCTTGACCACAATGAGGAATTCTCGCCATTTCTGCCAGATTGCAGAAAGGCACGCCCAGATCACTAAATCCTGCACGCAGTTCAGACGCGAGAAATCCGCAGAGAAAACGTCTCCGGCGGTCCATGATTCGTTGCTGCCGCTACTCAATAGGTTGAGCTTTAAACTTTTCTTTCCCGGATTTGTTTATTCAGTTCTGATATAGAACCAGGATTCTATCGGAAGCACCCACAGGAAGGAATACTCCAAAAAGCAAATGTTGTGGGCGCTTCCAGCCAGAGAGGCTTATAGCTAAATATCTCCAGTATCCGGCCAATCCTATAAACTCACAGATCCCTGCTGCTGTCACCGGCAAGCGAATTACCGACTGTGGGATGAAAAGCAATATCCGCCGACAGGATCCCGGTGTAAAATGCGCTGGCGCAGACATCGAAGTCCACGGAATGCCTGTTATCAGAATCGGGAAGAAAGGTGCTTGCCGGCAGGGCGACTGCGAAACGGCAGCCAATCCTCCTTATCGCGGCCCGTGGCCGCAATCATATATTCGAAGATTCATGGAGGCCGCCCTCTGTCAGCTTTCAGCCTCTTTACCTATTGCGGTTGGTTTCCACTATCTTGAAAACTTAAACTTCTCTGCAAAACACAAAGAAGTCATGGGTAAAGACTCCTTATCGCTATGGCATGAATTGGCTCAGGATAGGGCTCGAATTGTCGAAATCAAAAAGAGTGGGAAGATAAAATATGAATCTGTCATCTACCGATTCATTGTCACGCTGCGTCCGAGTTTTCATCTCGTCTACGTTTAAGGACATGCATGCGGAGCGGGATCATCTTGTGACCGTGGTGTTCCCTGAACTGCGGGAGCGATGCGAGCGATTGGGATTGGAGTTCTTTGACGTCGATTTGCGATGGGGAGTGCCCGAGAAGGGTGTGGACGGCGAGCAGGCGAACTCCTGGAATTACTGCCGTCAGTGGATCGATCGCGTGGAACCGTTCTTCGTCTGCATCCTCGGCCAGCGGTACGGCTGGGTGCCTTCTCCCGAGCAGTTGCGAGATGAGGCGGATCAGCTGAAACAGCGGGCAGAGAAGCGATCCATTACAGACATGGAGGTACGTCATGCAGTACTTGATACCCGCCGCAAACGCCGCAGCTATTTCTACCTCCGGTCGGAAAGGGTACCTGCTCCCGATCCAAGCGACACCAAAGCATGCGAGGTTGCCGCGGAATTCGTCGATCCACCGGAGCAACTTGCTAAATTGGATGCGTTGAAGAATGCAATCCGTTCTACCGGCCGGCCTGTGCGCGAGTATCCTTGTCGCTGGACGGGGCAGGGTTTCAGAGATCTGGAGAATTTTGGGCGGCTGGTGCTTGAAGATCTCTGGTCCGGTATCCTGCGGGACGAGCGCTACGTCCACAGGGAAGTGTGGCGGCAGGCGCTGGGCGTGGATCCCGATCAGGATCCCCACTACACAGACGAATCAGCCTCGATTCCCGAAGACATTGCAGCACAAATCGTGGCCATGGCTAAACCGCTCCCCAAAGATCCTCTGGATGCAGAACGAGAGCAGATGCAGCAGTTCGCCGATTCCCGCCTTCGCTGGTTCCAGGGCCGCACCCGGGAACTCAATCAGCTTATTCACTTCATCCATTCAAAGGAAGAGAATGCTCCGCGCCTTGCCGTAGTTCGCGCCCGACCGGGGCAGGGAAAATCCGCACTGATGGCAAAGTTGAGTCAGTCTCTGCAGCTGCAAGAAGCTGATGGTGAAACGTCCATCTTCCTTGTTTCCCATTTTGTCGGAGCAACGGAGCTTTCTTCGAACGCGCATCTATTAGTCCGGCGTTTGCTTGAGGAGTTGGACCGCGGCGGTATTGCCTGGCTGGAAAAGGAAATCCATAAAGATGAGTATAAGGAAGAATCAAGGCTGGATATTAACAGCCAGTGTCTTCATCTTGCCGAGCGCCTTGGCGGCTACATGGGCAATCGGCGCGTCGTGCTGCTTATTGATGGGCTGAACCAGCTCATCGATGGGCTTGATCTGCACTGGCTGCCGGAGAGACTCGGTCCGGCAGTACGTATTATTGTGAGCTGCGCAGACGATCCCGCAGCAGAGCAGGAAGGACCAGAGCATCAGGTTCTGTCTGCCTTGGAATCCCGCGATCCGCTACCGCTCGACATCCTTCTGGGCGATCTTGGCGAGGATGAAGTACGAACTATCATCACCGAATACCTCCGCGAATATTGCAAAGAACTTGATCCGAAGTGTGTGGAGACTATCTGTGCCATGCCGCAGGCTCGCAATCCGCTTTACCTGCTCGTTATGCTAGGAGAGCTGCGCACGCTGGGCGGAAACGAAATGAACAAGATCGTGCCCAGGCTCATCACCTCGATGGCTCATGACCATCCTGATCCGGTAAGCCTGTTCCGCTGGGTGCTCGAGCGGATGGAAGTCTTCGGAGCCGGGGCGCTGCGTTGGTGGTGTCTGTATCTGGCAGCGGGACGAGTCGGCATGGCAAGTCATGAGCTGGCCGATCTTCTGGCTAAAAAACTCGGCGCCAGTGCGGCTGCCACTGCGCTGCTCGTCGAGCGAGGCCTGCGTCGCTATCTCCAACGGCGCGGCGGTCAGCTCGATTTCTTCCACGGCCAGCTCCGCCAGGCGGTTGTCGTTCGCTACGGTAGCAAAGCCGACATTGTGCAGAGCCATCGTGAAATTGCCGCCCATTTCCGCTCATTAGCCGATCCGGCAGATAACCACAGCTGGAAAAGCAACTGCTTGAGAGCCTTTTCCGAACTTGCATTTCATCTGACAATGGCTGAGGAGTTGGATCTGCTCTGTAACACTTTGAGCGATTTATGCTTCGTTGAGACGCGCTGTAAGGTCGGCCAGGTCTTCGATTTGATGGCGGACTATCGCCTTGCGCAAGAAAACCTGCCGGAAGCACGGGCAGATTTGGAGAAAGAGCGTGCAATACAGGAGGAAACGCAGCGCTGGATAGGGGAGATCATTGCCAATGCTGAAGCATGGAATGATCGAAGGGATCGTTTTAAGCGAAATGAGCCAGTGAATGAATCGGAACCAATTCTGCCGAAACCGCCCGTTAGCTGCCGGATGTGGAGCAACGAAGAAATCCAGGCGGAATGTGAACGCATTATCAATTCACCGGCGCGGCGTGATCGTCTGTCAGCCTTTGCCGATTTTGTTGCCAGCCAATGCTATCCATTGTCAACATTCGGCAGCCAGTCAGGTTTTGTCCTCCAACATGCCTTCAATTATCAACCTGCGGGGCCTGTCCATCGTGCGGCTGCCGTTCTGATCCCGGCACTAAATAAACCTCACTTGTTGCGCCTCTGGTCTGCTGATGCTGAATATAATCCGAAATCCGCACTCCTGCTTACCCTGGAAGGCCATACCAGCTCCATCTACAGCGTGAGTATTACTCCGGATGGGCGACGGGCGGTTTCAGGGAGTCTGGATAACACCGTACGGGTATGGGACTTGGAGAGCGGGCAATGCCTGCCGACGATGGAAGGCCACAGCCGTTTAGTTTATAGCGTAAGTATTACGCCGGATGGGCGACGAGCGGTTTCAGGCAGTAAGGATAATACGGTGCGAGTGTGGGACCTGAAAAGCGGTGTGTGCCTTCGGACACTGGAAGGGCACAGCCGCCATGTGGAAATCGTGAATGTGACAGCGGACGGCCGGAAGGCGATCTCGGGGAGTTTTGACGAAACCCTGCGGATATGGGATCTGGAGAGTGGAGAATGCTTACGGACAATGGATAATCCTGATGAAAGCGGTAAATACATAAGCATTATGCCGCAGGGGCAGCGTGCCATCCGGTGCCTGAGCATGACGGCGGACGGGCGGCGTGCAGTATCCACCGGGAGTGATCGTAAAAGTCTTCTGGTGTGGAATTTGGAGAACGGGCTGGGCCTGCGCACTCTGAAAGGCCACAGCGAAGATG
>JAFGIY010000247.1 GCA_016929335.1 Acidobacteriota bacterium | reverse complement strand
GGGGATACAGGTAATAGACGTCGGAATAGCGATAGATGAATTCCAGACGATGATCAGCCAGGTGGGAACGTCGGGAGCCATCACGCAACTGGTGAACGCGCAAACTGGAGCCTACCGGGGATCAATAACGAACACGATTCCGGTAAGTGCAGGAGGATGGCCGAATGCGCCGCTGGCGGGGATTACCGCAGGAGATTTTATCTTGGATGGATCCTCGCAGGTATTGGTGCTGGCCACAGGCAGCCGGGTCGCGCCGTTGGTTGTTGCCAATCCCCAGCTGCCGGGATCGTCGGCTGTCTTGTACGCACCTGAATCGATCAGCACTGAAGCCGGAACACTGACGAGCGGGGCGTCGGTGACGACAGCCACGGTCGGTGATAAGCAGATAGCGGTAGTAACGGGCACGGGAACGGTGGCCGATGGCAATGGCGGCCAGAGCGCCGTGGGCAATGTGCTCGTGGTGTTTGACATGACAAATCCTCGCCAGCCAATCCCGATGGGATTCGTTGCGCTCGATGCCTATGGCAAAAGCGCAACGATCCTCGGAGGAACTGTTTTCGTCGGCACCAACGACCACACGATCATGGTGAGTTTGACGAATCCGACACACCCGGTGATATCCGGTACTATTGAAAGCTTTGGTGGTCGGCTCTCAATTACAATGGAAAAAACCATCTGGTCCGCAGATCCCAACCGGCAGAGTGTTCAGAGCGCTCAACTGGAACCGGCTGTAATAATCAAGCAGGTCTCAATATTCTCGAAGCTCATCTCCGGCGACATAAACGGATCGCCAGAACCTCCTGTATTTGAATCCGTTGATGATAATTATTTGGAGATACAGGTTGTGCCATATGATTCTACGATCAAGAATGGGCTGCTAACACTTAATTACAGCACTCAACCACCAGAAAACATCGGCTTGACATACAATGAGAAAGGGAAAGCGGTGTTTAAGCTGCCCGTTGGAAAGCAAATCACTGGCGACATCATTCGGGCGAAAGCGACAGCAATAAAGGGCAATGGTGAAGTGATAGAGGGAAAATCCCGAAGCATACCGGTTGGAACCGCCATTCTCGTGATGGATTTCAACAACAATACCGATGTTAATGAAGCAGAAGATCTACCGCTTAAGAAAACAAACAAGACCAGCAGGTGGTATCCCGGATAAGGCGCCCGATGCAGTCCCAAACACTGATCCCTTTGTCTGCACCACTCAACGGGGCCCATGGAAAGCATTCTTCGCTGATAACAAATTACGCACAACAATAATAAATACATATAATGCCCAGGATTCTGTGCTCAATGTCTGGTGGAAGGAAGCTCAGATCCTCCAGAAGCCATATGTAGGCTTTCTAGGGCTTGGATGGGATAGCAGATATGTTCAGTATTGGGCTTCGCTCTCCAATACAGGCGGCGATCAAGAAACAATCTGGAGTAATGATTGTTCTAATAACGTAGCACTATGCCAGCATTCGAATATCATTAGACAATGGGCTGAATTGGCTTATTGGTTTCGACCTCTCTCTGTTGCAGCTGGTACTAAATCCATTGCAGACATTCAAAATATAGAATTTACTGGATTTGGTGAATCCTCAAGCAATCCGACCCCGTCCCATTCATATCTTAAAATAAGGCCATTTAGCGTGGTTTTTGACGCTTGGAGCCAAATTGCCGAGGAATTAAAATGATGCTTCAATGCATAGCTTATCGAGGTCCCAGAGGGCTGTTTATACACATCAGCTTAGTTTTGTTTCTTATCGCTGCTTTTCCTGCAGTATTTTGGGTTATACGTCTTCTGCTTTATTTATCAGGCATAAGGAATGACCAAATAGAAACTGTTCTCTGGATACTCGTGATATTAAGCGTCCTCAGTCCGATTATAGCATTGGCTGAAATTGGCTTTTTAATATTGATTCTCTTATCAAAATCTATACACAGACGAGTGAGAATTGAGGCCTCATTGTTTGCGGGAATCGGATTAATACTCATTGTGTCCTGGTATCTATACTGCCTCAATCTTAAGTTCTCCTAAAATTGGGCGGGATGCGCGCCTGACGCCTCGAGCTGCAGGCGTTACTGTCGATGCCGCCGGAGGAACACTTGGCGGGACGGGGTCGGACCGACGTAAAATTACTGATATCAGCGGGATCCCTCGAAAAGCCGCCTGATTTTTGCCCTTAACCGCAAATTTACCCCGGTCATTTTTGCTTTTAAGGAATTCCCGCGAAAAATCCGCCCCCTGCTTCAGGTTCGGGACGCTCTGTGGGTGGCGAATTGCTAAATTAAGCCAGAATTCGTCATTATGTCCGCGCTTTGCTACGATCCAAAGATGTGCGAAATCATCCTCCTTCTGGTTCATTTGCTCATCACGCTGGCCCGGCTCGCAAGGCCGGATGGCGTCCGTTCTGTCATTGCCGAATCCGTCATGATCAAGCGCCAACTCTTGATCCTGAATCGCTCGAGGCAAGGTCACCGAATCTCCGTGCCTCGGATCGCATCATCGCCGGCTTTTGTTCTCTTCTCATTCACCCCGGCTGATCCGCTCTGCAATCGTCTCTGTCGTATCACGGATGGATCCCCGAAGCCGTATATGCCATCACCAGCGTCTGCATGGATCGGGCTCGTGAGTTTGAGACGCCTATCGGACGTTTCAGTTTCACGCGAATTCCGCAGAAGATCTTTTATACAGAAGTCACTCGTATTGAAAAACAGGACGGGAATGAACCGGGCTTTCAAGCGGGCGAAAGCTTCCTAATGGCGTCGCCGCTGAAAGCCTTGGCAGATTACGTTTATGCGCACAGACTTGATTGGGTCTCCGCCGGCCCAGTTATCCAAAGTCTGCGGGTGGATGAAAACTTGCTGGCTGGTATCAATCTGGAGGTTGTCGAACTTTTGATCGATAACTATTCTTCCCGGCTTGTACGGCGATTTCTTAAAGGCTTGCGAAAGGATTTGAACAGATGAGTTTTAGGATAATCCAGGATCGGCTGAATGGATATAATTGCCGTTCAAGTCTTGAGGAAGAACAGGCTGTGCCCTGCCAAAATTCCATACCACGGCGAATTGGCATTGGCCATAGGGTGTAAAATATGGCAGCAGGTCTTCGCCCGATTTGCAGCACATAGACAGTGCCCTATTTGTCTACAAGTATCAAATACTGGTACGCCAGTATTTTCTCTTCGCCGGGATTGAGATCGAAAGTCCATGTCAGCTCGTTGCGCCTGTTCACGGAGGTGATACCCTCTTCCCTCAGGACACACGTGGGGGATCCGTCCGCGCTGGTCAAGTCTCCGGAGAAACGGCGCCGGATCACGATCGATACGGTTTCTTTGCGATGGTTATTGACTTTCAACTCGCCCTTTACTGTGATTTCTCTATAGTCATTCCCGCCTATGTAGGCAATCTCCCGGCGTCCCGGTTGCTCGGTCTCCGTATAGCGTGTGCGGATGCTGAGAGCCTTGGTAATGTGGAGTGTCGTTTCCTCGCCTTTATTCACCCAGTAGGTTAGACGCTGGCCATTGAACCGGCCGTTTGAGATCACCATGGCCGGTGCTGTCGTCATCGGGAACGGCAGCGGATTCTTGAAGCGGACGGCGTCCCATACTGCGTCTTCGTATTTCTCGGGTTCATTTTGACGAAGATATTCATCGATATAGCGTCCATTCGGAAGCCTGGTATCCGGCACAATCCATTCGACGATGCGTTTATAGGGCGCTTTGCCGGAAGCCGTGCTGATCACCATCGAGTCGCCTTCGAGCAAAGTCCGTTTGCCGAGGGACTGGAAATGCAGGTCCGCGCCTTCTCCTTCCGGAGTGGCGGAAAGGTCGGCGCTTCTCGAAGGTACAACCGTATTTGACCCAATAGCCTGCCTGCTTATCACATTGATGCCGATCAAATTGACGGAATCGGCGCGCTGGCCGAGTTCCTGGAAATACTTTGCCCAGGTCGTCTCCAGGGAGAACGGCGAGGTAACGTTGGCGAATTGGATGCTTGGAAAACCTGAGATGAGCGATATTTCCGCGTCCTCAATGTCGCTCAGCTCATTCTTAACGACGGCGTTCTGCTCGATCGAAAGCGTGTCTGGATTGGACACATCCACCCGATAACTTGGGGCCCACGAGACTCCCCGCGCAAGATAGGAGAAAAAGACGTCCGTTTGTTTCCTGTCTGTTTCCGGTACGGTCAGCAGAAGCATCGGCCTGCGTTCCTTAACGGATTTTTCCCCACCCTTAATACGAAGGTAGGCGATCATGGATGAATCGACATAAACGCGGCCATCAGATCCGTCGAGTATCAGGAATGGTCCCGATGAAGGTGCTGCGGGTGTGGAGCCGTATGAGTTGTAGCGTGAAATCTCGCGCGTTCTTGCCCACACAACCGCGCCTTTAGCGGGCTCGATGGCGACGACTGTTCCTGTGGCAGGCGGAATCTGGCCGTCCCGGAAATGGATGATGACTTCACGTCCTGCGAGTCTTTCCTGGAAGTCGGTTATCAGTTCACCGTGGACCGGAACATCCACAACCTCTGAAGTCATACGTGCTTCCACATCGGTGCCGGCCTCAATCCAGAACGTTCCATGTACCGGTTCGGGAACTTCATCAATGCGGTACGTTCCCGGGCCAGGCATAGACACAGCCCTCCTTACCACGGTCAGTCCATTTTTAAACAGGCCGAGGGAAATCAGCCGGCTCTTCACCGGAACTCCCTCCGCCTGAATGCTCGATGCCGCCACCAGTAAAACCACAGCCACCTTCCATGCATTCCTCATGGTTTTTGCTCCTCCGCTATTGGCTCTTAGGATTTCTCTCAAATCTGAAGCAAACGACGATAGGATATCAGAAAAGATCCGGCACAAGTGTAACGAAATCGTAACAACTGCCCGGCCGGCCTCATTTCTGTCAGCGGATATTTCCTGCATCATTCCGGGTTGTTCCCCAGGCTATCGATGCTTTTCGGAATGTGGAATAGGTGATTACGTAGCCTGTCTCCCTATTTTCTTTTTGGAGGAAAGAAGGATAGTATGGATTCTGCAGGATGAGGATTTTATGAAGCAGCCCGTCATCTATTATTTCTGTCCTGATCTCCGCGGGGTTGTCGGCGGCGTGAAAACGATGTACCGGCATGTGGATATATTGAACAGGAATCATTTCAGCGCCGCTGTCCTGCATTCGACAAACGATTTTCGCTGCGATTGGTTTGAGAACAATACAAGAATCGCCTATGTAAGAGCGACTCGATTTGAAACGGACGATATCATTGTTTTTCCGGAGTCGCTGCTTGCCTATTTCACCGATGCGCACAATCCGCCCAAGCTTCAGCTTCAGTTCTACCGGGCGTTTTCCAGAAACCGGCATAAGTTTTATCTGAATGAATTGTCCAAAATGCCCGCCCGAAAGGTTATCTTCAATCAGGGCGTCTACCTTACCTTCAAGGATTTCGATTACTCAAAAGAGTATGACATCCCTTATCTTCGCCGGGACGTTGTTGCCACCATCTGCATTTCCGAAGACAGCCATAATTATCTAAGCTATGTATTCCCGCGCATCCCGATCTATCGCGTCCATCTATCGGCGAATAAGGCCGATTTTTATTATCAGGATGAAAAGAAGCCGCAAATCGCTTTTATGGCCGACAGGAATAAGGATGATTGGAACCAGGTTCTTAACATTTTGAAAATCAAAAACCTGACTTCGGGATTCCGGCTTGTTCCGATAAAAAATAAAACCGAGAAGGAAGTCGGTCAGATACTGAGGGAGTCGGCCTTTTTTTTCAGCTTCGGCAAAGCCGAGGGTTTCTCCCTTCCTCCGCTGGAAGCCATGATCTGCGGGTGCGTTGTGGTCGGCTATCATGGTGGGGGAGGGCGGGAGTACTTTGATCCTGCATACTGTTATCCGGTGGAACCCGGCGATATTATTGACTTCGCGCGAAAAGCGGAAGAGGCGGTGACGGCATACAGAAACCGGCCCTCCGCCATCCTTAACAAAGGGAAAATAGCGTCCGAGCGCATCTGTCTGAAATATGATGCCCGGATCGAGGAAACCGACCTGATCAAGGTTTGGTCTGAAATACTCGAGACAAATCGGGTTTGAAACAGGAGATTCCGTCATGAAGCGCATCTGCTGCCTGTCGATTGCGATAGTTCTTTTATCCGCCTGGATCACCCAGGCGCAGGTCGCCGATGCGCCGGATGAAATCAAAGCCGGTATTCCCGTGAATTATACGGAATCAAAAGTGGGGACCTACACGCTGCCGGATGCGTTGAAACTCGCCGATGGAGGCCCGGTGTCCGATGCCGGGACATGGATTGAAAAGCGAAGGCCGGAGATTCTCGGATTGTTTGAAGAGAATCAATATGGCCGGATGCCGGGGCGTCCTGCGGATATGAGCTTCGATGTTTTCGATACGGGGACTCCGGCGTTTGACGGAAAGGCCCTGCGCAGACAGATCACCGTTTATTTCAGCAAAGATAAGGCCGGTCCCAAAATGGATTTGCTGCTGTATTTGCCGGCAAATTCCACAGGCCCTGTCCCGGTGCTTCTGAATGCGGGTTTTTCAGCCAACAATCTGGCTGTCAGCGATCCGGGAGTGAAAGTCGGATCGACATTTGATCCTGTAAAGAAACAGCGGGCGCCGGCCACGCCGGGCAAATTCAACTTCGGCGGCATCGATGTGCTTCCGGTCCTTGAGAAAGGATACGGCCTGGCGACAATCAATTACGGCGATATCGATCCCGATTCTCCGGCGGGACTGCCGTTCGGCGTGCGGAGTCTCTATCTCAAGGCGGGACAGACGGCGCCGGCGCCGGACGAATGGGGATCGATTTCCGCATGGGCGTGGGGATTAAGCCGGGCGCTGGATTATCTGGAAACAGACGGGGGAGTTGATGCCAAACAGGTTGGATTGATGGGCGTCTCACGCCTGGGAAAGACCGTCCTCTGGACGGCCGCTCATGATACACGCTTTGCCTTTGTAATTGCGAGCTGCTCCGGGGAGGGCGGAGCAGCTCTGAGCAGGCGGAATTACGGCGAGACCATCAAACATCTGGTTGAACCGACCCGCTACCCCTATCAATTCTGCGCGAACTACGGGAAGTACGCCGACCGCGTGAATCAATTCCCGGTCGATGCGCACATGCTGCTTGCCTTGATCGCGCCGCGCGCTGTGCTGCTGCAGACCGGTGATACGGACAGGTGGTCGGATCCCAAAGGAGAATTTCTGGCTGCTGTGGCGGCCACTCCCGTATTCAGGCTTCTCGGCAAAAAAGGGATCGACGGCACACAAGCGTTTCAAACCGGAGTCCCCATTCTTCACACATTGGGCTATTTCATGCACGCCGGTGGGCACGGGATGCTTCCTTCCGATTGGGATCAGATCTTCAGATTTATGGACTTGCACCTGAAGCGATAGCAGCCATTTGGCGGCGTATCCGTTCGTAACGCCGTTTATTGATGGGAGAAAAAACAGTGAATAGATTAAAACGGATCGGCGTGTTGACGGCAGGCGGGGATTGTCCGGGTTTGAATGCTGTTATTCGTGCCGTCACCAAATCGGCTTTGGAACAGAGCGATATGGAAGTGATAGGCATAGAAGACGGTTTTCTCGGCTTGATTGAAAACCGTATACATCCCCTCACCAGCGAGAGTGTGAGCAACATCCTTACGGTCGGCGGAACCATTCTGGGAACAAACAATAAGTCGGATCCCCGCAGATTTGCAGTGAAGGTGAATGGCGCCATTGAATACCATAATGTGACGGGCCGGTGCCTCGATCATCTTGCGCAGCATAGGATCGACGCACTTGTTGTTATTGGGGGTGACGGATCCATGGCGATCACCTCGGACTTTATCCGTCTGGGCGTTAACTGCATCGGCGTGCCTAAAACAATAGATAATGACTTGTATGGGACCGATGTGACATTCGGTTTCGCGACCGCCGTGTCGATCGCGACGGATGCTTTGGATCGAGTTCACACAACGGCGGCCAGTCACCATCGCGTCATTGTGGTAGAAGTCATGGGGCGGAATGCAGGCTGGATCGCCCTTTACTCCGGGATTGCCAGCGGATCAGATGTCATTCTCATTCCGGAGATCCCTTACGATATAAATGTGGTAAGCAACTTCGTATTAGACCGCTCGAAACGAGGGAAGCGCTTCAGCATCATATGCGTGGCTGAGGGCGCCAGGCCCGCAGGCGGCACACAGGTCGTCAGCCGCGTGGATCCTACAAGCGCGGACCCGGTACGGCTCGGAGGCGTTGGCCAGAAAGTCGCGGCGGATATTGAAGCGATGACCGAGATCGAGACGCGCGCCATTACTCTTGGACATGTGCAGCGCGGGGGAACGCCTGTCGCGGAAGATCGCGTCCTGGCGACGCAATTCGGCAACGAAGCCATCGAGCTCCTTAAAGCCGGTGAGCGTGGACGTCTGGTGGTGATGAAGGGGCGCACTGTAACACACATTCCATTGGAGGAAGCCGAAGGCAAACAGCGCCTGGTCCCCACAGATCATCCCCTGATCCGCGCCGCCCGCCACGTCCTGACCTGTTTCGGTTAGGGGGGTCACAGAAAGCATTGCGGTCGGGAGCAAAGCATATGTTGACCAAAATCGCTGCAGAACTCCGGTACGAGCGCCTGAAAACTTTAATAGAGGAAAGAGAAGATGGTTCCTGCGCAATCTGGGAATCAACCGCTCTGTATGCCGCGAAATAAGCCGCCTTTTTTGCGGCGCTCTTCCCGTATTTCCTTAAACGAGAAAAACACCCGGTCAAAAATGTGTCTAACGGGTTTTTTGCCCCCTTTTTCCAGGCTAATGAACTGATTGTATTATATTTGCGTCGGTCCGACCCCCGTATCTATACTAGAGGGATGAAAAGGGAGTGGTATCGGAGGAGGGGGGCTGAGGTTTTGCGGGAGCTTGGCAGTGATGCGGCCGCAGGACTGAATGGCTCCGAGGTGAAGCAGCGCAGCGCCAAATATGGATTCAACGAGCTGGTTGGGAAGGAAGGGCGGACACGATGGCAGATTCTCGCTGAGCAATTGAGCGGGGTTCTGACCGTGCTGCTCTTGATCGCGGCCTTGATCTCCGCCCTGCTGGGCGATTGGATGGAAGCGGTCGTCATCCTCGTCATCGTTGTTCTTAATGCAATTTTCGGCTACATACAGGAATTTAAGGCCGAGCAATCCATGGCCGCACTCAAGCGAATGGCCGTCCCCATGGTGCGCGCGCGCCGCGACGGCAGCGTACAGGAAGTCTCGGCACGCGAGCTGGTCCCTGGAGACATCATCGTGCTGGAGACCGGAAACATCATTCCGGCCGATGGCAGAGTCCTCGAGAGCATCAACCTTCGAGTCGATGAATCAGCCCTGACCGGCGAATCGGAGCCCGTGGAAAAGGACGGCGAGCTCGTGTTTGAGAGCGAAAAAGCACTCGCCGACCGCCACAACATGGTTTACAGCGGAACGATCGTCAATTACGGCCGCGGCGAATTCGTCGTCACCGAAACCGGCATGCAGACCGAGCTCGGCCATATCGCCAGCATGATGCAGTCGGTTGCCCAGGATTCCACTCCACTGCAGCAGCGCCTCAACCGACTCGGCAAAATACTTGCTCAGGCGGCACTCGGCCTGGTCGCCATCGTTTTTATACTGGGCTGGATTCGCGGACAAAGCCAAATTGAAGAGCTCCTGCTGACCGCCGTGAGCCTGGCTGTCGCCGCCGTGCCCGAGGCATTGACCGCCGTAGTTACTATCGCGCTCTCCCTGGGCGCCCAGCGCATGCTGAAACGGAAGTCTCTCATTCGCAAGCTTCCTGCAGTTGAAACGCTCGGTTCGGTTACCGTCATTTGTTCCGATAAAACCGGCACTCTTACCCTTAACCGCATGACGGTAACCGCTCTGGATATTGCCAATCATTCTATTGAAATGGAGCAGTGTTCGGATGAAAAGGGATTTTCGCTGCAGTTACATGGAGAAATTCCGTCTCCGGGCGTACTACCCACGCTCGATCTGCTTATGATTGCCGACGCCTTATGCAATGATTCCGTGCTGTCGCGGGACGCAACCCGCCAGGATCGCTACCATGCCTTAGGGGATCCCACCGAAGGCGCACTGGTTTTGGCCGCAGCATGTACTGGAATTATGAAATCCGATCTGGACCGGGCCTTTCCGCGCATCGCTGAAGTGCCCTTCGATTCCGACCGAAAACGGATGACCACTTTGCATCGCACGCCTCAGTCTGAAGGAGATGTGCCCGCGGGCCTGCGGCCCTTTTGGGACCGGCGAGGCACCGATGTCCCTCCATATATCGCTTTCACCAAAGGCGCTATCGACGGTCTCCTGTCGATTTCGAGTCATGTCTGGGTGGAAGGTAAACGGCTGCCGCTGGATGAAGAATGGAAATCTCGGATCATGGCAGCCCACGACAAAATGGCAGGGAACGGCATGCGCGTTCTTGGCGTCGGCTTGCGCACCTGGAACCTTTCGCCGGATGAAACAACGGATAAAGCCCTGGAGCGCGATCTTACCCTTGTCGGTCTGTTTGGCATGATTGATCCGCCTCGACCCGAAGTCCGCGATGCCGTGTCGAACTGCCATAGCGCAGGCATCCGCACGGCGATGATCACGGGCGACCATCCTCTGACGGCACGGCATATCGCCCAGCAGATCGGCATTACAAGCAATGAACGATTCCTTACCGGCCAGGAGATCGAGCGCATGTCCGTGGAAGAACTCGTTGAAGCTACTCGCGAGGTGTCGGTTTTTGCCCGCGTTTCACCGGAGCATAAGCTTAAGCTGATCGACGCGTATCAGAAGCAGCAGGAAGTGGTTTCCATGACCGGCGACGGAGTCAATGATGCCCCCGCTCTGAAAAAGGCGGATATAGGGGTTGCGATGGGAATCACCGGCACCGATGTCGCCAAGGGCGCCGCCGATATGATCCTCCTCGATGACAATTTCGCGACCATTGTCTCTGCAGTAGAGGAAGGCCGCATTATCTATGACAATATCCGCCGCTTCATACGGTATCTGCTGACCTGCAATGCCAGTGAAATTGCGGTCATGTTGCTGGGACCGCTGTTCGGCATGCCGCTGCCGCTGCTGCCGCTGCAGATTCTCTGGATGAACCTTGTAACGGACGGCCCGCCTGCATTGGCTCTCGGAGTCGAACCTGCCGAAAAGAATGTCATGAAGAGACCTCCTCATTCACAAGCCGAGGGGATATTCGGCCGCGAAATGGTTCAATTCATTATCGTCATCGGAATACTCATGAGCATTACCGCAATAGCGGCTGCCTGGGAGCTGTGGCGACTGGGTGATCCCGCATGGCAAACGACCGTTTTCACGGTGTTGGTTCTCACCCAGCTGGTAGTGGCTTTGGAATCGCGGTCTGAGGAAGAGTCGATATTCAGAATAAGCTTTCTGGGAAACCGCTCCATGGCCGGAGCTGTCCTGCTGACGGCAGGTTTGCAGCTTGCCGTTATCTATACTCCCATCGGCAATCGCATTTTCGATACCGTGCCGATGCCCCCGCAGGATCTGGCTGTGGCAGCAGGCGCCTCTCTGCTTACACTTCTTTTTATAGAAATATGGAAACTCGCCCTGCGCCGGCGCAGAGCAAAACAACGGATGCGCGACGCGGCCACGCATTAATCCGGCGCAGCCGGATGCTGGAGTTTATACATTTTCCTTAAGCCGTGAAAGCTGAATTCAGAGGGATCCTGCATTCATGCCGCGCTTTGCATGATCTTTCTAAT
>JAFGIY010000246.1 GCA_016929335.1 Acidobacteriota bacterium | reverse complement strand
TGCAGAGCAGACGCCAGATTTGCCATTAGAAAGATCATGCAAAGCGCGGCATGAATGCAGGATCCCTCTGAATTCAGCTTTCACGGCCGAAGGAAAATGTATAAACTCCAGGTCGCGGCTGAAGCCGCGACCCACATGATTCACAGCATGGCCGCTTGAATCGGGGCATCGATCCAATTTATCCAGTGAGTTGTGAGACAGTTTATGAAGACCACAACCATAGAGATAAGAGCCCCACAGTGTCAAGGGTGTCCCACAGTCGACACGCTGCGGAGCAGCTGAATGAGAAATCCTATTATATGTGAACACAATTTATAGGCTCCCTTGTTCCCGATCCCTAATCCGAAAGTACACTGTGGGTTTATGGGCACTGATTCAACATGCCTCTCTGCAAAAGGCGGGAATCTCTCCGGAAACCATCAGGCTTGTAGTGATTCGCCGCGAACGCGGGCGTTCGGTGGCGAGACGGCGAGTGCGACAACGACAGCGACGACAGCAGCAAGGAAAAACGAGGCGAAGCGCACAGAGATAAAATCGTCAAGGCCGGGTATCCATGTCCATGCGGCTGTAGAAACGGCTCCGGTGATCATGGATGCGAAAACCGCGGCGCCGCTCATGCGTTTCCAGTGAAGCGAGAGCAGGATCGACGGCCCGAACGATGAACCAAGCCCTGCCCAGGCCAGCGAGACTACGTCATAGATCAGGTCGTTGGAAGCAACAGCCAGCAGGTATGCGGCTGCGCCCACACCCACAGTCACCAGCCGGCTCATGTTCACTAACTGCTTCTGGCCGATTTCCTTCTTGAGAGCTTTTGAGTAAAAATCTTCTACTACAGTTGAGGTGGTGATCAGCAACTGGCTGTCGGCCGTGGACATCATCGCCGCTACCGCCCCCGTAATCAGGATTCCGGCAACCCACATCGGGAACAGGGTACGGGCCAGCACCGGCAGAATCCTTTCCGGATCGGCGCCCTGACCGGTCAGTCCCTCGATTGGAATCTGTGCATAGTACACCAGCGTGATGCCGACAATACCCACCAAAGTCGCGCCGCCATATGCCAGAAGAGTCCATACAAACGCCACCATCCGGCTGGTCCGGATCGCGGCTGCGCTCCGGATCGCCATAAACTTGGTTACAAGGTGCGGCTGCCCCATATAACCAAGTCCCCAAGACAGTCCGCCGATTACGGCTGCAGCAGCAGCCCAGCCGGTCCTGCCTCCGGTAAGAGACGCAGTATGGCCCGTAGCAGCCATGGCCGCTCCGATATCGTAGTTGCCGGCAGCGATCACTGCGAGCCCTATCAGCGGCATTGCCGCCAGCGTGATCAGCATCAGAATCGCCTGAACAACATCGGTATAGCAGACCGCGGTAAAACCGCCCATCATGGTATAGACGACAACCACTGCCGCCGCCATCGGTATGCCCCAGCCCGGATCGATGCCGAATGTGACGTTCAGCATCTTGCCCGCACCGATGAACTGGGCCGCAACATAGAAGGCAAAAAAGAATGTGATAATCAGCATTGAAAGGACGCGCACGTTTTGCCCGTAGCGACCGGAGTATTTGAAAAAATATTCCGGCAGAGTAATCGCGCCGTACTCTTCTGAAATTACTCGAAGCTTGCGCGCAATTGCGAACCAGTAGAAAACGATTCCACCTACGCAGCCGACGGCGGTCCAGATCTCCACCAATCCCAGGGAGTATAGCGCTCCGGACAGTCCCAGGATCAGCCATGCCGACTCCCCTGCGGTGCGCTCCGAAAAGGCAATCACCCATGCGCCGAGCTTTCGTCCTCCTAAAATAAAATCCTCTTTTGTGCGGTTAAGCCGCCAGGTCCAGGCGCCCACGCCGGCAATGACGATCAGATAGGCGATTAGGCCGATGTATGGCGAGTTCATTTGGCTCTCCGGCAGGTTATATGGTGGAACGGACGGTTTTGACGCTCGTGATTGTGGCGCCATTGACTCATCTGCTTTTCAGCATTCTGTGAGACGAACGCTCTTCCGGCGCACGGCGTGGGCAGCGGGCCGGGAGATCGGGAGAGGCTCCCGTTTCCTGTCCGGCTTATCGGAGCGGCGGGTACCGATTGATTATTTGTACTGGATCAGCTCGAAAGCATTGCCGGCATTGTCGCGGATGAAAACAAACGCGATCCCCGGCGTATCCACCGGCCCCATTGCGATTTCTGCGCCCTTCGCTTTCAGCTCTTTGACAGCCGCATGGACGTCAGACACCTGAAAAGCCATATGTGCAAGACCGTGGACGCGCAAATCCATATTCGGATCGCGACGGTGTTCAGGCAGGGGCTTCGCCCCTTCAACCTGGAACAGCTCTATATAACAGCTGCCGCGCTTTATATGCACAATTTTCATTTTGTTGACTGCATCTTCATTCATCCGCAGCACCACTTCGAAGCCGAGCATTTTTTTGTACCAGGCGGCCGATTCTTCGGCATCCGGCACGCTGATTCCTACATGATGGTGCGATATGTCAAAGCTCACGCCGCCGTCGTCGCCGGCGGCAAAAGAAGAGATGCTCATATCTAAAACTCCAATCAAAGTGAATAGGGAAAAACACACGGCTATCGCACGAAGGCGCTTGTTCATTCCTCCACCTCCTGTTCCATTTCCTTTCGACGCCCTTACGGAATCGGGCCGCGACATTTCAATCATATTTACCCAGGGTTCGTCCTTGCCCTGCAGGATAGAAATGCACAATCCTGCCGTAAACTGCGCTTTATCTTCGCGCGGACGATTGGCTATTCCGGCGGCGGCTCATCCCCGATGCGGATTTCCGGGATAGTGATTATCAGCAAAAAGGAAATCAGCATTGTGATGGCGCCGATCAAAAAAACTCTTCTGCATCCGGCTCCCATCGAGGCACGGATTGCTTTGACTGTTTTTTGAAAGAGCCCCTGTCCCTCAGTTCCCAGCCTGTTGAAAGCACTCTCCAGCGCTTTCATATCCGGCTCCGATAAGAGCACACGGGAATCGGCCAAGGATTTCATGGTCTCTTCATCCGCGACTTTTTCCAATCCATCGGGCAGAGAAACAGCCAGTGCTTTGGCATAGGTGGTATTCATTGCGGTTCCAAGAATGGCGGGACAGATCGCCACGCCCATCATCAGGCAAAAGAACACAGCCCCCATCGCGGCTCCCAGCAGCCTTTTGGGAACGATATTCTGGACTACGACCGTATTCACGGTCGGGACGGCGCCCAGGCCCACGCCGGCCAGCGAAGCGGCCAGCACACTCCAATAAATCGGCGTATCGTCCCGTATCAACAAAATTCCGAACATGTCGGCCGTAAGGATCGCAAAGCCCAGCACATAAAGCCATTTATAGCGTCTTGTCCTGGCAATCAAATATCCTACGGGGATTCCTATAAAAGCCATCAACACGCTGAAGGGTGTAATGACCTGCCCGCTAAGTGTGGCGCTGGTGCCCTGTACACCCTGCAGGAACATGGGGAAATACATCATGATTGCTATGCTTCCGAAGGAGGAGAGCAGTATCACGAGCGCAATGGTATTGAACGAGCGGTTCCGGAGCACCAGAGGGTCCAGAACCGGTTCCTGCGCTCTGTACTCCGTGCGGAAAAACAGTATCCAGGACAGCAGAGAAGCCCCGAGCAGGCCGATGATGTGGATTGAAGCCCACGGATAGGTTACTCCGCCCAGAGAGATGCCGATAATCATCAGCGAAGAAGCCAGCGTCACCAAAAAGGATCCGAGAAAATCGATTTTGGGTTCCGCACCTCGCCGCGCCAGGGAAGGCAAGCCAATCCATACCAGGATAAGGCACACAACGAGAAGCGGGATCAATATCCAGAAAATATACTGCCAGCCCCAGTTATCTGAAAACCATCCGCCCAGTGTGGGCCCGACCAAAGCGGCAACTCCCATAGGAGCATTCAGCCAGCCGATCCACTTGCTGCGCTCGACCGGAGGAAACATGTCTCCCACCACAGCAAAAACAAGCGGCATCATGGCGCCGATTCCCAGTGAGCCGAAAGCGGTGGCGAAGATCAGGAATACAAAATTGGGGCTGATTGCGCTTAATACCGTTCCGATCAGGGCGAACAGGATCGACAGCAGCAGCATAATTCGACGCCCGTACATATCAGAAAGCTTGCCGAAAAGCAGAGTTACAAAGGCGCTTACCACGCCCGGAATCGAGACCGACCATGCGTACAAGGACATGCCGTTCAGATCGGCCGCTATTTTAGGCCGCGCGATATTCAGCATTTGTATGAAACTGGCCATGGTGCCGTAAACCAGGAAAATGGCGATCAAGCCCAGAATGATATGTTTCTTTTCATATTCATATGCAGGTTGTTCTTGTGGCATTCCGCATTCTCCTATTCTTGGGCGATGAAAAAACCGAACGCTACAACCGTTTCAGTGCGCTAATGGATATATTAGCTCCGGGACGATGGCCCTCTTCCAAATTCCCCGCTTCGAATTTTTCCTGATTGATCCAGGCTGTAGTTTAGCCTATTGAGCCCTTTTTCAGAAAATAAATGGGCTCCCGGCATGAAAACTGAACGATTGCATAATATTTAAGCCGCCACGGGCACATAAGCAAAAATTTCATGTGGGTCGCGGCTTCAGCCGCGACATGTTGGTGCAAACAGAAGATCAGGCATAAATATCTCTTACACATGGGATTTATTGCGCG
>JAFGIY010000245.1 GCA_016929335.1 Acidobacteriota bacterium | reverse complement strand
GGGTTGACGGCTCTCAAATATAAAAGTTCCAATAATGCTTTCGAACGAAATTATTATGGATGAGAGCCGTCAACAAAATGTAAAGTTGTTGTTGCGCGGGCCCTAAGGAAGCAGTGGCACAGCACGCTAGCTTAGGTGGCCGGATTCGGGATCTCGGGAAAACTGCAGGCTTGCGACGCTGACCGATGCGGCCTGCTCGCTGAGATTTTCCAGCTCAATACCGCGCTTGCGTATCTGATCCGCCTTTTCCAAAGCTTTGCCGGCTGCAAAGCGATCAATAACGAAAACCATATTGCCGCCTTTTTGAGACAGCACATGGCCATATGAAATGGGCACCGAACAGTCGGGCTCCATCAGCAGAGCATCGGCCACAGCGTCCTCCTTGCGTTTGCCGTTTGCCAGCAACAGGACGGTTTTTGCTTTGTATACCAGCTCCGCTCCCATGGAGACAGCATACAGGGGGCATTCCTCCTTGCCTGGGAAATGCCCATCGGCAACAGCGTTCGCAATCGTGTTGTCGTCCAGTTTTATCAGGATCATCCGGTTGTTGGCGAATGGGACGCCTGCCTCGTGGAAACCCACGTGCCCCCTGCCTCCCACTCCTATGATATGCAGATCCATTCCGCCGCATCTGGCGATCTTGTTTGAATACCCATCCAGGATCTCCCTGCGAATCCATCGAAGGTAATCGGATCTGGCATCCTGCCTGATAACAACCGCCTTCCCCTTGTCACTCCCCTGCAATTCGAAATCATCCGGATTCGACTTCAACTCCGACTCGAATTGCGCTTGATCCACTAAAGTGCCCCAGGGGACGTTGACTTCCAGGAACTTGTCCTGCAGCAGGCCGAACAATTCCTGAATCATGAAGAAGCTATAGCTTTCTTTGTGCAGTGCACGCTGCTGGGCATTCTCCCCGGGCAAGCCGATATACTCATCCAGATTGAAACTGATTACTTTGGACGAATCGATTTTCCCGGCATTGGCCGCCTTGGCGAAATGCTTGTAAAGTCCGGTTGGAGAATTCCCCGTCGCCAGACCCAAAACATAAGACGGCTTTGACGACAGCTTCAGGCGAATATCCTCAACAACAACGGCAGCGGCAACCTCACTCATATGATCAAAGTCGCGGGTAATAATTACTTTAAAGGGCATGGATCTGATCCTTTTCTTGTCTGTTGGAATCCCTAACCGATGCATTTCTTGACCATATCGGCCAGCATTTTGGTCAGGCGGTCGGTCAACTCCTGAGCAGGACCTTCCACCATGACGCGGCACATGGACTGGGTGCCCGAGTATCGTATCAATACTCTGCCTTTGTCTCCCAGTTCGGCTTCCGCTTCTTTGATAGCCTTCTGCAGCTCGGGGATTTTATCCAGCGGCGGTTTATCTTTGACGTCCACATTGATGATTTTCTGGGGCGAGAGCGCCATGATTTTAGCCAGCTCCGACAGGGGTTTCCCTTCCCGCCTCACAGCCCGCAACAGCTGCAGCGCCGTAATGATTCCATCTCCGGTTGTATGGTGATCAAGGAAAATGACATGGCCGGATTCCTCGCCGCCCAGAACGCCGCCCTTTTCCTGCATCATTTCCAGGACATACCTATCGCCTACCTTACTGACTCCCTCTTGAATTCCAAGCTTTTTCAAGGCGGAGAAGAAACCGAAATTGCTCATGACCGTGGCTACGACGAGATTGTTTTTGAGCAGGCCGAGTTCCTTGTACATCCTGGCGCAGATAGTCATGACATGATCGCCGGTGATTTGCTCACCCTTTTCATCCACAGCGATAAGCCGGTCGCCGTCGCCGTCAAAAGCGAGACCCACATCGGCGCCGGTCTCACGCACCTTTGCACTCAAGTCCTGAGTATGCTGGGATCCGCAATTGTCGTTGATGTTGATTCCATCGGGATCGCAGTGAATGGCAGTTACGCTTGCGCCCAGTTCGGAAAAGATGATCGGGGCAACTTTATAGGTCGCTCCATTGGCACAATCGAGGACGATTTTCATGCCTTCCAGGCTCTGATCATCCGGAAAGGTTTTTTTGCAGAACACGATGTAGCGTCCCCCCGCATCGGAAATCCGGAAAGCTTTCCCGATTTCGTTCGCCGTAGGCCGGATATCTTTGATTCGCCCCGAAGTAATCAGTTCTTCTATTTCATCTTCCTCGGCATCCGGAAGCTTGAAGCCGTTTCGCGAAAATATCTTGATCCCATTGTCCTGATAGGGATTATGGGAAGCCGAAATGACCATGCCTGCATCGGCTCGCATGCTTTGAGTGATGAAGGCGATTCCGGGCGTAGTCAGGGGACCTGCCAGAAGAACATCCACCCCCATGGAACAGATGCCTGCTGTCAGAGCGGATTCCAGCATGTAGCCGCTGACCCGCGTATCCTTCCCGATGACAATCGTGTGCCGTTGTTTTGGATGCTTCTTGCAGACATAGGCAGCGGCCCGGCCGATCTCAAGCGCCATTTCCGCCGTCATAGGATGAACATTTGCTATACCTCTTACACCATCCGTTCCAAACATGCGTCCCATGCATTCTTCTCCGCGTTAGATTTTTTGCCAAAGCTGTTCCACTGAATTCACAACTTCCTGCAACCATGCAGCACCGGCTGTTCGCGCCTGCACATCGAGTGCGCTCACCGCTTTGCAGTGATCCGGAGCGGTTCCCGCCTGTTCCCAGATTTTAAGAAATGCGTCGCGATTCTGAGCGCCGGTCTCCGCCGGAGGACCTTGTTTCAATCGTGACTCCATTTCCGGCCATTTATTGACGAGGGCCTGCTGTTGCGCTTGAATTCCGGCCGGCAGATCTGCACCGGCATGTTTCAGCGACAACGATATTTTATCGGCCAGTTCTTTCAAACGTTTTAAGCGTTCTTTCAAGCCTTCTTCGATCTGTGCCAGAGCGCCGGTATGACAGGCCCGGCTGTAAGCATCTGCCGACATCGTTCGTATCCGAACCCGCCGATACCATTCTCTTAAAGCCCATAGATTCCCGATGAAAATCAGATTGTTCTTAACAATCCGATTGATGCCCCGATAGATACCGATCTTAAAAGCCCGTGCCTCTTTGGGAACGGCGTGTGCGGCAAAAAGCACCCCTTCCTCCAGAATATCCTCGCGGCAGATAGTGCCGGCAGGAATCACGGTTCCATAGCCGATGCGGGCCGGTCCCACTAATCCTCCCTGACCTCCAAGGAAAATCGGCGCCTGGTTGAGAAAAACGCCGCGCGGTACATCGCCGATCAGCGAGGGTGTTGCCTTGTCCTGGTGCGGCGTGAAATTGAAGTGGATGTACGAGGATCCTATTTCGCTGTGATTCTTCCGGCTGGTTCCCCCCGCCATCAAAGCATCACAGAAATTAATGAGACTGCCTGCGGTAACAAAGGAGAGGAAGATTGTCTGCTTGAATCCCACGGCATGAGCTCCTCCGGCTTCTTCTTCCAGAAGCGTGGCGGGCCTCACGTGCGCGGCACTGCCCATGTTGGCGCCGTTCAGAAAAGTGGCTCCGGAAAAATACCCTCCTTTCAGTTCAACACTGTGACCGAGCTGGCAGTCCTCAATAACTGCGGGGGCTTCCTTCCCGATTTCGGATCCGGGACCGATGGAGGTTTTGGCTCCGGCGATCCTGCATCCCGTATGTATGAGGACTCCCGGCGCTATCCTTTCAGGATTCACGGCATCGTCCACTTCAACCGAATAAGGACAGGGAAGCACAACACCTTTGTTGAGAAGGCTCTGAACTTGCGGCGATATTTTGGATTCATCACTCATTCAACCACTCCATGTCGCATGCGACTATTGGGAACATATCTTTAATTGGCTCGGAAGCAGCGTATTGTCGCAGTTTTTCAGGCAATTGTGAAGGAATATGAGCTTCCCAAATACAAGGGAAGGGCAAGCGAAAGAACAGGGGTCTTCGTGAATGTTTTGGGAATTTGAACGCAGAGGAATTGAGAAAAATGCAGCTGAGAGTATTGCCCGGATTGCAGAATTGAAGTATAGTTGTAAATAATCTGGTGTAGGAATCGGACTCTTGCTGTACTCATCATACCTCCTGTTCTCGTTGTTGAATTGAGCTGTTCTTCCGGAGTCTTGTTAATTTCGGCATTGAGCAAAAGCGGGATATCCGCCGGAGACAAAGCGGGCCGCTCAAAACGCTGAGTTTCGAATCGCACTCTCACTCTTCGATTTTCTCGAGTGAGGCAATGTTTGTTAACCAGATGATTGAAGAACCGAGGCTAAACGGAAGTCCGGCGACAAAACAATCATCCGATGTCGGCAGTCTTCGTCGCCCTGCGTTTGATTTATAAACTGAAGAGCTGATTAATACACGGCGGAGTCTGAAAGCAGAGTGGAGCATTGCAGGCTGTCGGCTAATACCGCGGATCTGTCCTAATGAGGAGCCCATATGCAACCTTTATCCAAATCAAAAAGCAGTAAACGAAGCGCTAAAAAGGAGTTCATCATGAGCAAGCCGGAAATCGGTGTAGCCGGCATTAGAGAAGCAGCGGAAGGAAAAACGATTTCTTTAGAGGTTACAGGTGAAGAAAGGCATCAATTGATTTCCCAGGCTGCCTATTTCCGTGCGGAGCAGCGCAGTTTCGAGCCGGGCCATGAACTGGAGGATTGGCTTGAGGCAGAGGCTGAGATAGAGAGAAGAATGTCAGAAAATGCCGTAGGTAATTTGGTCAAAAACATCTGAAAACTGCTGAAAAACAACCGTAGAAAACGGCGCCTCTCCATTATTTACCGCACAAGAGCGGATAGAATCATTTTCTATGACTTCTTAGCGTTTTGCGAAGAGGTTTGAGTTTGCAAAATGGCTGTAACCCAATGAATTTGGCAAAGAAGCCGATCGCTGAAGGCTGACAGCGCGCGGCTTCCGCGTATCTTCGAAGACATTGGTTGCAGTAAACAGCCGCACCAGGGATCAGAATCAATCTTAATCACCTTCCGGAGAAGAGGGATGGCGATGTCGACCTTACATCACCACGTCGCCAGGAGCGACCAACACCAGGCTCATCCCGGCAAATCGCCGCCGTCAGACCGCGTAGCCTTGCTTCTGGCCGGAGGCGACGGGATGCGTCTGCGCGAATTGACCAGCGAGATCGCGGGCGCTCCCATCCCGAAACAATATTGCCGCTTATTGCAGGGGACATCGTTGCTTGAAGCCGCTTTATCAAGAGCTCAGATTGTCTTCCCCTGCGAGTGCATTAATGTAATAATCAACGAAAGTCATCTCGATCTGGCGAGAGATCAAATAAAAACTCTCCCGAACTCCAATATATTTGTGCAGCCTATGAACCGGGATACGGGGCCCGGGATTGTTTTTGCGCTGCTGCAGCTTCAACGCACTCACGGCGATGCTACGGTAGCCGTTTTCCCGACGGATCATTACGTAGATAAGAACTGGGCATTTATAACGCACGTTGTGCGCGCAATGAATGCAATTGCATGCTTCCCGGAAAGGATTTCAATACTCGGCGTTGTCCCGGACAGGCTCGAGACAGGTTACGGATATATTCTCCCATCCATCCCCATGAAAACGCCGGATTTGGCCTATCACGTGGAAAGCTTTACGGAGAAACCGGATACTGATGAAGCGCGGGGCATTATCGCGCGCGGCGGGCTGTGGAATACCTTTGTCATGATTTTCAGGCTGTCACGCATGCTGGAGCTTTTGCACCAGATGGTTCCCCACGAAATCGAAAAGCTGTCCGTTCTGCGTGATTCTCCGGGTAAAGCAGCTGAGCTGTATCGAGCTATCGCTCCCTGGAATTTTTCGACCCGGATTCTTTCGCGAATTCCTGAGCATTTGATCGTATTCAGAGTTGCGAATGTATCCTGGAGCGATTGGGGTACACGCGAATCCGTCGAGCGGACTTACACTGCATTGAAGCTGGTCCCCTCCTGGAAAATGTCAAAGGCTATAGGGAATAATCCTCTACAAGACAAGGCGACGGAAAATCTGCTGGCCATCCGCTGACAATTCCGGCAAAAAAAAGGGAGCTTCCGGGATGCAATTCCGGAAGCTCCCTTGATACTGCTTCATTCAGACGCAGGCCTATCCCAGCTTGTTCTTGGACTGGAGCAGGTCGGCGACATGCTTCATGCCCAGATCCTCAAGAGTCTTGCGCGTGGGATACCCGGATTCGGGATTCCAGCCTTCAACATTGTAGAAGTGGGTCTTAAACTGATCGACTCCTTCTCGCGTGAAGTAGAGCTCCTTTAAGTTCTGGATTTCCCATTTGCCGTCTTTGAGTATGGGCAGATTATTGTAAAAACCGCAATAGGAGGCGCCGGGCCTGTAATGATATC
>JAFGIY010000037.1 GCA_016929335.1 Acidobacteriota bacterium | reverse complement strand
GTAGTCGGTAGTCGGTAGTCGGTAGTCGGTAGTCGGTAGTCGGTAGTCGGTAGTCGGTAGTCGGTAGTCGGTAGTCGGTAGTCGGTATTTTTCAGATATCAAAATTTCCGAATTTTCAATGATTTCCCTCATTTACTTTTACTGCCGACTAACGACCGCCGACTGCCGACTAAACAGTGGCCTGATTAAGCATGTGTTCTTTTTGCTGCCACAGTTCATAGGTTAGTCCGACTTTATATTCATGAGGATTATGAAGCCGTTTGTGGCTTTCATGGAGCCGGGAGAGCTCTTCTTTCCGGTGGTTCCTAATTTCTTCTATGGAAGGGAACTCATATACAATCCTTCCGGATTTTACAATCGTCTTCAGTAGTTCTGTATGCCGTGCCGAATCCAGCTTTTTGCGACGTAAAGGATTATTGGGATCGACGATGAGGACACCCTGGGCTTCCGCATTCTCCCAATCGGCGGCAAGAGCGTCGGCTTCCATCAGACCTTCATCGCTATAGTACCGGATGATCTTTTTAATCCCCGGATTAGTCATCTTTTCGGGATTGGCGCTTAATTTAATCTTGGGCTGGCCGTTATGCTCAACCATTTTATAGATGCCGCCCAGGGCTCCGCCTCCAATCCCCGCGCCCGTTACCAGATTGGTTCCGACTCCCCAGATGTCGACTTTCCCTTCCTGGGCGAGAATGTCTGAAATGATGTATTCATCGAGTTCGTTGGAAGCGACTATTTTTACATACGACAGATTTTCCCGGTCCAGCATCTGCCGCGCTCTCTGGCTCAGAAACGCCAGATCCCCGCTATCAATCCGGATGCCCACGAGCCGATGTCCTCTCTGCTCGAGCTCTTTGGCAGTCAGGATCGCATTAGGCACACCGCTTTTCAGGGTGTCGTAAGTGTCTACCAGAAGGATGCATTCATCGGGGAATGATCGTGCAAAGGCGCGAAAAGCGTCAAGCTCGGATCCGAACGATTGGATCCAGCTGTGAGCATGAGTCCCCTTTGCAGGCATCCGTAGAAGCGCGGCTCCCAGGACATTGGATGTGCTGTCCGTCCCTCCTATGAAGGCAGCACGGCACGCTCCCAAAGCCCCATCCGGTCCCTGTGCGCGGCGCAGCCCAAACTCCACGACATTACCATAATGAGATGCTTCCCATATCCGGGCGGCTTTGGTCGCAACAAGCGTCTGGAAATTAATATGACAAAGCAGCACTGTCTCAACCATTTGGCACTCAATAAGGTTTCCGCTTGCCTGCAACAGCGGTTCATTAGGGAACACCACTGAACCTTCGGGAATAGCCCGGATATTGCCGCCAAAATTGTATTCTGCAAGATAATTCAGGAATTTATCCGAGAAGATCCGCTTGCCCGTGGATGATTTGAGAGCTTTTAAAAAATGGATATCCTCTTCGCTGAATCTTGCATCCACCACCGCGTGAATAGCGTCTTCCAACCCGGCAGCGATCGCATAGCCTCCATTAAACGGATTATGTCTGAAGTACAGGTCAAAAGTGGCTGTATCGGACTCTTTCCCCTGTTCGAGATATCCTGCAGCCATAGTCAGTTCATAAAAGTCTGTCAGTAGAGCGCGCGTATACGCCACAGTATCCTCCAATGGTCGGCAGTCGGCAGTCGGCAGTCGGCAGTAAATATTTTTCGAATATAAAAATTGCCAAATTTTCAATAATTTCGCTCATATACTTTTTTGCCGACTGCCGACTACGGATTCAGCTTCATCGCAATGGGCATGCGGCGGCCTGTTCCGAAGGCTCGAGTAGTCACTTTGAGCCCGATAGCAGCCTGTCGTCTCTTATACTCGTTTACCTGAATCATTCGTATCACTTTTTCAACGATCTTTCGCTCATATCCCTGCGCTACGATTTCATCAATGTTCATCTGCTCTTCGACGCGCGACTTCAGAATCCCGTCCAGGATTTCGTATTCGGGCAGAGTATCCTGATCCTTCTGGTTGGGACGCAGCTCTGCGGAAGGAGCTCTTTTGATGGTATTTTGCGGAATTATTTCCCGGTGCCTGTTGATATGAGCGGCGAGCTTATAAATCATGGTCTTGGGCACGTCGGAGATAACGGCCAATCCTCCGACCATATCTCCATATAAAGTGCAATATCCGGCGCCCAATTCCGATTTGTTTCCTGTGCTGAGCACAAGATGTCCCAGTTTATTCGATAATGCCATCAGGAGAGTTCCTCGTATACGGGCTTGCAGGTTCTCTTCAGTTTCATTCTCAGACATGCCGGTAAAAATATCTGAAAGGGATTTGCGAAAGGCATCGTAGACAGACTTGATTGGGATCATATCAAAGCACATGCCCAGATTATGTGCGAGCGATCGGGCATCCTCATAGCTCTCGGGCGCGGAAAACATGGACGGCATCGACACTCCCAGCACATTGCCGGCGCCCAGCGCCTCAACCGCAATGCAACCTACGATAGCAGAATCGATCCCGCCGCTGAGCCCGAGGACGGCAGATTTGAAACCACATTTGCGGGCGTAATCCCGCGTGCCCATCACAAGTGCTTGAAACAAATCATCCATGCTTTCCTTCTCATGATAGCCACGATTATCGGTTGACTCTGTATCGACAACCAGGAGATCTTCTGCAAAGCCCGATCCTTGCGCGATCACATTTCCATTCTTCCCCAATAACAGACTGTTGCCGTCAAAGAGCAGGTCATCATTGCCTCCCACAAGATTGACGTATGCGAGCGGTACATGGTGCTTTTGGACATGGTCGAGAAGCATCTGAAATCGGAATCGGGGCTTTCCCATCTCATAGGGAGATGCCGAAATATTTACCAGAAGGTTGGCGCCCATCTCGATCTGGGTACGAATCGGATCTGTGGAATAGTGGGGTTTAGGCCAGAAACACTCCGAGTTCCAGGCATCCTCACATATGGAAATTCCCAAAGTCCGTCCCTTGAATTCCACCAGTTGTATGCTCTCGGAGCTATCAAAATACCTGTCCTCATCGAATACGTCATAGGTAGGCAAAAGCGTTTTATGCACTACAGCCTGAATCTTGCCTTTACAAAGAAACGCGGCGGCGTTGTAAAAATCGCGTCCTTCCTTCTTCGGATTCCGGTCCACAAAGCCGAGAATTACAGCCATGGATCCGGAACACGCTGCAATTTCCTGGAGTGCCTGGAGGTTCGACTCGACAAAGCCATGAAGTCCAAGCAAGTCACGAGGAGGATATCCCGTAAGACAAAGCTCTGGAAATACCGCAATATCAGCGCCCAGGAGCCGGGATTTTCCCATGACCTGCAGAACCAGATCGCGATTGCCCTTAATATCTCCCACGGTCGTATTAATCTGAGCCAAGGCTATTTTCATATGTCACCTGTACTGTGTACAGCATAGGGGAAAGGGGAAAAGAGATAAAGGGGTGGAGGGGTGGAAGGGCAAAGGGGTAGAGGGGCAAAGGGTAGGAGGGACGGGAATAAAGGATGAGCATAGAAGAAAAACGCCAATCAAGATTTTCACTTTCCCTTTCCTCCTCTACCCCTTTGCCCCTTTACCCCTTTTCTTCCCGCTTCCCGCCAATCCTCTCTCCTTTTGAATTTCGGGGGGGAAATGTAGATGCCAGGGGGTGGCTTGCTCATAGGCGTAGGCGACGCGCAGAAGCGAAGCTTCGCCGGATCGCCGGCCGATGAGCTGCAAGCCTATGGGAAGCCCCTCGGCAGAGAATCCGCAAGGAACCGAAATGGCTGGCAGCCCGGAAAGATTGCCGGGTCGAGTAAGGCTCAGCAGAGCAAGACGGACGTCTTCGCAGTATCTTCCGATCCTGACTTCATTCTCATCGATCAGAGGAGCTACGACCGGGAGCGTCGGCGCCAGGAGTACATGAATGCCCTCCAATGTCTTTGACATTTCTTCTGAATAGGCAAGTCTATCCTGCTGCGCGCGTATATATGCAATTGCCGTCGCTTTCCTGCTTAACTCCAGGCGCGATCGAACATCTTCCCCATAATCCTTAAATTTCTGCTCCAGCCATTTTTCATGATAAGCCAGGGCTTCATCTGCGGTAATTTCGGCCGCCAGTTGTGCCGTCTTGTCCATCCCCGCCAAATTTACCTCAACGATTTTTGCGCCTGCCCGCTCAATAACTGCGGCAGCAGCCAGGACGGCTCGGCGCACCGCAGGCTGGAGGCGATCAAAAAAATATTGTCGAGGAATCCCAATCCGGAAATCTTTGATGCCTTTGCCGATTTCGGCAACTGCCCGTTTGGGATTGAAACCCCATATGTTTGGTTCTGCTGTCGCTTCAAATAAAAATGCTGCATCCATGACGCAACGGCTCAGTGGACCGGCATGATCGAGACTGACAGCCAAAGGAATAACACCGGTCATGGGAACTCTGCCATATGTCGGCTTGAGTCCGACGCATCCGCAGGCTGCTGCTGGAATGCGGATGGAGCCGCCTGTATCGGTGCCGAAAGATCCCATAGCCTGGGCTGAAACAACGGATGCGGCGCTGCCGCCGCTTGAGCCTCCGGAGATGCAGCGCCTGTCCCAGGGATTGTGGACGGGCCCATAGTGAGGATTAACGTTTGTGGCACCAAAGGCGAATTCGTGCATATTCGTTTTTCCCAGAAATACACATCCGGTCTTCAGCAATCGATTCACCAGTTCTGCATTTTCTTTGGGGACGAATTTTCGTAGGATTTTTGCTCCTGCAGTCGTGCGCACGTTGCAGGTATAAATCAGATCTTTCAAACTGATAGGGATGCCGTGCAAGACGCCCCTGTAATCGCCTTTACAGATTTCCTTTTCAGCCTTTCCTGCCTGCGCCATGGCAGTGTCAGCAGTGATGGTGATGTACGCATTGATTTCTTGCTGAAAGCGCGAAATCCGTTCCAATAAAAATCGGGTAAGCTCGACGGGAGATAATTTCTTGCCTCGAATCAGTGGAGCAAGCTTTTGGATTGTAAAATCGCCGTTATTTTCCATTTGGGTGTAGATATTAACTCAAAGATACGAAGACTCGAAGACTCAAAGATTGTTTGTGATACTCTTCCTCCATGAGATCGGAATTTCGGAAGCTGGAACAAAAAATCATCCAATGCCGCAAATGTCCGCGACTGGTCGAGTGGCGGGAGAAGATAGCCCGCGAAAAAACGCGCAGATTCAAATCACAGGAATATTGGGGACGACCTGTGCCGGCGTTCGGCAGGCCCGATGCGGAACTTGTGATTATCGGCCTGGCGCCGGCCGCTCATGGAGGAAACCGAACAGGTCGGGTCTTCACCGGCGATCGCAGCGGTGATTGGCTTTATGATGCGCTCTATCAGTATGGCTTTGCCAACCGGCCCGCCTCCATCGGCCTTGATGACGGCCTGGCTATGGACAACTGCCTGATCACCGCTGTCGTACGTTGTGCTCCGCCAGACAATAAGCCTCTGCCGGAGGAAGTAAATGCTTGCCGCGAATATCTTCGCCTGGAACTCAAGCTGGCTATACGCAAGCGTGTTGTTGTCGCGCTCGGCCGTATTGCCTTTGATGCATTTATTAAAATATGGCGAGCCGATGGAAAACGGTCGCTTTTTCCTAAACCCGCGTTTCGCCACGGTGGAGGATGGAGGCTGTCTGAAGGCCTCATCCTGATATCTTCATACCACCCGAGCCAGCAGAATACTCAAACGGGGAAACTGACGCGGCCGATGTTTCATCAGATTTTTGCCCTGGCTCGAAACATCATCAGCGGGAATTAGTTGCGGGTTAAGCCCACGGTCCATCCCGTGCCGTCCAGGCTAAGCCGTTCCGGCTTACCGTTGATATGGAAAGATATGCGACAAATGGAAGAAGTTTTTTTCCGGATCGGGGTCGCAATCGGTATCGGGGTCGAAGTGGAATCCGCATAGGCGAACCATGCAAAGAAGGGGGAGATTGAAGAAATGTGCTGATAGCATATTTATCATTGGCTTGCCCGCTTCCGCCCGACCTATACTGCAAGAATACGAAGATGTGCTTAAAAGCCATGCCTTACGACTGGATCCCGGTGTAAAATGCATCAGCAATCAAGGCATGGGAATAGGTGCTATGGAAGGCAGAAGCGAAAAGTCTGCAGGCGAAGTACCCGCGAAAGGACGGTTAATCCTTCTTCTTATCCTTAAAAACGATGGAATCATGTGTAGATGATATATGCCAGATACACGCTTTCTTCCTCAGGTTCATAACCTTTAGTGAAAGGCTTGCTCATGAAATCCAGTTGCAGCAGTTCGGTCGGGAAAAAGAAATCGTTCGATGGATTTTTTCACCCTCAGAGTATAGCCGTGATCGGTGCGTCCAATAATACCACAAAGATCGGCTTTCAGATTCTCCACAACCTGATCGCCGGTGGATTCCCCGGGAAAATTTATCCGATCAATCCCAGGGGAAAGGAGATTCATGGGAAAAAGGTCTACAAATCGGTTAAAGATGTGCCCGGCGACATTGATCTCGCTGTTGTAACGGTTCCTGCGCAGCAAGTCATTCAGGCGATGCGGGAGTGTGCGGAGAAGGGGATAAAAAACGCAGCAATCATCACCTCCGGTTTCGGCGAAGTCGGGAATCATAAAGATGAAGATGAAATCAAGCGGATTGCAGACGAAAACGAGATCGCCGTTCTCGGCCCCAATATACTGGGCTTGCTTTACATGCCGGCGAAGCTGAACGCCAGTTTCGGACCAGTGGAATTGCTGCCGGGAAAGATCGCGTTCATTTCTCAGAGTGGAGCTTTGGCGATTGCCCTGATGGGATGGACTGTGATGGAAAAAATCGGGCTGTCATCTCTGTGCAGCCTCGGGAACAAAGTGGATGTTGATGAAAAAGATCTGATCGGGTATTTCAACAGCGACCCTAATGTCGACGTCATCCTGATATATATGGAAGGTTTGAAAGACGGACGCGAGTTCCTGGCGACGGAGATCCGGAAACCCGTGATTGTTCTGAAGGTGGGACGCTCATCGCGCGGCGCGAAAGCAGCCGCATCACATACGGGATCTCTCGCCGGCTCCGACGGCGTGTATAACGCCGTGTTCAAACAGATGGGCATTCTTCGCGCGAGTTCATTCAGTGAGGCATTCGGTTGGGCCCGTGCATTTTCTTTGCCTGCTCCGAAGGGCAACAATAATGTGATCATTACAAATGGTGGAGGAATCGGCGTCGCGGCGACAGATGAGTGCGAAGCAGCGGGGATCGGTCTTTTGGAAGATCTGCCCTGGCTGGAATCAAAATTCCGATCCACAATGCCGGACTTCGGCAGCACAAAGAATCCGATCGATATTACGGGCCAGGGTGGAGTTCAGGGATATCGAGATGCCGTAAAAATTGCGTTGAGCGAGGACAAAATTGACGGAGTGTTTGTTTTGTACTGCGAAACGGCCATGACGGATCCGCTGGAAATTGCGAAAGCGGCTGCTGAGGAATATGATGCCTCAGGCCGCAAAAAGCCCTTGGCTGTCGCCCTGGTTGGAGGAGAGGATTCCCGCCGGGCATTGCAGCTTTTAAACGAGAGAAAAATTCCGGCGTATAGCGAGGTGAAGGACGTCGTTTCTTCCTTCAAGATCCTCCGCGAATGGAAGAAGAATCAGGATCGCCCTCGTGACGGCGATGTTCAATATGAGCCGCCGAACGAGGCAGTTTCGTATATCGATACAATCCGCAAGGAGGGCCGGACTATCTTGATGGAGCATGAGGCGCGTAAGGTCCTGGAAATGTGCGGGGTGCCTATGCCCAAATGGGGATTCGCGCGGTCGCTCGATGAGGCGAAGAAGCAGGCTGAAGGCATGTATCCGCTGGCCATGAAAATCGCCTCGCCGGAAATTATCCACAAAAGCGATGTCGGCGGCGTTGTGTTGAATATAGGCAGCCGGGAAGAGCTGGAATCGAAATACAATGAAATGATGGCGCGCATCAAAAAGCTCATGCCCGGTGCGAATCTGCTCGGGGTTAATATTGTCCAGATGGTCAGCGGCATCGAGTGCATAGCAGGGATGAGCCAGGATCCGCAATTCGGACCGGTTGTTATGTTCGGTTTGGGCGGAGTGCTGGTGGAGGCGCTCAAAGATGTTTCATTCCGAATCGCCCCCTTCGGCGAAAAGGAAGCGGAGCGGCTTATGGCGGAAATCAAGGCGAAAAATATCCTCGATGGATTCCGGGGCATTCATGCGGATAAAGCGGGGCTTATCAAGGTGCTTTGCGCCATCCAGAAGTTATCCGCCATCGTTAAGGAAGTCGACATCAACCCGTTGATCACGAACAATAACGGTACTTTTGCCGCCGACGCGAGGATTGTCCTTTAATGCAATCCTCAGGCTGCCGGCCGATCCGATTTGAACGGACCGGTTGCCGGAAACAGTATTAAAGAAACCGCTTTCCACAAACTTCTCGAAATCGTTGAGCACGATGCTGCTATCCTGGCGGAGACCGGAAGCCCCAGAATCGCCGCCATCGCGAATCTCTCCGGATCTATTCAGGAGAGCCCCTGACAGATCTACGGCCGGAATCTCATGTGTGCAAGATAGAGAGACAATCGCATCCGTGGCCACATCCCTGTGAAACTATTCCTGATTCCGAAATTTGGAGCCATGCCCCGCAGTGAAAGACTCCAATTTCAGAATCGAAGAAACTGGCGCCTGTTTTGGGATCAACGAATTGATTTGCACTTCTCCCCGCACGCTGTTTTTGGTCATTATATCAATTCATCTCTCTCTTCCTCCCATTCCTCCCGGGTACGGCAAAAAGAAAACGCAAAATCATCATCCATGTTGCAGCCATCCAGGTGCCAGAAGCCGGGCCCGAACTTTTCCTTGGCCAGATCCTGACACAAGGGACAATCGTCATCGTATGGGAAATCATCCTCGGACGAGAGCCAAGGCAGCCTTATGCGTTCGCACTCGATCAGACAGGAAGGCGATTTGCCGCCGTGTTCGGGGTCGGGCGAGTCGAGCCATTCTGTCTTTACCTGCTCCAGGCGCGCTATTTTGCCTGGTATCGATATTTCCTGTCCCTCCCGCATCCGCTCCCAGCAATTCTCAATCAGCATCCGTACCAGATCGTAATAAATCACGATCTCATGCGTGCCGAAACCGGCGAAGCGATAAGCATGGGATTCTTTTTTCAGGCATGGAGCCGGTTCTTTGAGCCGGCTCCAATGCATTTCACGCCACTGCATGTCGTAATCGATGTCCTCACGTTTCATGAGAAGTATCTCTCTAGGCGGCAGGCCGCGCAAATCATCGCGGGGCGTCATCAGCCACTTCGCATGAATCTCGGCAACAGGATCTTCCTTGTTTGATTTACGGGCTGCACGACACTCGGTGGCAATAAACTCCAGGATGGCGACGTAAAGAACAGACCGTGAATCGAGCGGTTGAACCGCCGCCCGTTCGGCGCGGCGCTGATCGACTACGGCTTTGTATTCGGCCACGGAATCGAGAAGAAGCCAATCGCGAGGTATTCGGTATGGCAGCCATACTTCGGTCAGTTCCCGGCCATTGTGGTATTGGACTTCTCCCTCCGGCAGCAGGATCGAGTATGAGGATTCCGCCGCAAAGACTCGCGCAGCCAGATCCACGAAGATGATTCCTGCATCCCACGGTTCCTCGTTGACGCCGCTGGAGAACCGGGCCAGATGCCCTTTCTTGTTTGCCGGCTTGGTGAACCGGATCATGGCGTCTTCCAATTCCTCAATTGTCTCCGGCTCGGCCGCCAGCCCGGCAATGATAGAATCGGCAAGGAAGCCGTGGAGGGTGCCGTTGATGGCACGGCTTGCATCCAGGATATTGATTCTGAGTTCACTCATTGTGGAATCCTCCTTTTGCTGTTGGGGTGATATTTCCGAACAGAGTATCGCAGTCACCTGTCTGGCAGGTTTCAAGCGGCTGTTCTTACTATCTAATGAACATCCCCCCAATTTGAGCCAAATTTTTTTGCGCTGAAGGATTATTCGGAAGCATATGTAACAGGCGGATGCCTGTATAAGCGTGCCATCGCAGATTGGTTTGGAGGGAAGCACTATGCAGGCTTTGACAGCGCCTGTCTGATGTCCGCAACTATTGCATCGGCCGCAGAGGCCGGGTCGTGAGCCTGGAGTATGGGGCGGCCCACGACGATGAAGTCGGCTCCTGAGCGAATTGCTTCTCCGGGTGTTGCCGTTCTGGCCTGGTCCTGTTGGGCGGAGCCGGCCGGACGTATGCCGGGAATCACAAGCTTCATTTCCCCCTGGAACTTCCGATGAAGCATCGGCAGCTCTTTGGTGGACGCCACGATTCCTCGAATCCCCGAGCCGTAGGCCATCAAGGCCAGTTTCTCAACCCAGTCTTCGATTGATCCGCCGATGCCAAGCGTGCGCACATCTTCGGGAGAGAGACTTGTCAGGGCGGTTACGGCGAGCAGAAGAGGAGGAGAACTGGAGGACTGCGCTTCTTCACAGGCGCCTTCCAGCATTGCCGGACCGCCGGAAGCATGGACTGTCAGCATCTGTACTCCAAGCCGGCAGGCTGAACGGACCGCTCCTCGAACCGTGTTGGGAATGTCGTGCAGCTTTAGATCAAGAAAGACATTTTCTCCCCGCTTTCTAATTTGCTCTACCAGGGGCGGGCCTTCACGAGTGAAGATTTCGAGGCCGACCTTGAAGAATCCCACGTGGCCAGCCAACCGGTCCACCGCCTGAATTGCTGCGGCGCGGTCCGGGACATCCAGGGCTACGATCAGACTCGATCTGGGGTCATTCATATGTTCGAAGGCTCCCGATTAGTTCGTTAATGTCATCGATGTGGCGCAACCGGCAGTATTCCTGAAGGCCCAAAGCGACAGATTGAGAAGCGTCCGGGCGATAGAAATTAGCGGTCCCCACTTGAACGGCGCGAGCGCCCGCGATGAGGAATTCGAGCGCATCGCCTGCTGAGGCAATTCCGCCGATGCCGATGACGGGTATTTTCACCGCCTGGCACGCCTCCCAGACCAGTCTCAATGCGATAGGCTTGATAGCCGGGCCTGAAAGCCCTCCGGTCCGGAATCGCAGCCTGGGCCGTTGTTTCTCAATATCGATGGCCATGCCCATGAAAGTGTTTACAACCGACAGGGCGTCCGCACCGGCATCTTCGCACGCTCTGGCGAATTCGCGGATATCCGTGACATTGGGCGAAAGCTTCACCCAAAGAGGAAGGCGCGGAGATGCTTTCTTGGTTTCGGCTGTTATTGTGAATGTATCACGCGGATCCTTGTTGTAATGAAAACCACCCTTGCTGACATTCGGGCAGGAAATGTTCAGTTCCAGGGCTTTAATTCCGGGACAATCGTTGAGAAACCGGGTGACTTCCAGATATTCATTCAGCTCAAAACCCACAATGTTCACGATGATGTTGGTATCGTAATTTCTAAGCGCCGGCAGCTTTTTTGCAGCGAACTCCGTTGCGCCGATGTTCTGCCAGCCTATGGCATTCAGCATCCCGGAAGCGGTTTCATAAATGCGGGGCGGCGGATTCCCTTTGATCGGTTTCATCGACAGACCTTTAACCACGATGCCGCCGAGCGAGTTGAGATCCATAAGGTCGGCAAATTCCAATCCATAGCCGAAGGTGCCGCTTGCCGTCAGCACCGGATTTTTGAAGCGTACTCCGGCAATATCCACAGCCATATGAGGAGTTCTAAACAATGATTTTTCAGAGGCAGCATTCTTCATAAGCATTACTATAATCGTTGAGTATAACGCTAAGGCTCGAAGACTCTAAGGTTCAAAGGGGGATAGTGTCCCAGTCGATCAGCCGGCTGTTCATGACCGGGCCGTCCTGGCAGACGCGCAGGTACTGCTCTTCCCCCAGATGATCCCGGCTTCGGACCACACAGCCAAGACAAGCGCCCAGCGAACAACCCATTCGCGCTTCGAGGCTGACTTCGCACTGCAAATTGTTCTGTGCCGAGAGCAGGTGAACGGCCTTCATCATGCCCCAGGGACCACAGGCATAAACGCGAATGTTTTTGCGCGCATTTATTTTAAGATATTCGGATGCCGGCTCCGTGATCAATCCGCGCCTGCCGAAAGATCCATCCTCGGTCGTGAAGAAAATCTCCATGCCCAGCCGTTCAAAGTATTCCCGGAGCACCAGGTCCCCGACATTCGCACCACCATAGAAAAGGACAGGCTTGACGTTTTGCGAAAGCAGGCTTTGAGCGAGCAGGTAAAGCGGAGCAATCCCCACGCCGCCCGCGATTAAACAAGCCAATTCCACCCGGTTTCGCATGTCGGCCGAGATCTGAAATCCGCGGCCTTGCGGCCCGAGACAGTCGAGCATTCCCCCGGGTTTCATCTGAACCAGTTTGTGTGTCCCGGCGCCGACGTCCTTCACCAGCAATTCCAGCCCTGCCGGTTTCCCGCTGCGGATCTGACGATAAATATTAAAAACGGTGAAAGGTCTGCGCAGCAGCGGACTATCATCAATGCCCTCGACGCATTTGAGCATGATGAACTGCCCGGGACGGACCAATCGAGCCTGTTCAGGCGTGTTGAGCGTCAGCAGATAGTTGCGCGAACCGAGATCCCGTATTTCTTTCACCTTAACTTTTTTATCAATCATCTCAATTCAGTATAGGTTGTAACTAGCCGTTTGCAACGCATTTTTCCATGTGATATTATCGCCGCGCATTCGACGAAAAAGCGCTTTGCACCGCGGGAAAATCATGAAAAAGCTCAAAGGCAAGCTTGTGATGACGGCCGCAGAAATAGACCTTGTGCTGGCAAGGATCTCGGCCGAAATTGTTGAGAAGCTGAGCCCCCAGGACGAGTTTGCCATCATAGGCATCAGGCGTCGAGGGGTGCATCTGGCCAAGCGTTTATGCAGAAGAGTGGAAGCGATACTTCAGCGCCCGATTCCATTCGGCATTCTTGATATCACCTTATATAGGGATGATCTCACCACGGTCGGCAACCGCCCGATGCTCCGTGAGACATTAATCGATTTCGACATCAATAACCTCAGCCTGGTGCTGGTGGACGACGTGCTCTACACCGGCAGAACAATCCGTGCGGCGCTGGACGGCATTATCGATCTTGGCCGCCCTAAACGGGTCCAATTGGCCGTGCTGGTAGACCGCGGCCGGCGCGAACTGCCGATTCAGGCTGATTATGTAGGCAAGCATATTCAGACGGCGGAAGATGAAACCATCGAGGTCCGCCTGAATGAAGAAGATCAGGAGGAGCGCGTAATCCTGCTCAAGAGGCCGCATCCGGCCCAGCTTATTGAGGAGGATTTGAAATAGGTTCGGTAAAACTGGGCCGGTATAAAGGGGTACGGAAGGACAGATGATTCCATCCTGTGTCAATTCGGATCCGGACTTATGAACCTCATTCTGCGGCCTGCATTCTATTTGATTGCGGCTTTGCCGCGCTAGGCGAGTGTCATGGCATCTCTCAGCCACAAAGACCTGCTGGGCATAGAACAGCTTTCCGTTGACGAAATTAATCTCATCCTGGACACGGCTGAAGCATTAAGAGAGGTTTCAGCCAGAGCCGTCAAGAAAGTCCCCACCCTTCGAGGGAAGACAGTCATCAATCTATTCTTCGAGCCTTCCACCAGAACGCGATCCTCTTTTGAAGTCGCTGAAAAAAGGTTGAGTGCCGATATTCTGAGTTTCTCGATTGCAACCAGCAGTGTAACGAAGGGAGAGACACTGCTGGATACGGCACACAATCTTGAAGCCATGGCTCCGGATATCATTGTAATTCGCCACGAGTCCGCAGGAGCTCCTCATCTGCTCGGAAGGGAGTGCAGATCTTCCATTATTAATGCGGGTGATGGGATGCATGAGCATCCCACCCAGGCGCTTCTCGATGCCTTAACGGTTCGAACGGTCAAAGGACGCCTGGAAGGCCTGAAACTTTCCATTATTGGAGATATCGCCCACAGCCGTGTGGCGCGATCCAACACGCTCCTCTTTCATAAGATGGGGGCTCACGTCCGCGTGTGCGGTCCGCCGACGCTGATTCCCTGGGAGTATCACAGGCTCGGCGCTGCCATCACTTCCAACATGAATGAAGCGATAGACGGCGCGGATGTAATCATGATGCTAAGATTGCAGCATGAGCGGATGAACGAAGCCTTAATCCCCACAACGCGCGAATACTATAATTATTATGGGTTGACCCGGGGAAAAATGCGCTTGGCAAAAAAAGATGCCATTGTCATGCATCCGGGCCCAATGAATCGAGGAGTTGAAATTGATTCGGATGTCGCGGACGCAGGCTATTCGGTCATCCTGAACCAGGTTGCGAATGGTGTGGCAACCCGCATGGCAGTTTTATACCTTCTCTCCGGATCTTCCGGATTGAAGATGAAAAAAACCTCTCGTTGAGCGCTTATGCAACTGATACTGCGTCAAGGACGGATCGTCGATCCGTCGCAAAAACTGAATAAAACGATGGACCTCGGCATCGAAGATGGACGGATAGCTGAGATTGCGCCGAGGATTCGCAAGAAAGGCCGGAAGGAAATCGATGCGCGCAAGCTCGTCGTGTTACCCGGCTTTATCGATATGCATGTGCATCTCCGCGAACCTGGGCGCGAGGATTCGGAAACAATCGAATCGGGAACAAATGCTGCCGCCAGGGGCGGTTTCACAGCTGTCGCATGCATGCCCAACACCCAGCCTGTCAACGATTCCGAGGCTGTCACGTCTTTCATTCTGGAAAAGGCACGTGAGGCTTCCAAGATTGCCGTCTACCCTGTCGGAGCGATTACCAAAGGCAGCCAGGGAAAGACCCTAGCCGAAATCGGGGAGATGTGCCGGGCGGGCATCGTGGCAATCAGTGATGACGGCCATCCGGTACAGGATAATCAGGTGATGCGTCGCGCAATGGAGTATTCACGCATCTTCAATCTGCCGATTATCGATCATTGCGAGGATAAAGATCTAGCCGCCGGCGGCGTGATGAATGAAGGTTATTATTCCACCGTCCTCGGATTGCGGGGCATGAATCCTGCTGCCGAAGAAATTCATGTTATTCGCGATGCTATTCTTGCCCGGCAGACGGGCGCACGTGTGCACATTCAGCATCTCTCATGCAGGCGCTCGCTTGAAGCCGTTTTGCGCGCAAAGAAAGAAGGAAACACCGCGATAACATGCGAAGTGACACCGCATCACTTGTTGCTGACCGAAGCTCAGGTCTCCGCCTATGATACGAACACTAAGGTGAATCCGCCGTTGCGGTCTCAAGATGATGTGGACGCACTTGTCCGCGGCATTACTTCCGGAGACATAGATGCCATTGCTACGGACCATGCTCCTCATAATATTAATGATAAAAGGCTCGAATTTGATCGGGCTGCCTTCGGCATTGTGGGACTCGAAACCGCCGTTGCGCTCATCTGCGATCGTTTCGTGAGAACCGGGATCATCACCCTCGAACGCCTCGCTCAGCTGTTTTCCTCAGGTCCGGCACGCATTCTTGGGCTGGATCGAGGCACTCTGGCGAAGGGATCGTGGGCTGACATAACTGTGCTGGATATGGAGCTTGATTACGAAGTCCAGTCTGCGGAATTCCTCTCGCGAAGCCGCAACACTCCCTTTGACGGATGGAAATTGCGCGGCGGGCCCGTAGCGACTATCGTGAAGGGGAAGGTTGCCTGGAGCTTATAGCGGTTTCGAGATTCGAGACCAAAATTCCCTATAAATTTCGAACGCCCGATTATTTGGTTTGATCGGGCTTTTCTTCGGGTTCCGGTGGAAGCTGTTGGATGATCTCACCCTCTTTTCCGTAACCCTTCTCGCGGGCATATTTTTCCAGGGCTTTTTTGTCGGATCGCAACGATTCGATGGATTTCATACGATTATAGTTTTTGCGCTTAAGCTCATTCACTCGTATCCGCTGTTCCTGCAGCTCCAGCCGTGCCTTTTGCAGGTCGCGATATCCGCCCGGTCCCCAAAAACTGAAGAGCAGGACTACAAGCAACCCGACGATACAAACGATGTAATAGAGTTCCTTTTTGTAAGTGAGACGTCGATTTGAACGGGCCATGGTTTCTTCGGCAATATCGTCTGAACTGATGGCTATGATACGTGCAACGGCTTCATAATACTAGCATGCTGCCATTAATTGCAATCGCTATCGAGGCGTGAACTGCCATGATTGAAAAAACTTCCTGAAATAAAACGGCACTGGCTCAAACTACTTGGTTGGAGAAAAAATGAAAAGGCCGGTAGCCGCATATCTGCAGAAAAGCCGGGCTCTTTTACTGCTGGCACAAAAAAGAGCAGGCGAAGCGCAGGTCAGGTGGCGTTCGAAGAATTTGGGCTCATGGGAATCCATAAATCCGCAGTGGTGGATACAGGGAGGGAAAGTCTACTTTCGCTTTCGCGGTCAAGGAAGCGGTCCGAGCCTTTCCATATCGTCCATAAGGTCCAAGCCATGGGGCATGCGTATCTTCCTGTCCAGCGCCAAAATTCCCATACCGGAAGCATTTGATGTCGCATGGCAGGAACCGGGCCTGGATTCGGCGGAAGAGGCCCATCAGATCTGGAAGACGGTTCGCTATTGGCTGAGATGCAAATTCCCGACACACCGGATTGTGCAGTCCAGCAGGAGATCCGATCTTGCCAGAAGCCTTTCAGGTCTGTTTCTTCGCGTTCTGTTTCGATACCGGGGAAAGGATTTTCTGTTGATTGCGGCAGATGCGGATATAGGAGAAGAAGCGCATCTGGCGATTGGACAGGCCTTGCTGTGGATCCTTTCACTAAAAGCCAAAAAGCGGCTTCAATCTGTCCCGATAATTCATGTTCTTGTCCCTTCCGGTTATTCCGGCATCCTTGTCCACCGATGCAGATACCTGAACGACAATCGTGTTAAGGCGGCGATATGGGAGTATAAGAAAGGAAATGCAAATTTCCCGGAAATCCGCAGAGCACCGGAAGCTCATGTCCCTGAAGAAAACAAAGATTTTCGCTGGCCTGTCCTGGGCCCGTTTCACTGGAGCTCACAGCTTGAACAGGTATTGAACCTGGCTCCGGATTATATCAGGCGTTATCCGCGGTTTCAGGATTACGACTCGCTTCGGCTGTGGGGATTGGAGTTCGCCCGTGTCATGGGTCCGGAGCGCGATCGAATTCATTTTGGAGTGGGCCCTCTGCGAACCGAATTGACAGCGGATAATTTTGGCTCTCTTCGTTCACTTGTAAGCGAAATTCTGTTTTATAGGAGAGCGGACTCCCCCGACACACATCATCCATATTACAGGCTTCAGGCAGAACGGTGGCTGGAATCACTGATCCTGGATGATGTCCCCCGCCTTTTCCCCGAAATGGCTCCTGAATCTGTTTATTCGCAAATACCCGTTTATTTGGGAGGTGATCCGGGTAGGATCGATATCCTTGGGGCAGATCGGGATGGGACCCTGATAGTGATGGAACTGAAAGTGACGGCAGATCCCGACATGCCGGTTCAGGCTTTAGACTATTGGGGGAGAGTAATCCAGCACAACAATAACGGTGATTTCGAACGACGCGGCTATTTTTCAGAGGTACGTTTGAACCGGCAATATCCGAAGATATATCTGATTTCGCCTGTATTTTCCTATCATGATTCAACAGAACTATTACTCCATTATCTGGATCCCAACCTGGAGATTTGGAAAATTTCCGTCAACGAAGATTGGAGGTGCGGAGTCAGGATATTGCGGCGGATACGATACCGGTGCGAAGAGCTTGAGTGATGGCGAAATGCGGCGCCCTGTTATTTTTCAGGCTTTGTCTTCTCTTCTTTCGGCTTTTCTTCCGTATCTTCGCTTACAGCCTTGATGGAAGATTTAAAGTTCCGAATCCCTTCTCCCAGTCCCTTTCCCAGTTGAGGGATTTTATTCACGCCGAATATCAGGACGACAATCACCAGAATGACTATAAGTTCTGTTGTTCCAAGCCCGAACATAAATGACCTCCGATTTAAGGCTGGTCAAAGCGTACTACAAAGGGGTAGAGGGGTAAAGGGGTAAAGGGGTAGATGGGCAGAGGGGCAGAGGGGTAAAGGGGTAGAGGTGATAGTGATGAGGAGGCGGAATGTGAGCGGATGCGCGGTTAAGACGTTTAAGGATTTGATTGTTTGGCAGAAGGCATTTGATTTGTCAGTGGGAATTTATCGTGTTTCCTGCGAATTTCCTAAACATGAATTATATGGGCTCACTTCGGAGCTTCGTAAAACGAGTAGATCGATAGCGTATAACATTGCTGAGGGATACAAACGCTGGAGTACAGTCGAGTACATCCGATTTCTGCGAATTGCCTCAGGGTCAGCCGCAGAGCTTGAAACACAGGTTTTATTAGCTGATCGTCTTGGATACCTTACATCAGAAAAGGCTGCAAAAATTGCTGAAAGGCTGCTGGAAGTTACCAGAATGCTCGATGCATTAATCCGCAGCTTGAGAACCAGGTCCAAAGCCATTAATTAAATTCCTCTGTCCCTTTGCCCCTCTACCCCTCTACCCCTCTGCCCCTTTACCCCTCTCAATCCCTTTATCCCTACAAAATAATGCGATCATTGCCGACGCGGCGGGTAAACCTTTCCCGATCGAGATATTCGAGTAGCGGAATCGCGTGCTTGCGTGTGATATCGAAGAGCTCTTTGAAGTCTGCTATGCCGAATTTGGTTCCAGGCGCGAATTTGGCTTTTATCTGCTTCTTGATGCTTTCCAGAGTTGACCGGTGATAGATGAGATCATCGGAAAGCTTGACCAGAATTTTTTCTTTTAACATCCAGAAGAATATTCGGCGCAATTCTTCGGGATTCACGCTGCCTGAGCTTTGAAGGTCCGTTAAGGGCGGAGATTGATAGCCTGCCTTCTGATAGAAATCCTCAATCATTTCGCGGAGCTTCAGACCCTCAGCGGAAAGCTGGACTTCCCGGCCGTGAAGAGACACTGCGTCTTCCAGGAAAGCGATTTTTTCCTTTTCCACAAGGTCATCGAGACAGTAACGGAAGACTTCAAGCGGCAGGTCATCATAAAGCCTTTTGCGCAGTTCTTCTCTCGAAATGCCCTTTTGAAGGGGATTTTCTTTATGGAAGCTGCTCACATGGGCCAGCGTATCCTTTTTCAGCAATTCCACAATCTGCGGAAGGACCAGAATCGGTGACGGCGCCGGCAGCATTACCAATTTGCCTGATTGAGCAAGCTCGCTGCAGATCCCCGTAAGATCCGTTTCCGGCAAACCCAGAAGGGAGTTAAGCTCGGCGAGGTCTATTGCGCGTTTGACATCAGCAGCCAGAAGAACGGGGATCTTGTCCCGGATTTCACCTTGATCCAATGACTTTAGCGCGCTCAGTGCTTGCTTGTCTGTGCTTTTGTGTTTGGCCGGATTAGGGTGAAGGACTGTGCCTCCGCCGATTGTAATGGTCGGGGAGAACTGGCGGATAATAAACGTATCGCCATGAAGGCAGAACACGGGAGTATCCAGACGGAGCTGGGCATATGTGGATTCACCAGGGGCCACAGTATCCTGACCTATCAGTGCCACTCGAGCCAGCACCTCCAGCGTTCCCTGATGAAAACGCACCTTGACAAGGTTTTTAAGCGGTTTTGCGCTGGGAAGCAGAAGGAGCTTTACGTCAAGAATTTGCGTAGGCCGGAATACCTGAGGAACTGTGATAACCATCCCACGCTCGACTTGGGTCAGATCTACGCCCTGCAGGTTTACGGCGGTGCGTTGTCCTGCAACGGCGCGCCCTGTCATGACGCCGTGGACTTGAATGCCACGAATCCTGGTCTTGAGTCCTCCCGGGATCAGCTCGATTTCCTGCTCTTTTTGGATTTCTCCGGACGTCAGCGTCCCGGTTACAACTGTCCCAAAACCGCGAATGCTGAAAGCCCTATCAATCGGCAGCCGGAGAAGTCTATTGGTCGGGCGCGGGCGGATAGAAACAGCCAGATCGTGGATCGCTTTTTTCAACCGGTCGATTCCCTCATTTGTTTTTGCGCTGACGGGAATTATCTCCGCAGCTTCGAGGAATGATCCTTGAATCGTTTCGGCAACTTCATCCTGAACCAGCTCGATCATTTCGGGATCAACCATGTCGATCTTATTAATGGCTACGATTCCAGCGCTGACTCCCAGCAGGCGGCAGATATCAAAGTGTTCGCGGGTTTGAGGCATGATGGATTCATCGGCGGCGATTACGAGCAGGACAAAATCGATGCCTCCTACTCCCGCCAGCATGTTTTTCACAAACTTCTCGTGCCCCGGGACATCCACAAACCCTATCTGCACGTCTCCCAGGTCGAGATGTGCAAATCCCAAATCGATGGTGATGCCTCGAAGCTGTTCTTCCTTCAAACGGTCGGGATCAATTCCGGTCAAAGCCCGGACTAAAGCACTCTTGCCGTGGTCAATGTGTCCCGCAGTACCTACGATTACGTGCCGCATACACCCTCAATATTTCAATAAAACAGTTAAAATGCATCTTAATGCACAAATCTGGTCTTCGCCAGAAATAGATTCGAGATTGTCGATTGGAGGCTCATTCATGATTTTGATCTCGAATCTCGAATCTCGAATTGCTTTTAGGTATTATTAGTCCCTTACTAATGGGGAAATGGGATGCTGGATAATTTATCTAACAAGCTTCAGAAGATTCTTAAGAACCTGACAGGTCAGGGAAGAGTCTCGGGACGCCATATCGAGGAAACGGCGCGCGAAATACGTAACGCGCTGCTGGATGCGGATGTTCACTTCAAAATTGCAAAAGACTTTGTCGAGAAGGTCAAGAAAAGAGCTCTTGGCCAGGAGGTGTTGGAATCGCTTACTCCAGGACAACAAGTCATCAAAGTCGTTCGTGACGAACTGGTTGAGCTTCTTGGCGGGACTCAGACGGAACTACAGTTTTCGAAGCAGCCTCCCAGCGTTTTTCTGATGGTCGGTCTGCAGGGATCCGGTAAGACGACGAGCACGGCGAAACTGGCCTACTGGCTGACAAAAAACAATCACACTCCTCTGCTTTTTTCCGTAGACGTATATCGCCCTGCGGCGGTTGAGCAGCTGCGTGTCCTGTGTGAGGGCAACAAACTCGGATATTTTGATGATGCGGAAGATAAAGATCCCATTTCCAGGACCGAGAAGGGGCTTCGCCACGCCCGGAACAGCGGCTATGATGTGGTGCTGATCGATACCGCCGGCCGCCTGCATATAGATGACGAAATGATGCGGGAACTTGAGAACATTCGAAAGACTGCGCCGCCGACGGAGATAATGCTTGTAGCCGATGCCATGACCGGCCAGGATGCAGTCCGCAGCGCCAAGGAGTTTCATGACCGTTTGGGATTGACCGGCGTCATCCTCACCAAAATGGATGGAGATGCGCGCGGGGGCGCAGCACTTTCCATCAAGAGCGCAACCGGCCAGTGCATCAAGTTTGTGGGTGTTGGAGAAAAGGTCGAAGCGCTTGAGCCGTTCTTCCCGGACCGATTGGCGGGACGAATCCTTGGGATGGGAGATGTGTTATCTCTCATAGAGAAGGCCGAAGAGACCGTGGATCGGGAGCAGGCTGCCGAACTGGCGGATAAGATCCGGAAAGATGAATTCACCCTGGATGATTTTAAAGATCAGTTGAGGCAGGTTCGACAGATGGGCCCTCTGGATCAGATTCTCGGGATGCTGCCCAATATGGGGCCGTTGCGGGGATTGAATAAGATGAAGGTGGATGAAAAGGAGCTGGTTCATATAGAAGCCATTATCAATTCCATGACGCCTGAGGAAAGGCGAAATCACCAAATACTTAACGGAAGCCGAAGAAAGCGAATCGCGCGCGGCAGCGCTCGCCCGGTTTCGGAAATAAACCAGTTGCTCAAGCAATATGTAGAAACCAGGAAAATGATGCGCAGTTTGAGCCGCGGGATCATGCCGCGCATGCTGAAGGGCATGAAGTTCCCCCCAATGTAGATTTCGGCGAAGATCAGAGATTAATTTTAATAAGCCTGCACAGCATGAAGGAGGCAGAGTGTCTTGGAAGAGGAACCATTTGTTCCTCTATCCCTTTATGCTTTTACTCCTTGGGACACTTAGCCGTCGAGCGGGGCTCAAAGCCTCTGATTCGGGGAGGTTGAATCCGGTCTCGTTATATGCCAGAATTGTCATAACTTAAAGGTTGTTTTATATGAGGAGGAATTTTGTTAAGAATACGTTTGACACGCATGGGGGCAAAAAAGAAGCCCTTTTATAGAGTAGTGGTTACGGAGCAGAGACAGACCCGAGACGGGAGTTTTGTCGAAATTATTGGGCATTATAATCCCACGACAAATCCTCCCTTGGTTGAGTTGAAAATGGATAGAGTTCGTCATTGGCTGGCGTGCGGCGCCCAACCTTCAGATACGGTGAACTCACTTTTGAAAAAGGCTGCCCCACCGCCATCCGTAGCCGCCGGTTAGCGGCTGCTCGCGTCCATCTTCTTGCTCGCGTCCGATTGTGCTCCCGAGTTGTGCGGTTTAGAGCGGTCTCGGAGGAGAGGCGGATATGAAAGATCTAGTAGAAATGATTGCGAAAGCGCTTGTGGATAACCCCGAGCAAGTTACGGTCACCGAAGTTGAAGGAGAGCAGACCACTGTTCTTGAATTGCGGGTTGCGCCCAGTGACCTAGGCAAAGTTATCGGAAAGCAAGGGCGGACAGCCCGATGCATCCGGACGCTTCTCGGCGCGGCAGGAATGAAACTGAAAAAGCGGTTTGTCCTGGAAATCCTGGAATAGTGGCGCAAGACGCACAACCTTCTTTTATCACAATTGCCCGAATCGCCAGGACTAGAGGGAATCGTGGCGAAGTCCTGGCCGACTTGTATACGGATTTTCCTGACCGGTTCAATCTTCTGAGTGAGGTGTGGCTGGTGCCCGAAAGCGGCAGCCGGCAGCTCGTTGCCGTCGATAGTACCTGGGAGCACAAAGGCCGCCTGGTGCTCAAGTTTGCCGGCGTGGACAGCATCAGCGCAGCGGAGCATTATGTCGGTTGCTGGATTGAGATTCCGGTAGAGCAGGCCATGCCGCTCCCGGAAGGCACATACTACGATCACGATCTGATTGGTTGTTCCGTGCTGGATACCGGCGGGAACGAGATCGGCATGGTTGTTGAAGTCCTTCATTTTGCGGGTAACAACCAGCTGGTGATCAAACACCTGGATAAGGAATTTTTGATCCCTGCGGTCGAAAGCATCTGCCTGAAGATTTCAATCAAGGAAAAGCAGATACTTGTTGATCCGCCTGAAGGATTGATGGACCTGGGCAAATGAGGTTTGATATCATAACAGTTTTTCCCGAGCTGTTTACGGGCGTGCTGGAGTGTGGGATACTTCGCCGCGCGAGACAGTCCGGTCTGGTGGATATCCGTATTGTCAATCTACGGGATTTCGCCAAAGATAGACATCGATCTGTCGATGATCGCCCCTATGGCGGCGGCGAAGGCATGGTTTTCATGCCGGCTCCTTTGTTTGAGGCAATCGAGTATTGCCGAGGCGGAGACAGGGATTGGAATGGCCAGGTAGTGCTCATGACTCCTCAGGGCAAAACCTGGTCGCAAAAAATTGCTGTAGAATTTTCTACAATTCCGCATCTTCTGTTGATTTGCGGCCGATACGAAGGAGTGGACCAGAGGGTAATCGATTGTCTCGTAGACAGGGAGATCTCTATCGGAGACTTCATCCTGACTGGGGGGGAAATTCCGGCTATGGCGGTCCTCGATTCGGTAGTTCGACTGATTCCCGGCGCCTTAGGGTGCAAGGATTCTGCGATCAACGAAAGCTTTTCGACGGGTCTGTTGGATTATCCACAGTACACCCGGCCTTCCGAATATCGTGGAAATGCCGTTCCGGAGGTGCTCCTGTCGGGAGATCATGCGAGAATTGAACAATGGCGTAAAGAACAGGCTTTGGAAAAGACCCGGCGGGCCCGACCAGAGCTGATAAACAAGAAGTTAGCCCAAGATTAAGGAGTATTTGTCATGGATTTGCAGCGGGCAGTCGATAACTCTCAGCTTAGGACCGATATCCCCCGTTTCCGTTCAGGAGACACGGTGCGAGTGCACGTCAAGATCAAGGAAGGGGATAAGTATCGCATCCAGGTTTTTGAAGGTGTTGTCATAGCTCATAAAAATAACGGTATTTCTTCAACGTTCACAGTACGAAAGGTTTCGTTCGGATACGGCATCGAGCGTATTTTCCCTTTGCATTCCCCCATCGTTGAAAAGCTTGAAGTAGTCAAAAGCGGGAAAGTGCGCCGATCCCGGTTGTATTATCTCCGAGGACGCCGGGGCAAGGCTGCCCGGCTGAAAGAAGTAGGCAGGACGGAGCGCGCGCCCGAAGGTGCCTCAAACGCCTAAGCTAGAGGTTTCGGAAGCGCGAGCGTGATTCTTGTCACATTATTGGCGGACTTCGGAATAGTGGGCGAAGAATTTAGCCTCAGGAGGGAATGGTGGCCGCTGATAACAAGGCAAAATTTCTTCAAGACGCCGAAAGATATGTACTCCATGGGAAGGTACAGCAGGCAATCGGCGAATATCTGAAGATCATAAAGGTCGATCCAAAAGATGTTCTTACCCTCAACACGATCGGGGATTTATTACTTCGGCAGGGGAATGTAGCAGAAGCCAATAGATATTTTACCCAGGTTGCCGAAGATTACGTCCGCAATAATTTCTTTCTTAAGGCTATTGCCGTCTATAGGAAGATCCTGAGCGCAGATCCCGGCAATCTGGAAATCAATAGGACCATGGCCGCGCTCTACGCCAAGCAAGGCTTGAGCGTTGACGCGCGCAATCAGTACCTCAAGGTCGCTTCACTTCTGGAAAAGGAAGGCAGAGCCAAAGAGATACTGGACGTTTACGAAAAGATTGTCGAACTGGATCCGACCAACTCCGATATCCAGAAGAAGCTCGCCGAACTTCATCTGGGGGCAGGATCTCAAAAGCAGGCGTATGCTCATTTCGCCGGCGCCGCTCGAGCACAAATGAAGGCTCGGGACCTGGCCGGAGCCGTGGCTTCCTTCGAACGCGCAATGCAGATCGAGCCTCTGGACACGGATGCCATGGGGGGCTTTCTGGAATGCTGCCAGGAATTGGGAGACATCTCCCCAGCCCTCGATCGGCTGAAAAGATCGCTGGAAATTGCTCCTCAAAATCTGGGCATCCGCGAAATGCTGGGACAGGCTTATCTGGCAGCCAATGACCCTGAAGAAGCGGCCAAGGTTTTCCAGGTAGTCATCTCCATGGACGAGTCGCGCTATGAGGGTTTCTTCGCCGTTACCCAGTCGTTGATCGATAAGGAAAAGTACGATCAGGCTATCGGCTGCCTGGAAACGATAATTCCTATACTCATAACACGCCGTGAAACCGAACGCGCCGCTCTTCTTTACGAACAGATACTTGATCGCTGCCCGGGAAACATACTTCCCCAGGTCAAACTGGCATCCATATATTCTGCAACGGGCGATCATACTCGATATCTGGACGCCCTGGACAAGATCGCGGACCATTATCTGGAGCAAAATCGCCCCATTGAAGCAATCGAGTTTCTTGAAAAAATTCTCCAGGCTGTTCCGCAGAGCGAAAAACATAGAGAGCTTCACCGGAAAGCTTTTGCTGAAGCCTATCCCGACGTTGAATATGTCGCGCCATCAGAGCCTTCCGAACCGGCAATATCTACCGCTCCCGTCCGGGCAGAATCCGATTCCGCTCCGGCGCCGACTTCTCCTGAAATAGTGGAAGTCGACCTGTTGCTGAACTACGGCCTGAAAGAGAAAGCGCTCAGCATTCTGCGCAGTCTGGAGACCCGGGATCCCAACGATAAGGAAGTGAGAATCCGGTTGCTCAGCATATATAAAGCGGGAGACAAACACTCCGAAGCTGCAGAACAATGTCTGCTCCTTGCGGCTTTATACCGTATGTCAAAAAACGAGGAAGCGGCTCAGGATTATCTCGATGAAGCCAAACAACTCGCTCCTCATATGGCCGAATATGAACAGGACCTGGAGGAGTTTGCACGCACGCGCGGAATCGCTGCAGAAACTGTGTCGAGCAAGGGCGCGGAATCCGGCTTGCTTAAAGCCACCGCAGAAGTCGATCTGTCTACCGACTTGATGGATATATTCTTTGTGGGCGATCAGGGAACACAAAACGACGACGATTCCGAAATACCGCAAATACCGGAAGTATCGGCGGATGCCCTGACCGAAAGTTATCCGCAAAATATCGCCCAAACTCCGCCCAAATCCATTCAAGAGCAGCTCCAGGAAGTGGATTTTTATATAAGGCTTGGATTTAACGACGAGGCGCTGGCCAAGCTGAATGATATCGCCAAAACCAATCCCGGCCATCCGGAACTGGAATCGCGCTATGCAAAGCTTGGCCAGATCATGCCGGAATTCCCGGAAGTATCTGAGGCGGCCGCAGTGCCCGATTCCGCGAATTCTCGCAAAACAAGCCCTTCGGATACCATCGAGATTCTGCCGGATTTCGAAGTTGCGGAAGCTTCATCCGCCTTTGCTATAGTTGATTCCGGCCCGATGCAAGACATCGGAACCTCTGATCACACGCCCGCCGCTCCTGCTCCTCCCGCCAAATCGTTCGGCGCGAAAAGCTCCGCGGCGCCGAAGGTACAAACGATGATTCCTCTGGAGTCGGATACCTCCGGTTTCCAGGCCAACGAAATGTTTGCGGATTTAATGGATGATGTTGGCCCGGATACGACTCAGGAGGACCCAGTAGAGTCTTTTGAAAATCACTACAGCCTGGGAACCGCCTATCGCGAAATGGATTTGCTGGATGACGCAATTAAAGAATTTGAAAGCGCTTTGAAAGCCGCCAACGCCCGCAATGATTCTCAAAGAGTCATTCAGTGCTGCGGCATGCTCAGCGCCTGCTTTCTTAAAAGGGATATGCCCAGTTCGGCTCTTCGATGGTGTCAGACCGGATTAAGTTTTGCCGATATTTCTTCACACGAAGCCATGGCTCTTCGCTATGATATGGGTGTCGCACATTCGATGTCCGGAAGCAGCGAGCGGGCGCTCGAGTGCTTTGACCGGATTTTCGGCATGGATCCCGGCTATCGGGATGTGGCGCAGCGAATAGACAAAATAAAAAGCGGTCTCAACCGGCATGCCCCTTAGAATCGCGCTCCAATTTCCCAGCTCAGCCTCCCAGGATAAAGGCGATCCTCACATCCGGCGCGGAGCATTGGTTTTCAGGATTCTCTACATTTTCTTTTCTCTTGGATTTGGAGTGCTTCTCGTCAGCCTCCCATGGCAAAGCTTTTGGGAGAACAACTCCCTTTTATATCACTATCCCCGGATCAGGCCTCTGATAGCCAACGCCTACTTCAAGGGCGCGGTTCTTGGATTGGGGATCGCGGACATCATAATAGGAATCTACGAAATCGCACATTTCAAGCAGGCTACGAAAGGTTCTCCCCGGTAAAAACAGCCATAAATTGCACGAAATCAACATGTGAAATGTGAAGCAGCTTCAGAAAGCGGCTTCCACCGCCCTGCATTGATTATCCAGATAATAAATGGAGATGGTCCCGCCGCAATACTGAATCAGGAGTCGCTGCAGCTCTTCGGCTGCCTCCTCGATTTCCGGCCTTGAGATGGCCGGCTGCATCCCATCGACATTAATGGCGAGATTCCTGGTGTCTGGTGTGATTTTTGAAAAATCCGCATTCCGCCAGTTCCATCGCCTGCATAGTATTCTCTTGGTACTGCGATTTACATAAATGACTTCACCTGTATCCGGATGCTCGACCTCATCCGGTTTGAAGATCGGGGCGAAGGTCTCATCCCCCGTCGCCCGCCCCAGCGTCACATCTTCTTCAACGCTGTTCATGTCGTCCCCACCGCTGGGAACGACGTGTCTGATGCTTACCAGGTTGAAGGCATCGACTGCCGGCGAAATGGATCGCACCGGCTTTCCCGATTTCACCTGTTTCGCAAGGAACACAATGGACGGGGTGAATTTGTTTGGATTGGAGCCGAATTGACGATAGGCTTCCTTCCATGCCAGAAGCCGTGGATGCGTAGCCGGATCCATTGCCGGATCCTGGCGCATCTTATCCGCTTCTTCCCGCAAACGCTCCTCCAGTTCGGGACAGGGACGGCTGTTGTCAATGCCGGCAGCTATTACCACGGCTCGACAGAAACCCGGAAACAGCCGGAATACTTCCTCCTCTACGCATATTCGCATAATTTCCCCCGGCGCGGCCCGAGGCCGCAGCCAAAATAGCCGATATTCACTCTGGCCGCGCGCGTTCAGCTTTCAGCGCTCAGCTTCTTTATCATCGCGACCGGCTTCGGATGTTTTGCCGGATAAGACTTCTCTGCAAAACGCAAAGAAGTCATAGATAAAGACCCTGCAAATATTGCATCCGGTCAGAACCTCCTAATCATCCTTTTTCGCGAGAGGTTTCACCAGCTTGTCGTATATCCACATTATTATTGTCGTCAGCACTCCGATGCCTGCAATGACGTACCAAAGTTGATTGGGACGGTGGAGAGTTTCACCGAAGTAGTCCACCAACCGGCCGCCGATCTGGCCCGCAATTACAAATCCGATCGCGATCGGCAAAAATGAAAAGCCCATGTAGGTGCCCTGCTGACCGGGAGGCGCGAGCCGCGAAACATATTCATAGTATCGCGGAGATTGCACCATCTCTCCGATGGCCAGGATTACAAGCGCAAAAACCGCATAGACCGGAAGTCCCTGAACAGGCACAGTCCATGAACCGATGTGCAAGGTAGTATTGATTTGCAGACCGAGATCGCACACAGCAAGGATCAGCCAGGAGAGACTGGTTATGAGTATTCCGGCTGTCATTGCGCCGAAAGGGCGAATATTGCGTGTCAGATAGCTGATCAGGATTTGAAAGAGAATTACGGCCAGCGGATCCACGGTTGTCAGCAGATCCACATCGGCGTTCGGATTCACATAGCCTCGGATGAAGAGCGGAAGAGCAATAAATTCCTGCCAGAACATGATCCAGAATCCGGAAAAGATCAGCAAAAACGTCATGAACTTCAGATTGCCCAGGACGACGAACATGTTTTTGAATGCCTGAACGAAACTTGCCACCTGTTTTTCAACAAGGCGATCCGGTTCTCTGTAAAACAGAAGCGTTCCCAGAAACATCAACAGCACGCTGACGGCAGATACGCGGAAGACATTTTCGATTCCGATGGTGCGCCGGACTGCAAAGGCCATGATCGGTCCAAGCGTGCCTCCGATGTTCACCAGCGTGTAGTAAATGGAATATCCGAGTGAACGGACGTTTTCGGAAGCTGCACGCGCCGTAGTGCCGACTACACAGGGTTTGACGATCGCAGGACCAAGCGCAGGCACGCATAGGATCAGCTGCACAACCACGGCGAGCGGCAACGCTTCCTTCAAAGGCTCCATCCATGATGATGAAAGCGAACCGAGCAGAAAATAACCGAAAGCCAGTACCAGATAAGCGCCGGCAAGCGACCGTCGGAACCCGAATCGATCGGCAAGCGTTCCTCCGATGATGGGAAGAAACCAGACGACGCCACCGAAGAAACCGATCAACTCTCCTGTTTGCTGCTGCGAGAATTTAAGTGTTTCATGCAGATAGATGGCGAGGACGGCATTGACGCCGTAGTATGACAAACGCTCAAACAGCTCGGTTATATTGGCTACCCAGAATGCGGGCTGAAATCCTTTGCGAATCTCCGTCAATCGCAGAGAAAAAGCCACAATCCTCTCCTTTGAAGCCGCGAATTCCACGATTTACAAAATTTGTGCAATTTGCCGAGTTTCATCAGCAGATCCTTGGGAGTTGTTCGCCGCTTAGCATGTCGACGACGCGCGTCGCTCCTATCCGGCTTCGCATGGTTACAAGTCCGGAATTCCCCTCGGCTGCCGTTCCTATAATGCAGGCTTTCTCTCCCAAAGGGTGTGCGCGCATCTTTTGAAGGGCCCGCTCTGCTTCCTGTGCCGGAACCAATGCTATAAACCGGCCTTCATTGGCGACATAGAGAGGATCAAAACCCAGGATTTCGCAAGCCCCTTTGACATCTTCCAGCATGGGGATGGCCGTTTCCTCAATCTGGAACTGAAGACTCGCCGTTTCGGCGATTTCAATCAGCGCGCTCGCAAGCCCTCCACGCGTGAGATCGCGCAGGCAGTGCACTTTAATCCCTTCGGCCAGCAGTGCCAATACAATGCCGGATAGGGGAGCACAATCACTTTCAATGGCGCTCTCAAACTCGAGCCCCTCGCGTACTGCCATTATCGCAATCCCGTGACGCCCGATATCCCCGCTTAACAGGATGGTATCGCCGGGTTTCACGTTTGCCGGCGATATGGCACAGGAGGAATCGATAGCGCCAACCCCGGCGGTATTAATATAAATCCCATCCCCTTTTCCGCGATCCACAACCTTGGTGTCACCGGTAACAATCTGCACTCCGGCCTGTTCGGCCGCGAGTTTCATTGATTGAACGACGCGCCAGAGGGTGTCCATGGGGAGGCCCTCTTCGAGTATAAAGCCTGCGCTTAAATACAGCGGGTGCGCTCCGCACATCGCCAGGTCGTTTACGGTGCCATTGACCGCGAGCGTACCGATGTCTCCTCCGGGGAAAAACAGGGGACGCACTACATAGGAATCCGTGGTGAAAGCCAGCTTCCCGGATGGAATATCAAAAATGGCGCCGTCGTGCCTGGCCCCAAGCAGGGAATTGCCGAAAGCCGGCAGGAACATCTTTTCAATCAGCTGATGCGTCAGCGTGCCGCCTCCCCCGTGTGCCATCAGCACGTTGGGGTACTGCTCAATGGGAATGGGACATAGGAACGAATTGCCGCTTTTGAATTCGGATGTCATGGGTTTTGTCCGTGTCAGAGTTTTCTTCGTCGATAATGATAATATGCCGCACAAGCGCCTTCCGAGGATACCATCGTCGCTCCCAGCGGATGCTCTGGCGTGCAACGACCGCCGAACGCCGGGCACTCGTGAGGTTTCCTGATGCCCTGAAGTATCAATCCGCTTATGCATTCTGTGGGCTCATCGGCGGTATGATGCGCGATGCCGAAACGCCTTTCTGCGTCAAATTCGGCGTATTGTTCCTGCAAGCCGAGCCCGCTTCGCGGAATTTCTCCCACGCCGCGCCACTTGCGCGGCACTACGCAGAATACTTCGGAAATGAGCTTCTGCGCCGTAGTATTGCCTTCCCTGCGAACGGAACGTGCATACTGGTTTTCGACCTGGGCTCTGCCGTGCTCGAGCTGATAAATACACATATAAATCCCCTGCAGGATGTCCAGGGGCTCGAATCCGGTTACAACGATCGGTACGCGATAGTTCTGCGCGATCGGTTCGTATTCCCAAAATCCCATGATTGCGCAAACGTGTCCGGCTGCCAGAAATCCCTGCACTCTGTTGTCCGGAGAGGAAAGAATTGCCTCCATGGCCGGAGGAACCAGGACATGAGAAACGAGGAGAGAGAAATTCCGGATGCCCTGCTGTCTGGCCTGATACACGGCCATTGCATTTGCAGGCGCTGTCGTTTCAAATCCGACGGCGAAGAAGACCACCTCACGGTCGGGATTGTCCAATGCCAGTTTTACCGCATCCAGAGGGGAATAGACAATGCGCACATCGCCGCCGGCCGCCTTTACCGAAAGCAGGTCTTTGGAATTTCCGGGAACCCGAAGCATATCACCGAAAGAGCAGAACAGAACGTTCGGCGTCGAAGCGATCTCGATAGCCTTTTCAATCAATTCAAGAGGAGTAACGCAGACGGGGCATCCCGGACCGTGTACGAGAGTGATTTTGGATGGGAGAAGCTCATCTATTCCAAACTTGACTATGGAGTGTGTTTGTCCGCCGCATACCTCCATGATGGTCCAGGGTTTTGTCGTGATGCGATCCAGGGCTTGCGAATATTCACGGGCAGCCTTTGCATCGCGGTATTCATCAATGAATTTCATTGCCTGCTGTTCTCTTCCATTTCGGCGAGTTCCCCCATCTGTCTAAGGTATTCAAATACCTCCTGGGCCTCCGCTTCGTCTATCGTGCTGATGGCAAATCCAACATGAACCAGAACATAATCTCCAATCTTCGCTTCCGGAACGTACGCAAGATTGATGTTTTTAATAATTCCTCCGAAATTTACCTTCCCGGAACGAAGCAGTGTTTCGGTCCCCTCAATGCTCATGATTTTCCCTGGAACGGCTAAACACATAGTCTTTTCTCCCTCTACCCCTTCTTTGATATGCGAGAGGCTGCATAGATCTGACCCAGCGCGATACCGCCGTCGTTGGGCGGGACGCGCTGGTGCCAATACGGGTGGAATCCTTCTTGTTCCAGCCTGCGGACGGCATTTTCCAGCAGATATTTGTTCTGGAAGCATCCTCCGGTAAGCAGGACGCGCTGTTCCGCAACCTTCCTGGCGACCTCCACAATCATCTCCACAAGTGTATTGTGGAATTTTATGGATACGCTTGCCAGCGGAATCGCATTGCCGACATCATCCAGGATAGATCGAATCATTGGTTCCCAATCAACGATCATCGCAGGTTGTGCAACGCCCGGACCTGAACCGGGCGCACCCTCGATTATGAAGGGATAAAGCCCGGTCTCTTTCTCACATTTAATGGCAAATTCCAGCTCCATGGCCGCCTGGCCTTCGTATTTGATTAACTGCCTCAAACCGGAGATCGAAGCGACCGCATCAAACAGGCGGCCCGCGCTGGTTGTCCAGGGAGATTGAATGCCTTTTTGAAGCATCCGGGCTAGAACAGATGCTTCCTTCTCGGAAAAAAAGCGGACTGGAACGGAATTCTTTTCTTCAAAGACTTTGCTGCCCAGGATTTCATAAAGCACACCGAGCGCCGTTCGCCGGGGTTCTTTGACGGCTGGAGTCCCTCCAGGCAACCGGAATCGGCGCAGCGCAGCGATGCGGGTAAATCCCGTTTCATCAGTCAGGAGAAACTCTCCTCCCCATATAGTGCCATCCGTCCCATACCCGGTACCATCCCAGGAAACCCCCAGAACGCGGCCATCGATCTCGTTTTCCGCCATACACGCGGCTACGTGCGCGTAGTGGTGCTGGATGGATACCATCGGAATTCCGCAGTCCCTGGCAAACCTGGTCGACAGGTAATCCGGGTGCAGGTCCGCTATCACCTGTACAGGATCGATCCGATATAGCCGGCGAAAGCTTTGGATCACACCCTGAAACGCTTCCGAAGCCTCCCTGTTTTCCAGATCTCCAATGTGCTGGCTGAGAAAAACGTTGTTCTCTACACTTAGCGCGACCGCGTTCTTCAAATGCGCGCCGACCGCCAGACTGTCGGAAACCTGCCCCCTGCAATGAACGGGAAGCGGGGCATATCCGCGTGCCCGCCTCAAGACGATTTCCCGATCCAAAACCACCCTGACAATGGAGTCATCTACATGGCGGACTATGGGCCGGTTGTGGACAAGGAAAAGGTCGGCGATGCCTGATAGGCGAACCAGAGCTTCCCGCTCGTCAATGCAGATAGGCTCGTCCGATAAATTGCCGCTGGTCGCAATAACAGGGAATCCGATCTCTCTCATCAGGAGATGATGCAGGGGAGTATATGGAAGCATTGCGCCCAGATAAGGATTGTTCGGAGCTATATTCGACGCGATCGCCTGCCGCGATCCTTCCGCTTTGCGCTCGAGGAGAACAATGGGCGATTCCGGTGAACAGAGCAGACGGGCTTCCAGCGGCGAAACAACACAATCCTCCCGGATTTGCTCGAGCGAAGGATACATCAATGCAAAAGGCTTTTCTTCCCGATGCTTTCTTTGCCTGAGAGTATCGACGGCCTGGGCATTTCCTGCATTTGCAACAAGATGAAAGCCTCCAAGTCCTTTAACCGCAACGATCTTTCCTTCTCGAACGGCTCCTGCCGCTTCCCGTAATGCAGCATCCCTGCTGGAAATCAGCGCGCCGGAGGCATCCCATAAAGCAAGCGCAGGACCGCATAATGGACAGGCGTTCGGCTGAGCGTGAAAGCGTCGATCCTGCGGATTTTCGTACTCCCGGCGGCATGCCGGGCACATCTCAAAGGATTTCATCGAGGTGTTCGGACGGTCGTAGGGGAGTGACTCGATGATCGTAAAACGCGGACCGCAGTGCGTGCAGTTGGTGAACGGATAGCGATAGCGCCGGTTGCCGGGATCAAAGACTTCCGAAAGACACTTCTCGCATGCTGCAATGTCGGGAAGGATTAGGGTGGTTTTTGCCCCCGATACGGCGCTTTGTCTGATCTCAAAGCCGGTGAAGTGAACGGGATCCAGGTAGGTGTATTCCAGACTCTGAATGAAGGAAGGAGCCGGCTTGTCCTGCTGCAGCCGAAAAAGAAAAGTCTCCAGATCCCTTTTTTCTCCCTCGACTTCAACAAAAACACCTTGCGGAGAATTATGCACCCAGCCGGGCAGTTTCAGGTCTGAGGCCAGCCGGAAGACAAAAGGCCTGAACCCAACACCCTGGACTGCGCCCCGAATGGCGATATGCATTCGCTGGATCACTTTTCTACGGCACCCTTTTTCCTGAGCCAGTCGCACCATTCCGGCAGACCTTCTCCTGTAAAGCATGACATCTCAAAAACTTTGAGTGACGGGTTGATCCGAAGAGCGCTGCTTTTCAGTTCGTCCAGGTTGCATTTCACATAGGGAATCAGGTCTGTTTTATTAATGATCAGAACCGAAGAATTGAGGAACATCCCGGGGTATTTCAACGGCTTGTCATCACCCTCGGTCGTGCTTAGAATGACCACTTTTAGCGCTTCACCCAGGTCATAATTTGCCGGGCAGACGAGATTGCCGACATTCTCGATAAAGAGCAGATCGATACCATTCAAGTCCAGATTTTTCATCGCGTCCCGGACAAGAATGGCGTCCAGATGGCATCCTCCCAGAGTTACGATTTGGATTACGGGGACTCCGTATCTCGCGACACGCTGTGCATCGAGATCCGTTTGGACATCACCCTCGATCACGGCCATGTTCATAGTCTTGCCCAGATCTTGGAAAGTCCTCTCAAGGATGCTCGTTTTACCAGCCCCGGGCGAGCTTACAAAATTCAGAACAAAGATCCCACGTTCCCGAAATAGATCCCGGTTACTGCTCGCCACCTGGTCGTTCTTTTCCAATACCTTTCTTTCAATCGTTTTTACACTCATAAATTCCCGTCGCTTTCTTCTTCCAGTTCTATTTCCACGATGTCCAGTTCTTTGCCGGAGAGTATCTCCAGCTCAGGACTTTTGCATTCCCTGCATAAATACTCTAAGTCATTGACTTGAAAGCGATATCCACACTTTTTGCATCGAAAAACAGTCGGCATTTGTTCAATGGCCAGGGCGGCTTTCTGCAAGGTTGTGTCGCTTACAATTGCCTTAAAACAGAATTCGAGTGAGTCGGGCACCACTCCTGAAAGCTGTCCAAGCCGGATCCGAATCCATCGCACGGCCGACGCCTGTTCTTCGGTTACAGATTGCCGAACAATATCCAAAATGCTTTGCGCGATTCCCAATTCGTGCATGCCGCTCCGTTAGATCTTATTTAAACCTAATAAAATCAATATGTTGCCTCATTTAATCCCAGGCATGTCAGGTTAAGAAGCCCTGAAAAGCCGATATCGGATCCCTCTCGTACTTAAAATGGGCCTAGCTGAAATAATACCATAATGCAAGCAAAATTTTGTGTACCTGAAATCCTCTCTAAAATAATAGTTGCCTACCCTGGATTCCAGGTGCTAGCCTTTTTGCCATGCTTAATTATGTCCGAGTGTTCCTTTCCAGATCCTTTCATGCGAGAGCGCCGAAGACTCGTATCACCCCGCCATTCGAGCAAGCTTGACCCAGTTTATTAATTTTTCCGCCCGAATCGGGGGAATTTGTTTTTTACGAGGAGGCTGTATGCAATCGAGAATGTGGAGAGTTCATCGGAAATTTATAATGCTGCTTCGCGTCCCGCTCATTGCCCTGGGATTCATAGCGATTCTTCACCTGACGCACGTGGAGAGCGCCAAAATAGCTGATAAACCTTTGCAGCACAATGAGTCAGAAGAACCAGCCGGTTCTCCCGGTTTGACTCAGCATGCAGAGTTTCAAGCCACTGCATATTGCATTACAGGGATTTCCAAAAGCGGAATCCCGATAGCTCCGGGCCATGTTGCCGCGGATCCGAAAGTGATTCCCCTGGGTTCCATAATTCATGTGGATTCACCCTTGATGGGCGGCATCTATCAAGTTCTGGACACCGGAGCCCTGATTAAAGGGAACATAATCGATATCTTCATTCCCAGCTATGAAGACTGCAGGGAATTCGGTAGAAGAATGGTAAAGGTCAAGGTCTTGCGGTATGGCTACCTTGGACACGAACCAGGCAAAGGACCTGCAAAATAGCTGACAGGGCATCCCATCCTCTCCAATAAAGGCATCGCGGCTATAGCTTTGCGATAGATCATATCAGTTCCCGGCTGAATTCATTCTCCCGTTGATCTCAAGCCCACCCCCAGGCAAGCTCCCGCCGGCCAATTCCTGCCGAACCTGGTTGATTCTGAAACATACAAGCGCTAGCCTTATCTAATGTTAGAGCAATTATTCGGTATCGTGCCTGAACGCGATGCTCATGGAAAGGAGATATGAGGCATGAGATTAAAAGCTCCGGCCTATTTTGCGGTGCTCGCCATAGCGCTTTTAGCTGCTGCGGCGTGGGCCGACCAGATCACGCTGAAAGACGGGACCATGTATTCGGGCAGATTCGTCCGCGGAGATTCCAAGATTATCGAGTTTCGGATCCTGGGAAGAATTGAAAGCTTTCAGACGGCTGAGATCGCTCAGATAGTTTTTGAAGAACCGGAAGCGGCATCATCAGGAAATGCTTCTTCAAAAGCCCCCGCTCCTGTCCCGGTCCGGTCTGAAGCCGCCGGCTCGGAAGAAGGGCAAATGAACCGGAGTTCTGAAGACGGAGCGTCGACTCGGAGCCGTCCGGTTCTATCGCGAGCTTCCTCTTCTGTGCCTCCCCAGCCGGAGCCCTCAAGCGCGGAGGATAGACCGAGGCGCCAAATCACTAAGCCGGAGCCTGCAGCCCAGGAAGGTGTGCCTTCATCGCTTACGGTACCGGCAGGAATGGCAATTACGGTCCGAACCGCTACGGAAATCGACACGGAACGCAACCGGGTGGGAGATACCTTTGATGCCGTGTTGGAGGATGATCTTCTTTCCGGAACTCAGGTGGCCGTTCCGCGTGGGGCGCTTATCAAGGGACGGATTGCCTATGCCCAGGAATCAGGCAAACTCTCCGGACAGTCCCAGCTCATCCTTGAATTGATCGAATTAGCCGCCAACGGCAAAACCTATCCCGTGCGCACCTCCGACTACACTGAAGTAGGAGCATCGAGAGGAACCAGGACGGCTCAGACGGTCGGCGGAGTGGCAGCTGTGGGCGCCATAATAGGCGCTATCGCCGGGGGAGGGAAGGGCGCTGCTATTGGCGCTGCATCGGGTGCTGCTGTCGGAACGGGAGTCCAAGTCATTACCCGGGGCCAAATCCTGAGGATCCCGATAGAAACGATCCTGGAATTTAAACTGCAATCCCCTCTAGTCATTCAAGCTCCCTAAGGGAGCAGCAACGCTATAGCAAATCCAATCGGGATCGGCCGCTAAAAGCCGCCGGTCCCAACTGCTCGGATCATCAATCCGCATTGCCGGCCAGGAGATATCGTGAGACCGCCCCTGGTTTTTCCAAGCAACTGCAGACTGCTAATGACTGCCGACTAATAACGACTGGCAGCTGCCAACTGTGGTATAAGTAGGGGACTAAATGCTGAAAGCGATCGTTTTTGACTTTAATGGTGTAATACTGAACGATGAACCGCTTCATTTTGCTGCGATGAGGGATACTGTCGCGGACTTTGGAATTCATCTGACCAGAGAAGCCTACTGGGAAAAATATCTGCCATTCGATGACACGCAATGCCTGGAATCCATCTGCCGCGATCATTCCTTCCCCCTGAGTGTAAAAGAGCGCGAGGAAGCGCTCTCCCGCAAGTCTCACTATTATCAGGATCTGCTACGGGGCGGTTTCCCGTTGCTGCCGGGAGCCTCTCATTTCATTCAAGCGGCCGCCGAGCACTATCCGCTGGCTCTGGCGTCGGGAGCCCGGCGTGAGGAAATAGAGACAACGCTGGAATGTACCGATCTCAAACGCTATTTTTTAGCAGTCGTGGCGGCGGAGGACTTTCACCTTGGGAAACCCCATCCCGAGAGTTTCCTGCTGGCGCTGGAACGACTGAACGCAGCTTTGAATGGATACCCTATCAAGCCTGAAGAATGCCTTGTTATAGAAGATTCAGTCGCCGGCATAAGCGGAGCTCGCGCTGCCGGCATGGCCTGTATGGCAGTTACCAACAGCTATCCGCGCGAAGCATTGGCCGCCGCAAACAGGATTATAAATTCGCTGGATGAGGTACGAGTGGATAGCCTGCAAGATCTTTTCGGGGGATCTGAGTGATCATTCAAGCTCTTCGAGCCCGCCAATTCTTCTCAGAAATCGCGCAACTGGATGAAACAGCCCTGCCCCTTGATCGCGCCGCTCTGATAATTGCGCTGGAGGAGTATCCCGACCTGGATCTGCAGGCATATCTGCGAAGAATGGATACGCTTGCAGCACGCGCAGACGTCATCGTCGGCGCGGATCGATCCGCTGTCAATGTAATTGAGGCCATCAATGAAGCGCTTTTTGTGCAGGAAGGCTTGCGGGGAAATAGCGACGACTACTACGATCCGAGAAACAGCTATCTGAATGTAGTGCTGGATCGAAAGCTGGGAATACCCATTTCTCTTTCAGTCATTTATATGGAAGTAGCCAAGCGAATTGATTTTCACATCCAGGGCGTCGGCTTTCCCGGGCACTTCCTGGTAAAACATGCAGACAATGACCGGGATATCATCATTGATCCCTTCAATATGGGAAGGATCCTGACTTTGAATGATTGCCAGGAACTCCTGGACAGGATATATAAGGGATCCATGGAAATGAGTTCTTCACTTCTTCAGCCAATGCAAAAAAGGATGATCCTCACCCGAATGCTTTACAATCTCAAAGACATTTACACGCAAAAGGAGCAATATTTCAAAGCCCTCTCCGCGATTGATAAGATCCTGATGCTAAATCCCAGCATGCCGTCCGAATTGCGCGATCGGGGACTTCTCTACATGCAGACCAGCCTCTTTGCCAAAGCACTCGCAGATTTGGAATCTTACCTGGCTAATACCGTAGCCCCCGAAGACAGCACCAATATACAAAGCCACATTCATATGCTTCGCAATATCGTCTGCGCCTCCAATTAGAGCAAACTCCTTCTTCACTATTGAGGACCAGTAACTGCCTGCTTCCCTGGGCGCATTTCTCGGGTCTGGATTACCAGAAACCGTATCCCGAGAGCGACGGCCGCCGATCCCAGCATGAAACCGGAGGCGGGAAACAATCCGGAACTCAGGGCAAGGACCTGATACCAGATATAATTCCATCCGAGATCAAGCCGGGAGGAATAAATCCACAGGGCGGCATAATAGGGAACGCCGGCAAGCAGGACCCAGACTGCATTCCGCAACCGGTCGGTCCGGCTTCTACCCGGTCCGACCAGGGCCCAGACCCAGGCCGGAAGAAGCAAAAAAGAGGTTGCCCAATAAGAATTGCGCAACAGCGCAGGCACCACTATGATCAGCATTAATGCAAGCAGGACCAGCTTGGATACATAAAAATCGGGCTTTGGCAAATCCCGGACCGAATACCTGCCTATAATGTAAAAGAAAGCTGCAAGGAACAACGAAGCGGCCAGAATGATGCCAAGGACATTCCACGCCGGATTCAGCAGAACCGGATCTTTGTCGGTTGCGGGGTATAGAGCATAGATCGGAATACGGCGCAGGGCACGAGCCAGGCCTATGAAGAAATAGACTGCCAGGAAAGGAAGAATTGTCCCCAGACAGACCAGCAGTTCCCGGCCGATTCCAAGAGAATTCAGCCGTCCGCAATGATTCTTCGCATAAAAATATAAAATGAATGCTACAGGCAGGAATGAAAAGGCGTGAAGAACAGGCATCGCAGCCGGCTTCAGAAAGAGCGAATCCCACAGCCGCAGAGACCCCGCCGATCCCTCTGGAATAGATTGCAGATCATCCAGCATTCGAACGGTGCACTCCGCAGCACGTCCATATTTTTCGAAGCCGGCAGTCCTGAGGTTTTCAATGGTATCCTGCAACGAATGACGGATGGCTTTTGCCCGAGAGGGATCTGTGGATAGACTGCCGAGATTAATGGCGGGAATGCCCGCTTTCAGGAAAGGGCCCTGATCGGCGGAGGAGACCAAAAGAGCTCGTTCAAAATGCTCTGGAAACGCGGAGGCCTGAACGACCGGCATGCCTTGCGCTTCGGCTGCCTGGCGAGCCAGCTGACGCAACCAGGAGGGAGTATATCCACCCAGTTGGCCGGTTTCCTGGAGGCATAGCGCCGATACATCTCCTGGAACCACGTGGTCCAGAGTGAGAACGGCCACGATTTTTGCCCGCTGAGGATTATTTTCGGCAATATCACGTGCTCCGAGACTGCCCCAGACCCCTCCATCGGAAAATATCAGCAGCAGACTTCTGCGCGTTGGATTTGCGGCAAAGATGCGAGCCATTTCCAGCAGGACGCCTACCCCGGATCCATTATCTGCCGCGCCCTGCGCTGTTGTTCGGGCTGTATCGAAATGGGCCACTATTGCCAGAATTTCATCGATTGAGCCCTGCTTATATGCCAGCACATTTCTTCCTGTTTTGTTTTTGCCGGCAATCCGTCCGTCAAAATGCGAATAGCTGATTTCATAGCCCATTTCCGAAAGGCAGTCTTGCAGGTATCCGGTCGGCTGCCGGGACTCAAGGCTTCCAAAGATGCGGTTCGGGAACTTCCTGACAAATTCTTCGGTGACTGCGTGGGCTTTGGATGCATCAAATGAAAGTGAAATCCGGACCGGAGGCTGTGGGGCCTCCCGCACGGAAAACAGCAACGGAGAGACCAGCCACGCAAACAGCACAATTGCGATCACGCCCAGTGCGATTCTTGTCTGCTGTGAGTTCATCATCGCTCCCTGATTTTGAGAATGTCTAACACGTTTAGACACCGAAGCGGGGCCGATTGCTCCCGTCCATTTACGGAAAATGCCGGCCCGGGATAAACGGATCCAAATGCAAGCCGGGCTACTGAACTGCGGTCAGCATGGAACCTGCGGATTGCAGCAGCTCCAGTTTCCGCCGAAAAAGATCCTGATCCGCATTAAGCAGCGCCAGCTCTTTCTGCAACAGTTGCGAGCGGAAATCCTCAAGTTCTTTCGTCGTAATACGGCCGCTTTCCATCAACGTCTGATTTACACGGGCCACTTCACGCGCGGCTTCAACGTCGTTACGCGCAAGATCCACGGCTCCCGTCGCAATGCGCAAAGCGCTGAAGCCACGCCGGATTTCCAGCTTCAGGTTCGACTTTATCTGCTGCAGCCTGATGCGCGATTCCGACGCATTCTGGCGGCTCTGGGCGATTCTTGCGCTGGTGCCGGATCCGTTGAAGATCGGGACTTTCAACGAAAGCCCGATCAAATAATTATGCCGTTTGAATTGGCTGAAATAATCGGCGTAATTGTTGGCACGGCTGAGCAAAGCATACTCGCTGACAATTTCCATCTGTGGCAGGTATTCTCCTCTGTCCGATTGAACATGAAAGTCCTTTGCCCGGACTTCCGCTTCTGCCTGGAGAATTGCCGGAAGTTTCACGAGAGCCTTCTGGTAGAGCGTTTCTTCCGGAATCTCCAGATCGGAGCCGTCAATCTGCGGTTCGACGGTACGGATCACGATCTCCTCCGGCAAGCCGGTCCATTCACGGATTTCCTTTTCCGCAACGATTGCCTGTTCCCGGGCGATCAGCAGTTGTTGCCGGGCAGAAAGTGCGGCGGTTTTTATAAGCGTCACATCGACAGGGAGAACTTTGCCGGCGTCGAGCAGAGTCTCAACATGCTTCTGCTGTTTCTGTATTGCGTCCACTCTGCCGGATGCCAGTTCTATAATTTTTCGAGCCTGATGCAGCTCGTAATAGACCGACGCCGTTTGTAAGGCAAGCTCATTGCGCGCCGATTCCGTTCCAAAACGGCTTGCCTTGTCGGATTCCTCGGCTTCGCGAATCAGATTCGAGTTTTTTTTGCTGAGAAAAGGCTGACTCGCATTAACCTGGAAAATCGATGGAGCGGAGCCTTCAATGCTTAGCGGGAAGCCGTTGTTATATGCCAGTCCCGTTCCGGCATATACCTGAAGACGGTTCACCGATCGGCTTTCGCGCAGAGCTTCTCTAGCCCGGAGGGCGCGGGCTTCCGCCAGCAAAACCTCCGGTGAACGCGACAACGCCATTCGAACCGCTTCCTGAACCGTTAGAGTTCGAATTTCACGCTGCGAATCATGCCCGTCCGAGTCTGTGGCGTAAAGCCTGCCCGCAAAGCTGAAGCATACAGCGCATATCAGAAACAGGATTTTTGTCGGTTTATTCATACCTGAGTGCCTCAATCGATCTCGGTTTCGCATCCCTGTCAGCCTGAACCACATCGATAGGTTTTATCGATGCCCGCTGGTTTCAGTCAGGCATTCAGTGTGGATGCAGGTTTCTGTATTGCTTGAATAAGCCCGCTTTGGACCGGCCAGTTATTTGGCACGGAACGGGCTGCTTCGGCAAAATATACAAAACTATTTCAATTTGGAGAGACTCTCTTTTGCCCTGCCGTACTCCGGATTATAAATGAGCGCGGATTTGAAGGATTCCTTTGCTTTCGCTTTGTCTCCTTTAGCCAGAAAGCACTCTCCCAGCCAATAATATACCTCTTCAAAAGAGGGATCCCCGTCTCTCAGCGAGCCTGCCACGAAATCCTGAAATGTCTTTGCGGTTTCATCAAGGTCCGTTTTCAGCCGGATTTTTGCCGCTGCCGCGATTAGCCGCGCTCGTTTGGAATTGCTTTCCAGAAGCAATGCCTTATTCGCGTAGTGGAGCGCCTCTTCATAATCATTCCGGTCAAGAAGAAAGCCTGCCAGATCATTGAACGCGCTGACGGATTGCGGGTATTCCAAAACAGCCTTCTCCAGCTCTTTGCGGGCCATATCCCACTTTTTGTTTTTAATATGGATCGTTGCCCGCGCAATGTATCCCTTTTCGCTGTTCAACCCGGCAATCGCCTGCGCTTCGGCTTCCGCCTTGCCCTTTCCTCCGCCCATAATTCCGGGGGCTTCCAGATAATATTCAAGCAGATCAAACCGCACATCCAGATTTTCCGGAGCAAGCTTCCTGGCTGTTTCGAATTCCTTCAGGACACGGCGAGCCCAGCCGGGAGCGGTAATAAAGCTAGAATTCGAAGCCCGATCCCCGCATGCGCGGCCAAGCCATAGATGATAGTACGCATTGTCGGGCTGGATCTGCACCGCCTTTTCCATTTCTCGAACCGCCCGATCCCATTGGCGCATTTTCAGGTAAGACCTCCCCAGCCAAATCCTGACCTCAGTATTTGATGGAGACGCATCCGCAAGCTTCTGAAATGCGTCTGCTGCATGACTGTATTTTCCCTTTGCATAAAGCTCTTTTCCCTCATGGAGCCCGGCTTCTGGCTGCAATGCGGGGAAAAACACCAGGAGGATCATCAAAGTGAAAGTTTTCATATCCCGATAACCTTGCATTCCTTTCGACGTCTGTTCATAACGATGCCAGACTCTTGCCGGTCGGCTCTGGAAGCGGATGCAGGAATAATTAATTCCATTGCTTTTCGAAATATATCTGAATGCGCGCTGTGCGTTCAACATTATCATCAACGCGCCCAAATAATTGGATGAAAGGCAGAGCGGAGAGTTTCACGTCGAATGACGGTGCGAACAGACCGGAAATATCTGTGGAAACGGATTTGCAGCGATCTTGCTTTACTCCTTATAGCAGCCGCCCTATGCTTGGACGCCTATGCTATTGATTGCAGCCGCATTAGAAGAGGAACTCAGGACGGCAATGGATCTGTGTTGCCGGCATAGGAAATTCCCCAACCGGAGCCTCAGCCTCTGGCATGCCGATCGCGGCGAGAAAACAATAGGTTTTTTGCAGTCAGGCGTTGGCCCCAAACGATCTGCAGCAAGACTTGAAGAAGCGCTGAAATGGATCGAAGCTTCTCACGTCCTGGTGATCGGCTATGCAGGAGCACTGGATCCGGTTTTAAGAGTGGGAGATCTGGTGGCAGTTGCACGAGCCTCGGCATTCAGTCTTCCTGAAGATAATGCTGCATGGGAAAATGTTCGGCTGGAGGGTGCCTTTGATTTGACGGAGAGCGAAATGCTTGCCTGGTCCGCCGGGTCTCTTGGCCTCAAGACATCCATTGGAGATGCTTTGACTTCGTCTTATGTATTAGGCAATCCGGCGCACAAGAGCCTTCTTTTTGGCAGATTTCACGCTTCGATTGTGGATATGGAGACGGCAGCGTTTGCACGTATCGCAGCATCCCGAAATGTTCCGCTCAGCTGCATCCGTGCCATAAGCGACGAAGCCAACGACGCGTTTTTGGAGCCCTTTTCCCACGATCCTTCAAAGACCATGGTTTCCCGCGCCGGAAAGCTTATCGATAGGGGCATGGTAAAGACATATCGCAAGTGGAAAACAAACTCTCGAAAGGCACAAGAAAGTCTGAAGCTTTTTCTCGAACACTACCTTTAGCCCGAAAAAAAGCCACGAATTTACACGAATCAAATCTTTTAGCCGCTATTCGTGCCCATTCGTGGCTGGTTTTGCTTTCAGAATGGCTGCAATGAGCCGCCCTGACAGAAGCATCATCCAGATGGCTCGGTCTTGGACTCTACTCCATTGTCACTTTGCTGGCTTCAAGATAGTAAACTTTGCCGATGATGTTGAATTCACCCTGCAGCAGCATGCCGTGTACCCGAATTTTGTAGCCCTGCGGAGGTTCCTCAACCGATTCCGGATATTTGACCCAGATAAAATCTGCACCATCGTACAACTTAAACATCCGAAAAGAGGAAAGCGAGGTCTTCGTTTCGGCCAGTCCAACGGATACCACTTCCTTGCCTAAGATCGATTCGGGATCTTTCAGAAGGTTCTTGATTTTTTCCGTTCCGGCAGGAGTGGAAGAACAGCCGATGGAAAACAGGAGCCACAAACCGAGCAAAACGGCGGTACAAATTTTTTTCATCACTTCCTCCTTGTACTTGATCCCATTTTGCCAAACGCGGGCCAATCATTTGGATTTTACATTGGGGCCTCCAATAGAGCAACAAACATTGTCTGCGGATAGCTGCATTTCTGTCTGAAAACGGCGTCCCTGCGTCTTTCATGAAAAAAAGCCGGCATAGATTTCGCCTGCAGCACTTGAGGAATGGTAGAATTCCTGACTGAAACCAAGAAACGGCAGGATTAAAAATGATCGAAACCAATTATCGTTCTGGATTTTTAATTAAAGCAATTCTCGTAGGGTTGGTAATCCTCATTCTGGCTTTGGCCGGCCAGGGATTCTTCCTGGTTGGAGGCCCTCCGGATATTCATATCAAACCGGCCATACCCACGATCGGCAATAAAACTCCCGTAACCATAGAAATTGCCGAGCCCCGCCGGGGATTAGTGCATGCCAGAGTCGAGCTTGTTCAGGGCAACAAGGCCGTCACCGTCATTGACAAGAGCTATCCGTCCGGTTCCCAGTTTTTCTTATGGGATTCCAAAACCGAAAAGGACGTGCTGAAGACTGACGTGGGCCGAGGCATAATGCCAGGCTTAGCTGGAGGAGACGCCATAATAAGGGTTACGGCGGATAGGGCAACCACATGGCTTCGCCATCCGAAACCGGCTGTCGAAGAAGTCCGTCTGCCGGTGAACTTCATCCCGCCGGTTCTTCAGATAACTTCAACGCAGACCTACGCCGCCCAGGGGGGATGCGAGGCCGTCACCTACCGTGTGGGGGAGTCCGCGGTGCGCGATGGCGTAAGGGCCGGTGCGTGGTGGTTCCCCGGATATCCCCTTCCCGGCGGCGGGAAGCAGGACCGGTTTGCGCTCTTCGCGGTGCCTTATGATATGGCGCGGTTGGATGTGCGACTGGTCGTTGAAGATGCAGCCGGGAATAAAGCGGAGAGAGGCTTCATCGATCAATATTTTGCAAAATCCTTTAAATCCGACGACATGGGTATTACGGATGCATTCCTTAATAAAGTGGTCCCGGAAATCATGGCCCAGACCCCTGATCTGACCGATCGCGGCAATCTCCTTGATAACTACGTTGCCATCAACCGCGAGCTGCGTCAGAAGAATGCCGAACGGATCAAAGCGCTGGCACAAAAATCAAAGCCGGAGTTCCTTTGGAACAGCCCGTTCTTCATGATGCCCAACGGCAAGGTGATGGCCGGATTTGCCGACCGGAGAACCTATCTTTATCAGGGGCGGGAGATTGACCGCCAGACTCACCTTGGATTTGATCTAGCAGTAACAAAGCAGGCTCCTATCCCCGCCGCCAACAGCGGCATTGTGGTCTATGCCGGATACCTCGGCATTTACGGCAATGCCGTAGTGATCGATCACGGGTACGGTCTCCAAAGCATTTACGGACACCTGTCTTCCGTCGCCGTCAAGGAAGGGCAGAATGTCACCAGGGCTGAAATCATCGGCAAAACAGGTGAAACCGGGCTCGCAGGAGGCGATCACCTGCACTTCTGCACGCTGCTTCAGGGCTTGCCGGTGAATCCCAGAGAATGGTGGGATGGTCATTGGATCCTGGATCGCATTGCAAAAAAACTCGGCTCCGCTTTTCCCTATGAATCCCAGTAAGAAAGCCGGCCACGCATTTCACGAGCATTCTTTCTGCGGACATTCAAGGGTGGCTTTATAATATAAAGAACTTGACACATGGTGAGATATTGTGTGATGATGCCTTCCCTGGAGGATGCATCCTATGATCGATCCGTCTAGCGCACAAAGCGTTCGGGAGAATCTGCTTTATATTCGCAAGACCCTGGAGGCGGCGGGACAGATCACGGCCGTACCCGGCCGGGGGCTGATCGCAGCAGGATTCCTTTCAGTCGCCGGATCATTCATTAATGGCTTTGTCACCGGGGCTCCCTGGGATTCCGGGCCACATCCGCAATGGGCTCTTGCCGTCTGGGGCATTATTCTGGCGATCTCGATTGCTGTCATTTCCATCGGCATCTATCGCAAGAGCCGCCAGACATGCTCCCCTATACAGGCTCCGCTTTTGCGAAAGCTGCTCTGGAGCCTTTGTCCGGCTCTGTTTATCGGGGGGCTGTTCACCGACCTTGCGATCCGATCCCAGCGTTTGGATTGGCTTCCCGTTATATGGCTCGGATGCTATGGCGCCGCAATAGCGAACGGAGGGCAGGTATCCGTTGCGCCGGTCCGCTATATGGGATTGAGTTTCCTGCTTGCAGCCGCAGGCGCCGCTTTATCGACTCCCAAAGCCGGCCTGATCTGGCTGGCGCTTGGATTTGGTTGGCTGCATCTCGTCTATGGATCCTACATTGCCAGGAGGCATAATGGCTAAGAAACAGAAGACAATCCGTCCTTCCCCGAATGAACTGGATCCTCTCATCCACGAGCGTTTGCGCCTGGGCATCGTTTCTGCGCTGGTCGTTCAGGAATCCCTTTCTTTCACGGAACTGCGCGATCTCCTGCAAACAACCGACGGCAACCTGAGTGTCCAGGCCCGACGGCTGGAAATGGCCGGCTATGTGGTCTGCGATAAGAAATTTGAGGACAGGAAACCCAAAAGCACCTATCGCCTCAGCTCTGCCGGACGGCTTGCGCTGGAAGAATATCTCGACAAGCTTTCCAGCCTGCTGCCGGATCGTGCTCAAGTGCGAAACGCAAAGAGCTCGACACTGCGGACTCAAATCAATCCTCTTCCTTCCCACAGCTGAACCGCTGCCCTTTGCCGGAGGGATAATCGGACCCAAACGCTTTATTTGGCAAAGAACTTATCAACAGGTGAGTCGAAGATGAATACGATCAATCATGTGGCAATCATAATGGATGGCAACGGCCGTTGGGCACAGCAGCGCAGCATGCCGCGATGGAAAGGACACGAAATGGGGATCCAGGCTGTGCGGCGCGTCTCAGAAGCTGCCTGCCGTCAGGAGATTCCCATCCTGACCTTATTTGCTTTTTCGAGTGAAAACTGGAAAAGGCCGGCGGAGGAAATCCGAATACTCTTCAGCCTTTTCCAGCGCTACCTGGTTGCGGAACGACAGTCTCTCATCGATAACGATATCCGCGTCTCTGCATTTGGCAGACGCGACCGTCTCCCGTTGTTTGTCGGCGAAGCTCTTTCCTCTGTGGAGGAAGAGACCGGAAGCTGCAAACGGCTTCACCTGCGTATTGCCCTGGATTATGGCGCCCGCTATGAAATCGTTGAAGCGGCGCGGGCATTGGCGAACGAGGTCGCACAGGGGAAGCTGGATCTCGAGCAGATCACCGAAGAAGGATTCATGCGGAGGCTTGCGTCCGACGGTGTCCCGGATCCTGATTTGATCATTCGGACCGCGGGCGAACAGCGCCTTTCCAACTTCCTCCTCTGGCAAGCCGCCTATTCGGAGTTCTATTTCAGCTCCAAATTGTGGCCGGATTTCGAAGCTGTCGATCTGGAAGAGGCCATTGCCGATTATCGCTCCCGCACCCGTAAATATGGAGCCCTGGCCTGCGCAGCCGGATAATTAGGCAACAGTATTGCGCAGGATGCCGATCCCTTCAATTTCGACCTCGACAAGGTCTTTCGGCTTCAAGGCGGCGGTGTGTCCGGGGGTGCCGGTGTAAATGACATCCCCCGGCATCAATGTCAGATGCCGGCTTGCGTAGCTGACTATTTTGATGGGATCAAAGAGCAATTCGCTGAAGCAGCCCGATTGCACAACAGCACCGTTTACTCTGGTTTCAATCCGGCCGCGGTTCCAGTCGTAGCTTGCGCAGATGACCGGGCCCAGGGGTGCAAAAGTATCGCAGCCTTTGGCGCGCCACCATTGCAGGTCGTTTTTCTGCCAGTAACGTTCGCTGACGTCGATGCCGCACGTGAATCCGAATACGGCCTCCTCCGCTTCGGCTGCGGACGCATTTCGAATTGTTTTTCCGATTACGGCGACCAGTTCGCCTTCGTAATGTACGTCGCGGCCATTCTGAGGAAGTCTTATCGCACCTCCAGGCTGAAGCAGCGCCGATGGAGGCTTATAGAAAATTTCAGGATTGGAAGGCGCCGGCTGATTCCCAAGATGGCTTTTGTAATTCAGTCCCACCGCCAGGATTTTTGTAGGCTCACAGGGCCACAGCAGTTCTACCGCATCGAGATCGGTCGTGAAATCGGTGGTATTCCTCTGCCCGAACAATCCTCCCTCAATTTCCCGGACAGTATTTCCATCCAGAATTCCATAGGAAATTTTGCCCTGGCAACAATAACGCACATATTTCATACATCCTCCTCCACAAAGGCCGGCACCGGTTTTATTCAGGCGCGCTCGATTGCCTCATCTGCCTTTCGAGTGTTTCCAACAATTTCGGCAAAAATTCCCGGATTGTTTCGATCTGCTGTACAAAGCTCAGGATCAGATGGTTCGGAGCCATATCATAAAAGTAACCGGGGTGTAACAAAACATGATTTTCCCGCAGGATTGTTTCCGCCGCCCATTCTTCATCCAGGTTCTTCAGCCGCAGCGTGACATAGAATCCCCCATCCGGACGTACAAATTGAACCTGCCGGTTTGATGCGAGAATGCGCTCCGCAACTTTCCAGCAGTCGCGGATGCGTTTTGCGAAGTCAATACTCACACTCCGGCCATATTTGAAAATTTCCGGGGCAGATGCCTGGATGATTTCATTTACCGGAAGAAAGGTGTCGGAAATGAACTCCAGAGAGCGAAGGGCTTTTCGAACCCGATCGGATTCCCCCGACACGGCCATCCATCCGAACTTGATTCCCGGAAGAGCAAGCATCTTTGAAAAACCATTCAGCGTGAAGACAAGCGGAGCATCACTTCCCGCGGGGCGTGGCAGGGATTCTCTGCCGATCAGAAACTCACTGAATACTTCATCACTGATAATCGCCAGATCATGACGGCGTGAAATGTCCGCAATTGCCGCGATCTCTTCTGCAGATGCGACATGTCCTGTGGGATTATGCGGCGAAATCACGACCAGCGCCCGGGTCCTGGTGGAAACGCACGCTTCCAGTTGATCCGCATCGACGGACCAGTTCCGAGCTTCATCGAGCCGGTAGGGGATGAGCTTCACACCGCTCAGCAATGCGATGTAATCGAATAACGGGTAGGAGGGACATGGACACAGGATCTCATCGCCTTCATCCGCCAGAAGCTTAAAACAATACCAATAGGACAGACTCGAACCCGGAGTGATCAGAATGCGGTCGGTGTTAATAGTCAGGCCGTTCTCCCGGTAATATTCGGACACAGCCTCGCGGGCGAACTTCTGACCGAACGAGTCCGGATGATAAACCCGGCATTGCCGCAATCCGCGTACAAGTATCTCCTCAAGAAGGTCCTGGGGAAAAAGGTATCCCTGATCATTGATATTTCCAGAAATGAAATCCTGGATTGGCAATCCCTGCTTCTTCAACTCATCGCGGAGCCTGTACAGGTCATTGGATTCTCCGTGCAGCCTCTCCGTAATCCCTGAAAACATATCGATGCCGTTCCCCTTTTGCCGCGCAAATTGAAGCTTCAGTATAAATCATTCTTTGAGACTTTGAATCTCCGCGGTTTAATATGTCTGCTGATTCGGGATGAGGACGACATCGTGATCAGAACGGGTCTGGCAAAAGCTTCCGACAAGGTAATTCATTACCGCTACGAAATCCGCAAAGAGAGCACCGGCCAACTGCCGGCAACAGGCGAAACCAAACACGTCGTAACAAATATGAATTTCCGCCCCGCACGCCTCCCAAAGATTATCGGAAGTTTTTTTTGCTGCCACCCAGGGCTGATTGACGATTGACGATTTACAAATGGTAACATCGACTTTGGTTTTCAATCGTAAATCGTCAATCGTAAATCGTCAATTCTTCTTGGTTTGATTCGCCACTGCCTGCACCGCCTTACTGATGGCTTCGGGATCGCCGAGATAGTAGTGGCGTATCGGCGTCAGATCGTCGTTGAATTCATAGACCAGGGGAATTCCGGTCGGTATGTTCAGTCCCACAATTTCATTTTCGGGAACGTTGTCCAGATATTTCACCAGAGCCCGCATGCTGTTGCCGTGAGCTGAGACAAGGATCCGCTTCCCCGATTGGATTGCCGGTACGATGACTTCGTGCCAGTAGGGAAGAACACGCGCCACGGTGTCCTTGAGACATTCGGCAAGCGGAATGTCCTTCGGATCGAGATCCGCATAACGGGGATCTTTGGCGGGCGATCGTTCATCACCGGGCTCGAGTTCCGGCGGCCGGACATCATAGCTGCGTCTCCAGAGCTGAACCTGCGCCGCACCGAACTTGTCCACCATCGCCACTTTGTTGAGTCCTTGAAGCGCGCCGTAGTGTCTCTCATTCAAACGCCAGCTGTTGTAAACCGGGATCCACATAAGGTCCATTTCTTCCAGGGCGATCCATAGGGTCTTGATTGCGCGCTTCAGCACGGATGTAAAAGCGACATCGAAAATATATCCTTCAGCGCGCAGGACTCTGCCGCCCTCGATTGCTTCCTGGACGCCCTTTTCACTGAGTCCCACATCGGTCCAACCGGTGAATAGATTTTCCTTGTTCCAAACGCTTTCTCCATGTCTCAGAAGAACCACTTTTTTCACGGAATTTCTCCTTGGATGAAGTCAGAAGATAGAAAAAAGAATTCAGAATAATAAATGTTGCCGCCTTTTGTCTTCCTGCGCGCGCAGGATCCGCCGATCACACACAGTACGCTCTAATAAAGTAATTCATTTATGAAGGTTTGGGAAATCTTTTTGGCGCTGAAATCGCTTCATGTGCTACTGTCTGACGCGGAGGGATCATCCTATGAAATCGGAACTGCTGGACAGGAGCCGGAGCACACTGGTGCTTATCGACTTTCAGGAACGGTTGTTCCCTAACGTATACGAATATCAACGCGTTCTGAAGCGGATCAACCTTCTGCTCTCTGCCGCGAAATTGCTGCAAGTCCCGATGGTATTGACGGAACAGTACCCCAGGGGACTGGGATCAACTATTGAAGAAATCCGGAAGGAGCTGCCGGAGGTGCAGCCTCTGGAAAAGATGAGTTTCTCCTGCGTCGCTATGCCCGGCTTTACCGATCGGATTTTCTCTCTGATGCGGGATCAAATCGTCCTGACCGGAATAGAGACGCATATCTGCGTGGCGCAAACGGCGCTGGATCTGGCGGCGCGTGGAGAGAACGTTTTTGTGGTTGCAGATGCCACCTCTTCCCGGAGACCATTGGATTCTCAGATGGCATTGCGCCGTCTGGAGAGGAACGGGCTTACAATCACGACGGCGGAGGCTGTAGTTTTCGAGTGGCTCCGCCGCGCCGGGACGGAGGAATTCAAAGCGCTGCAGCCGATGCTGAAGGCTCTGGAATAGAAAATCGGCCTCGAATTTTGCCGGACTCTCAGAAATCTTCTCACAATTTGTTTCGAATCCTGGAGCTGATGGCTGACAGCAGTTGGGTCGCTTCGGGTATCTTTAATGCCGCTGTGCATCCCAAATAGACCAATCCGAACACGCAGAGCACAATCGGTCCCGATAGCAGAGGCGGCAGAGAGTGAGTCCAATATTTAGTGGCGAAAGCCATGCCCGCCGCAGCGGCGGCGATGGCTGCAAGTTTTGCAGCATAAGCCGGCTTTAAGCCCGTCCAGCCGATTCTACGATTCATCTTTAAACGCAGGAGCGTGAATTCAATCCAGGCGGCGATGCCGGCGGAAAGCGTTAGTCCGATCAAGCCCAGGTGCGCCGGCAATCCAATCCATCTCGCGACGGGAAAAGCGAGAAACCAGCCCAATCCTGCAGCGACCGCGACTCGGATGCTTGCGAAGTGGAAAGGCGTGCGTGTATCGCGCAATGCCCAGAAGGCGGATGTATAAAGACGTCCCAGCGTGGCTGCGAGAAGCCCGACCGTGTATCCGGCGAGGACGGCCCAGACGTATTCCACATTCCCGCGCGTAAATTTGCCCGTCTGGTACAAAAGAGCGACGACGCTGTCGCCCAGAGCAAGAAATGCGGCTACTGAAGGAATGATAAAAAAGGTTACGCGCCGCATCGCGTTGCTCAGCCGCCGGGAAAGCGCTGCGGCAACGGTTGCTTCGGATCCCACCTGGCTCGCCATCTCCGGAAGCTCAGCGTTCGAGATGGACATCCCGAAGAGGCTGACGGGAAGGAGGTAAATGGTTTGGGTGTATAAAAGCGTGGCCACGGCTCCCTCGGTTGACAGGAGGCTTGCCAGTGAAACATCAATGTAACTGCTCAACTGGTTTACTCCGCGTCCCGCAACGCCCGGTATAAAATTCCGGATAACCGTCCGGACATTGGAGGAAACCGTATCGAGCTGGAACCGGATGCGGCCTGCCAGCCGCACTGCAGAAGGCAGCTGTACGCCAAATTGCAGAATGCTCCCGGCAACAGCTCCCCACGCAACAATCTCAGCCAGCGCATACGATTGAATTCTGCCGCCGAATGCGACAAGCGCCGTGATGATGGCCAGGTTCCAAAGGATCGGAGCGGCGTAAGGGAGAAAAAAGTGCCGGTGGCTGTTCAGGACGCCGAGGCACCATGCCGAGAGTACCAGGATCCCGATGCCGGGAAACAATATCCGCACCAGCTGTATTGTGGTGTCCCGTTTGATGCCTTCAAATCCCGGTGCAATCACGTAGATTAGAAGCGGTGTAGCCAGCACGCCTGCCAGAACCAGCAGGGACATGACCAGAGCGAGGAGCGAGAAAATGACTCGCGCAATCCTGTTCGCTTCCTCCTTATCTCCGGAAGACAACAGGCTGGCATAGACGGGAATGAAGGACGAAGAAAGAGCACCCTCGCCGAACAGGTTTTGAAGGATATTTGGAATTCTCAGCGCAGCTTTAAAAACATCCGCTGCATCGGTATTCCCGAAGAAGTGCGCAAAAGTGCGCTCCCGCACCAGTCCGAAGACGTGACTCAGAAAAATGCCGGATCCCACAAGAACTGCGTTCCGGCCTGAACTGGTATGCTTCACTGATGCCGATCTCCCTTCCGGACATGGATGCGCTGAAGGGCGTCTCCGCATGAAATCTGTCTAATCAGCGCAGCTTGAGCGTAGCAAGCGCCGTCAGCGCCAGGATGCCGGCCACAATCCACAGCCGGATGACCACTTTTGTTTCCGCAAGGCCCTTATATTGCATCTGATGATGCAGAGGAGCGCGCAGGAATATTCGGCGGCCGAGCCATTTTATCCCTATCTTATCCTGGATCTGTGAGGTGACGGCTTCCGCCACGAAAAGCCCGCCGAGTATTAAAAAAAGCGCTTCCTGTTTCAGCATGACGGAAAGCACCGCCATGCATCCACCGATGGCCAGTGCGCCGGTATCCCCCATAAAAACCTGCGCAGGATAGGAATTGAAATAAAGAAAGCCTATTCCCGCGCCGACAAAGGCGGAGCAGAAGACGGCAAGCTCGCCGGCACCCGGCAGCGGAGGATAATTCAAATATCTTGCCCAGATTGCATTCCCCAGAATCCAGCCGAAAATCCCAAGCACGCCAAGCACAAATACGGAAGGAACAATGGCAAGTCCATCCAGTCCATCGGTGATGTTCACCGAATTGCCGACGACGAGGATGAAAAAAAACACGATAGGCATGTAAAACCAGACGGAGTTAAAGAGCGGCGTTTTCAGGAAGGGAATGTAAAAAGCGCCTGCCTGGTCGGCCGGGACAGGTGATACGGGACTGACGAGGAGAATAACCACAAACGCTGCGAATGCCGCCTGCCACAGAAGTTTTTTGCTTTCGGATAGCCCTTTATCCCCCGACTTTGCCCTCATCTTGGTCAAATCGTCAAACAGCCCGATGGTTCCGAACCATGCCATGCCGATCAGTACAACAAGAAGGTAGAGATTGGCGAGATTGCACCACAGAAGGCACGAGACCAGAACGCATCCCGCAAAAATTGCTCCCCCCATCACGGGAGTTCCCGCTTTATCGGCGGACGAAACGACGCCCGTGTCGCGCCTCTGGTCGACGAATCCATGGCGGTGGAGATATCTTATGAAAAGAGGTGTGAAGAACAATGTCAGCAATATTGCAGTCAACGCGGCGCCGATAGCTCTGGCCGAAAGATATTCGACCAGCCGGAGGTAGGAAAAAATTTCAAACTGGGGGTGCAGATATCTTCCAAGAAAATAGATCATTGCACGATCCTCTTTTCTTTTTTCCTGGCAAGGGTTTCCAAAAGACGCAGATAGGCGAATTTGATCTCAAAATGCGGCCTGAAATCAGTGGATGTGAGTATGAATTTGGGGATATGCGTTTCCAGAGAATCCAGATCCGTTACTTTTCCACGTTCCACCATATGAAGGATACCGCGGAGGACGGCCGTTCTCATGCGCCAGAATTTCGAATCCCATAATTGAAGAAGAGCAGGCAAAGCATCGCTTTCCGAGCCGATTCTTCCCAAGGCCTCAGCGGCGGCCGAGCAAACATCGATATTCCGATCTTTCAGGAGTTTCAGCAGGGCTGAAACAAAAAGCTCCCTGGACGCCAGGCGTTCACTGAAGAATGCTGCTGCGTGCGCGGATTCAGCCCGGACCTCATAGTACGGATCTTCGAATCCCAGAAATATTGCCTTTTCGACTTCGCGAGACAACTCGTTCAGCCGGACCAGCGCTATGATTAGATTCCGTCGGATAAAACCGACCTGTTCAAAATCGCCGCCGAAAAGCCTCTTCAGCAATGAGACGCGTTTACGGTCGTGAAAGAGCGTCAGCAGGACGGGTATCTTGTCTTTCGCATGAAGAAGGCCGATTAACTTCACTCCGAGGTTCCGCTCCTGCCACGCGGGATGAACCAGAAGAGCGCTTGCCCGTTTTTTTAGATATTCCAGGTCCTGCGCGCGCTGTATGACGGTTTCAGGCTTGTATGTGTTGCGGTGCCTTTCGTAGGCTTTCTCGAGCAATGCCAGGAGGGCTTTATTGCCGGGCAGCGGTGCTTCTTTTTGTGATGCGGGAGAAGGATTCATGTCTGCGCCGGTTTTTTCTCCGAGGACCAGATTCTGAATCTGGTCCAGGGCATTCTTATTCAGGAAAGCACTGCTGTCACGACTCATTTTTTCGAGAAGCGACTCGTTCCGAATAAGCGATAGAAGTCTTTCGGCAAGGAGTCTCCCGTCAATGGATTCTACCAATTTGCCCTGAACCGGAGAAATCTGCTCGTAAAGGATTTCGGCGCCTCCGGCCTTTTCCATCGATCGGGCGTTCATGACCTGATGATCACCGGGCAAGTTGGATTTTGGAATAATCAGCGCGGGCAGTCCCATAGCCGAAATTTCGTTCAAACTGCCTGCGCCTCCGCGCGTAATCACAAGGTTGCTTACCTCATAGAAAAGCTCGATATTATGAAAGAATGCGCGATACGTATAGAAGCCGTCGATTTCCCTGAGCTGCTCCTCGCCGTACAACCGTCGCAGCCGTTCCTCCGTGTCCTTCAAGGAGTTGTATTCATGGTTTTTGGATAAACCCACCCCATGAATGATGAACAGAGAATCCCGGTGGGGAAGCAGGTATCCTAAAGCATCAACCAAAGCGTGATTGATAACCCTTGCTCCCTGTGAGCCGCCGAAAACGAATACAATCTTGCGCCCCTCCGGAATTTTCAGATCGATATTCTCCAATGCCTCTGAGCGGCCGACTTTGGCTATTCGCTTTCGGAGCGGATAGCCCACCACCACGCCATTATGCGGGAAATAATCCAGCGTTTCGGGGAATGTAACCAGAACCTGATCCGCAAACCGCCCCATGAGGTGATTGAGTTTCCCCGGGATCGCATTCTGTTCATGCAGCAAAACCCGGGTATGACCAAGATGAAGCTTGCGCAAAAGCGAAGCAGCAATAATGACGGGCGCCGAAACATATCCTCCTGTTCCGACGATAATCTGGGGCCGGAAGCGCAGCAGAATAAGGATCGACTGTATGGTTCCTATGAAGAGCTTCAGGAAAAATCCCGTCATTTTGGCAGAGATGCTGCCGGGGAATCCGGATGCCTGAATGTACCTGATGGGGATCCCTTCGCGCGGGACAACCTCCTCTTCGACTCTTCCACGGACACCAACATAAAGCACTCGTGTTTCAGGTGCGGCAAGAGCTGAGCCGATCGCCAGCGCCGGATTTACGTGGCCTGCCGTACCACCGCCGGCCAATAAGATGCGCTTGATTGACTGCATTCCAGTGTTTACCCGAATTTATGCAAAATTAAATTGCTTATTATACACTCCACCCTTCAGCTTGCCGTCTCCAAAATCACGCAAAAACAAATATTATCCGAGGCTTGTTCGCCTTTTCGTATGATATCCCTGCGCACATGTGGATCGCGGCTTCAGCTACGGCCTGGGGTTTATTCATTTGAGACTGGGATGATGTGGAAGGACCCGGTGATCAGCCGCGAAGCGGCTGCGAAACAAAGCCCAGGGTTGGCTGCGCTTTTAGCAGCCAACCCTGGGGATGATATGCCGTTGCGGTCAACCCTGAAAGGGTTGAGCGAGTACGCAACCCTTTCAGGGTTGGTTTCTTGCACGATTCCTCCCAGGGTTGACCGCAAAAAACGCGGCCAACCCTGGGCTCTGGTACGAAGCCCTTTCAGTGCTTCTGCGGCGCGGGCCCCAGACTGATCAGTCAGACAGATCATGGCAAGCGCGGCATTAATGAAGGATTCCACTGAATTCAGTTTCCGCGGATTTAGAAAAATGCATAAACCCCAGGAGTCGCGGCTGGAGCCGCGACCCACATGGAAATTTTTTCTTGTGTGGATTGCGTAGTTGCCGCTACAGTTTTATGGCCTGTTATCGGTTTTTGAGACAGCCTATTCAGCGCGGACGAATTGTGCTTTCGGTTATTTTTATGACCGGCAAACCTTGTGTTCAGCGCGATTTTTTCCCGCCCTTCCATATCCAGTATATAAAAACGCCCAGACAGAAAAGCCCGATAATCAAACATATCCAGAAGCCGGGTTCCCGATATTCCATAATTTTAGTAGAAGTGTATCAGGGATTTCTTGAATAAGCAGTTGCGGTTATTGAAAAATTTTGAAAAACTTCCCCCATGTCGCGCATATCATCCATCACCGATGTAGAAGGAATCCTGGTTGGCCATTACACATCAGGCGAGCGCCCAACCGGTTGTACGGTTATCACTTCTCGAAAGCCTTTTATCGCCGGAGTCGACGTCCGTGGCGGAGCGCCGGGCACCCGCGAAGTTGAATTGCTGCGGGCCGAAAACAGCGTAGATCATGTCGATGCAATTTTTCTCTCCGGAGGCAGCGCTTTTGGCCTCGATGTGGGCTCGGGCATTTCACGGTACCTCGAAGAGCAGGGACGTGGGTTTGATACTCACGCTGCCAGGGTTCCGATTGTATGCGGCGCGATTCTTTACGACCTGACGCTCGGGGATCCGAAAATCAGGCCCGGCGCCGATGCGGGCTATAAAGCCATTCAAGCCGCCAATTCGGGATATGTTTCGGAAGGCAATGTCGGAGCCGGCGCCGGCGCGACGGTCGGCAAGCTGTTCGGTCCCGAACTCGCTATGAAAGGCGGTCTCGGTTCCTGGTCGCTGTCTCACCCGAACGGGCTCAGAGTGGGCGCGTTGGCTGCCGTCAATCCGGTTGGCGACATTGTCGATCCTGCTACCGGCAGAATTATTGCCGGAGCAAGACGAAAGGATGGGAAGGGATTTGTGGGATCGATGGATCAGATCCGAAAATGCCGTCCACCCGGATCTCCCTTCCACGGCCATACCGTTCTTGCCGTCGTCGCGACAAATGCGTCGCTGACAAAAGTGCAATGCACCAAAGTTGCACAAATGGCGCACGATGCACTGGCGCGCTGCATCTATCCCGCCCACATGCCCTGGGATGGCGATACCATATTCGCGATCAGCACCGGGACCTGGGCTCGAAAGAAAGCTCCGGACACAGGCATAATAGGGGCCCTGGCAGCCGATGCGCTGGCGACGGCGATTATTCGCAGCGTTCGGAAATGCAAATCATGGGGATGTTATCCTGCGGCAAGAGATTATCCCGGTTACGCAGCGCGGCTGGAGGCCACAACCAAATAGAGGTTAGCGGATAGGCCGGCCGCGCTGCAGCTGTCAGCTTAAGGATAGGTTTTGCTGCTAATAAATGCCGATTTTTGGTTTAGTACTACGAAAGGCTTGATTGTTCAAGGCTCCTCGATATCAATGGATACTGCCTGCCATTGCATTTTACCTGTATGTGGCCGGAAGTGCGCCATTCCTGGGACAGTGGGATAGTTTCGATTATCTCAAACAGATTGTATCCCATCAGCTCTCCGCCCTGGGCATCGGACGCCCGGTATTTCTCGGCTATAACATTCTGCTGTGGGAATCACTAAAGACGATTTTCCGTCTTGAACCGCTGGACGCTGAGATTGTAGTCATGGCAGGCATTATCCTCCTCGGCGTATTGGGAGTGGTTTTGTTCCGGAAATTGGCAGGCCGGATTCTGGCAGCTCCGGCAGACGGGATGGCAGCGCTGGCACTGGCAGTGTCGCCGGTTTATGCCGTCTACTCGGGATTCATAATGACGGAAGTCCCAATGCTTGCGTTGCTCATTGCATCGGCGTTGATGCTCTGGAATCGCATCGATAAGCATTCCATTTGGATTGATGCCACAGGCGGGATCCTTTTTGGCCTTGCGGTCGGTATGCGGGAACAGGCTCTTGCGTTAGGCGCAGCTTTCCTGTGGATCATTTTCAGCAGAGCCGGTTCCCGTCGCGAACGGATTCGTTCCGCGCTGTTGTTCGTTACTGCAGCGGCAGTCGTCATAGTGGTTCCGGCCGGCATTTTCTATTTGTACAATCCGGCGGGATTTCTGGAAAGAACAAGAACCTGGCTCCATGCGATTCCAATGGGTTCCAGGCAATTCCGGACGAATCTGGAGGCGAGCCTGCTGTTTGTCTTTATCGTATGCCCCGGCGCATGGCTGGCTCTCGCCGGAGCCGGCGGCTATAGGTTGTTAAAAAGGAAAAAGCCGCCGGCCACAAAGGCTGTGCCTCCGGCCCCTGCGATCCCAAATCCCATCTGGGGAACTGTCTGTTGTCTCCTGTTGCCGGTTGCTGTTCTTTGGCGTGATGCGGATGTTCAGATGCATCCGCGGTACCTGCTTGTAGCGCTGCCGGCGTCCGTCATTTTGTGTGTTTCTTTATACCGGAACTGGGTGCCGTCCAGACGAGGGACGGTGATATGGGCGATCATTCAGGTTTCCATTTTCGGCTTGGCGATGATCGCATTTTCGCCCTACCGTCAAATCCAAACGAAAAAAATGGAGTTTGCCCGGATGATCCGGGAATCCGTCCCCGGCCCGGGCTTGATGATTGCGGGAAATTACAGCCCGATACTGGACTACTACCGCGGCATCGGCCTCCGTCCGGAATGGCAGATCCAGTGGTCGGGGTGGGATTGGAATCATGGAACGGTTGAGGCGAAAATCGCGGATGCGTGGGCCAATAGCGTGCCTGTCTATCTAAGCACGGATCCGGCCGGCTGGTCTTACTTTGAAAAGGAATTCCTCGACGTCTACCTCATGCTGAAAGACTGCACAAAGGAACCCATTCTTCCGCACCTGTTGCGCATCCACCCGCCACATTGAATTCGCGTAGGTCGCGACTGATTACGGCAGGAATCGTTCGGGGTGCGCCAGCTTCTGAGGCAGATAGGTTTCGATAACGTAGTTCAGCCCGTGCTTTGCCAGAGCCTGCTGTTCGGCACGGACTCCCATTTTCAGCAGATGCTCGATCGCGCGGACCCAGTCACGATAGTGCTTGATGAACGGATCGTTTTTGATGGCATCGCGCGCCCGCTTGATATCCACGTCCTTCAATGGATGAGTCGGCAGCTTGTAGTCGACAATGTCCTGCGGAGTGATACCGAGGAAGCGGGCCTGCGGCACGCAGAAATATTCATTCAGATGCGCCGCATTGCCGGATCCCACTTTCAAAGTCCGATAGATGTTGGTGATCCCGTACGGATCGCCGTCCACAAAGACATAGACCGGAATCTTTTTAAAATCCGCCAGCCTGCGGATGAAGCGGCGGCAGGCTCTGGTGGGAACGCCTCCCATGCTGATCAGGATGCAGTTGGCCTTCTTCCAGTAGTTGTGCTTGACCAGCCTCTGGAACATTCCCGCCGTTTCAATCACCAGGATGAAGTCCGCATTTGTTTCGAACTGAAGCTGTTCGACGGAGATGGGGATGCTGTAAGCGCCGGAGCCGAACTTGGTGCAGTCGATCCGGAGCACCTGTCCGGTATCGCGGTCATGATCCAGGACAAACAGACGGCCCGCCACATCGCCCCCCTTTTCCTCGGGGATAAAGCCCAACTGCTCGCGATTGACGCCGAAGTAAGCCTCGACATCGTCCATGACGGTATCGCTTTCAGGCTGCTCACTGAAGCGTGCTTCCTCCCAGTTTTTGGAGACATAATAGGCTTCTCGCTTCGTAGCGATATCATCGTTTTCGACCAGTTCTTTCGAAAGAGCAACCATGCGCAGGGTTTGTGCGAAGGTCTTGACGGTATTAACCGTAAGCGTGCGCTCCTTCTTCTGTCCCTTCATTTCAAAAAAACCGCGCTGCGGCTGATATCGGACATTCGAAAGAGAACGTACCGGAAGTTTCATGGTGGGCTTTTTGCGCGCCATGATCTTGCCATGAATGTCTTCCGCCGCCGCCCGTATCGCGCTTAAAACCTTTTTGCTTGAGCCTGCCGCCGGCTTTTTCACCGCATCGCTCTTTTTAGCCATTCACAACTCCCTGCAGCCTGTTGCGCCCTATGTTTGCAATCGTCAATCGAAAATCGTCAATCGTCAATCGTATCCTTTGATCTGCTGCGTTCGAGAACTACCTTGAGCGTCGAAACCACATCCTTCTCCGCCCTGGCGCTCAGTCCCAGGATCTCGCGCAGAGCTATTCCGATATGAGGAATGTATTTTTCGATATAGGACTTCTTTTTCTCTTCATCCACGGCGCGCCTGTGCGCCCGGATGTGCATGGCCAGCTTGCGGCCGCACTCCTGCAATGCCAGGCGCAACTCACGCATAATTTCCGGATACGGCGCGACGGCTTCCTTGCTTTCCGATGTGAAGGGAACCCATGCCGAAGCGATGTGGACAAACAGCACCATCGGTCCTGTCGGAAGAGCGCCCTTGGACTGCGAGATCCCGTAGCTGCGCCAGTCTATACCGAGAGCCGCCTTCGTAATGGCGCAGCCGGACTGCTGGTATTGAAGCGGAACGCGATTGGCGAAGCGCAGCAGGTCGATCAATTCCTCGCCCGGCAGTTTCCCTCCGTAGGCCAGCCCGACTTCTACCTGAAAAGGATTCCCCCTGTAGACGGTCGGGGAGCGTGTAATTGCCGTAAAAAAATCCGCTTGTATTTCCTTCTGCAATCCCAGAAGAATCTGTTCCTCCCGGATCGGAGAAAGACAGCTCGTAGCCGGGCTCATGATCTTGACGCTGTTAATCGCCTTGTAAAGACGCTCGGCCTCATGCACGACAATGGTATGGGGATTGGCATTCGGCTTGAGATCAGCCGCTTTGCAGATTTCTGCCGCCACGCGCCCGCTGACCCGGGAAAAGTCTCTTTTCAGCGCCGCGCTGAGCTGTCGCGCGGGCGTTTCCTTCATCATCCGGATGAGAACTCCCAACTCGACACCATAGGGATGCGGCTTGATTTCAACTGGCTCAGGAGGAAGCGAATCCGAACCACGCTGTAAATGCTGAGGCTCGTTGCTGTCCGGCGGGGTGTAGAAAATTTCGCAATGCGGATTGGCGATAGCGGTCTGGCGGATATAGTCGTCGACGGAATGCCGTCCCTTCTTATAGGTCCCGATCAGCTCGATTTCGACCCGCGTTCCGTGCGGGACCTCCCACTCCACGACTTTATCCGTAATGATCTGAGGCGTATTCTTGCGTGTGTCGATCTGGATTTCGTAATAATGCGCGGGCTTTTCACGACCGATACGCGAGGTTATCGCAATCGATTTTCCCGTAGTCAGCAGCCCGTACATCCCCGCGGCTGAAATCCCGATGCCTTGCTGTCCCCGCGCCTGTTTCAGCGTGTGGAATTTCGATCCGTAAAGCAGCTTGCCGAAAATTTTCGGGATTTGCGCTTTCACGATCCCGGGGCCATTGTCTTCGACGGCGATTCGGAAGCGATCTTCTGCAAGCTGCCGGATCTCGACCTTCAGAGTCGGCAGAATCCCCGCTTCTTCGCAGGCGTCCAGCGAATTGTCGACCGCTTCCTTGATTGCCGTAAGAAGCGCTTTCTGGGGATTGTCGAAACCAAGAAGATGGCGATTTTTGCTGAAGAACTCGGAAATGGAAATCTCGCGCTGGCGCGAAGCCATGCTTTCTGCTGTTGCCCGTATCTTTGCCCGGTCGGTATTAGTCTGTATTTGTTCTGATCCCACCTGTTCTCCTGAGTTTTTGAAAGGCACATAATAGAGAATTCAATACGCCATTTCAACCGCCACCGCGGTGAAAATATGCCGCGGACTTCACGGATTAATAATCTCTTCCAGGCAGCGGAATAAGACGGCCCGGATAAGCTGATTTCATTGAACCGGGACATGTTGAACAGCTTCACACATGCGGTGAATCATGTGGGTCGCGGCTTCAGCCGCGACCCACATGGTTCAAGGCATGCCTGATTGAATCGAGTTTTGAGATAGTCTCTTACGCCTGGCTGCTGGGATATAATGCGTTCGATTGTATCTGCGCTCGATTTATATGAGGTGTCTCTATGGATGAATGGAAAATGAGGCCGATCGGATATATTCGAAGCTCCTACACCAGTACGGATCAGGTCCCAAAGGGACTGGGTACGACCCATACCATGGAAGGAGTGCTGGAAGTCCTGCCTGAATATGAGAAAGGTTTGCAGGACATCGAGGGGTATTCGCACCTGATGATTCTCTGGATTTTTCATCAGGCAAAAGGCTGCGAATTGTATGGTACGGTGCCGACCGACGGCAGGCAGCACGGAGTGTTTTCAACACGCTCTCCGCGTCGGCCTAACCCGATCGGCCTCACTACGGTGGAATTGATCAGGAGGGACGGGCCCTCACTCTATCTGCGCGGAATTGATATGTTGGACGGAACCCCGGTTCTGGATATCAAACCGTACACCTCCAGCATACCAATGGAGCAACTGCGCCGCGGATGGTTGGGGGAAGCGGAGAACAGGAATAAATAATTCAGAATTCGAGATTCGAAATTCGAGATTTCGATACAGATTTGAGGTCCATAATCTCGAATCAGCAGCAGATTACATCTTCTCTAAACGGCGTGAGCTTCTCAAATCCCGTATCCGTAATCCGGTACATGTTTTCAATTCCAACCCCGCCACGGTTCGGGAAGAATATTTTGGGCTCAATTGCCAGGACCATCCCCGGTTCCAGCTTTGCGCCGCTTCCTGATGCGAGCACAGGCAATTCATCCAATTCCAATCCAACCCCGTGTCCGACGTACCGCATACGGTTATCTCCCACTCCCATGAAACCATTTGCATACGGGCTGCCCTCGGATCTTTCGAATGCATAGTCGCAGATTCTGCTGCAATCCACGCCCGGTTTGAGCATCGATTCGATTTCGGTGTTCAGATCGAGGATCCACGCATGTGCTTCGCGCATGTCGGAAGGCAGATTCCCGATTGAAAAGGTGCGTGCTGCATCGGCAAGATAGCCGGCATAGCCTCCGCAAATGTCGACGAGTAAAGGCTCGCCGGGAGCGAGACGATGCTCGCTTCCTGTGTTTGAAATTGCCGGATACAGGCCGATAAAACCGGTGGAACCCGGAAATGCCGTCGGCGCACAGGCATCGACCCCCGCTGAAAAGGCTCCGTATCCGACTTCGTAGTTGAATCCGCGCGTACGCTGGATGCCCTGGTGCCCCTGCAGCCTGAGGAAATGCTCCGTCTGCGCCAATACTTCAAGCTCAGTCACCCCGGGCTTGATCCATTCGGGCAACCGTTCCCAGGCAAGATGCAGCATGCGGGCCGCGCTTTTTATCCGGTCGATTTCGTAGGTGGATTTTATCATCCGAATTCTTCGAATGGCTCCGGATGCGTCTACGAATCGAGTTTCTGGAAACAGCTTTGAGAATTTAAAATAGTAATCAGTGGGAAGGACATCCATCTCAAGCCCGATTACCTTTGGAGCCTTCATTCCTTCTGCGGCAAGTATGCCTGGCGCCTCGTCCAGCTTCGGGAAAGGAATCAGGCGATCCCAGGCACATTCCTGTTTTGCTCTCGCCAGGCTTTTCTTAACCAGATACAAGGGATTCCCTTCGCAGGGTATGCACAGCAACCCGCTCTGTATGGTTCCCGAAAAATAATAGAGGTCGGCATTCTGAAGCACAAATACGGCATCGATGGATAAAGGCAGCATCCATCGCTGCATCCGCTTCACCCGGTGCAACGCTTCGCTGTGGGGCAGCATGTCCATGCTTGTATCCTACAATGAGAATCCGGAGACAGGAACAAAGAAGTCAAGAGGCAGGATTCAGGATGTTCTGCCGGCACAGCTCTCCCGGAAAAAGGGAAACGGCTGTAATTCCGGCATTCAACTCGGGGGTTTCCGCAACTATGCTGCGAGCTTGTCGCGATGCTTGATTAGAGGCCGAAATGGATCGATGCAGATTGGTAGAGGAGTATGGGAGGAAGGCCGCCCGAATCATCGGCCTTTCCCCCGAAAAAACCAGAGGCTTTCAGCAGCCCTTTGCTATCTGATCCGGCGCCGGACCAATAATGCAATTCCCGCAAATCCCGAACCCAGCAGGATCAGCGAAGAGGGTTCGGGAACAACAGCGTTATCATCAGGCTGCGAGGGATAATAGTTCACTTCCTGTACCTGGTTGCTGACATTGTACATATGCATGTAGTACCCCACGGCCGCGCCCTCAAATTCCTTATCGGGATCAAAAATGAAGCTTTGAGGCCCACCGTAATTATAAAAAGTGCTTTCTCCGGGACCCCGGTAAAACCCGGCGCCATTGATAAAATTCCACAATTCCAAAGTGCCCAGATAATTCCCCTGCACGTCATAGTAGCCGGCATATATGTAGGAAGACCAATAATCTCCGTAAACGATCCGATTAAAAGATGAGTCCTCCACGGATTCGTTATTCAAAGTCGTTGACAGGCTGAAGGAATAGATGAGGGAGTTGCCCGCTTCCACTGCGGGAAAATACAGGGCAAGAGACTGCTGGCCGACAACATAAGCCAGGCGATTGCTTGATCCGGTATCCGCCGTAACGGTACTGGTGGCCGTAATCCGATACAGGTAACTGTCATCATCAGATTGGCTCACCGCGAATTCTGACTGAACGCTGCTTCCGGGCGGCAAGAATTCGTTCAGCAACCGGTTCGGCTCTGCATTGATGCCAATAACCCCCGACGGATTGTCTTGGAATATATCCGCACTGCCATAGATATCTGTGGTTACGTTGTAAAAATCCGTTAATGAATACCGAGAAGCTGAATTCCATCCGTAATAGGCACTGCTGTCGATTGAAATATACAAATCGGTTTGTATACTGCCGATGGCATCCGCCTTTGCCACAAATGGCATAGCAACAAAAACAAGAGTTACCAGCACTGATAATTTGCGAACCATAATACCTACTCCTTATCCTGAATGAATGGATTTCCCATTCTCAACGGCCTAAAGTCATTCTTATGAGAGTATGGAGCAAATTCCGGTCCAATCCTGGTCCCTTCCTGTAAATCATTTTATAAAATTGACTTACGGGTTTAAGCATTTGAATTGAAGCGGCAGAAATTGTAAAAAAATCCGACAATTTCGGGAGAAGTAATCGCCGGAATTCCGGCAAATATTCTCTATCCATTTGATTCTACGATACGTCTAGTTTTTGCCTGACTGTTAATATGTTTTACAATGACAGCATCGGCCTCTTCCCGGGTTGATGCAAGCCTCCTTTTTCCATTATGATGGGATCAGCCAAGGAGGCTTGCATGCCCGGAACATATAAAAAGATTGAAGTCGTGGGAACCTCAACCGCCGGTTTTTCCGAAGCCGTCCAGGTCGCGATCGCGGATGCGGCAAAAACGGTCCGCCACTTATCCTGGTTCGAAGTAGTGGAGCAGCGCGGCAATATCAAAAACGATAAGGTTGCGGAATACCAGGTAGTCTTGAGGATCGGTTTTAAAATCGAGTAATACAGATTCTTGAATGCATCGCGTTGAGGGATCCGTCAGGGCGGCCCAATCGGATGCTGCCTGGAATCTTGCGGAAAACAGGCACAAACTAACACCGGATAATTTAGCGGGATTCGTGATAAATTCTTGAGGATGGCGAGATTTAAGGCGAAAATTTTTACGGCCTGGTGCTGGGTTGCGAGCGCGCTGAGCACGGCTTTTTGGGCCACAGTTTCCATTCTGAGCAGCTTCGTCTCAGGCAGCGGCCGGCTTCAGCACTATTGCATGCGCCGCTGGTCGCAAGACAATCTCTGGCTCAGCCGCACACGCGTGGAAATTGAGGGGCTGGAAAATATCGACCGCAGCCGCCCGCAGATCTTTGTCGCGAATCATAGCGGATTGCATGACATCCTTTCGCTTGCGGCAAATCTGCCGATCCAGTTCCGATGGATCGCAAAAAGATCGCTTTTCAGTGTGCCTTTCATGGGATGGCATATGCGTCGCTCCGGCTATATTCCCATTGATCGCGACAACCCAAGAGACATGGCAAAGAGCATTATGGAAGCCGCCAGAGCGATCAATAGCGGAATCAATGCGATCGCGTTTCCGGAAGGGACTCGAAGCAAGACGGGCGAGTTGGGGAAATTTTACGGCGGCGTATTTTCTCTCGCCTTGCGCACGGGTGTTCCGCTGGTTCCGGTCAGTCTTGACGGCAGCTATCGAGTAATCGTTCCCACGACTTTCAGGGTGACTCCGGGCGTTATCCTGCGAATCAAAATTGATCGTCCCATCGATCTTTCGTTGTATACAAAAGCGGATAAACAACGGCTGATGGACGATGTTTTTCGGATCATGAACCGCAATCTCGAGGAATTGCGAAGCAGAAGGCAGCCCGAAGAAGAGGGCCAGGACGCAATTTACCGCTGGATCCACCCGAAATAAACAAATCCATTACAGGTGAGAATTGACAATGTCATCATCAAATATCCCTGACAAACCATTCGAAAATACCGATTTCTTCGTTCGTCGCCATATCGGCCCACGGCCGGAAGATGCAGACAGAATGCTGAAGACGCTGGGTCTTTCCGGAATGGACGCGCTGATCGAAAAAGCAGTGCCTGCCTCAATCCGGCTGGAACGAGCGCTCAATCTTGAAGATGGGAATAGTGAATATGCGGTTCTCAGCCGCATACGGGATCTGGCGGTCCAGAACAAAGTCTTTCGCTCTTACATAGGAATGGGCTATTACAACTGCCTTACTCCTCCGGTGATTCAGCGGAATATTTTGGAAAATCCGGGGTGGTATACCCAGTACACTCCGTATCAGGCGGAAATCTCTCAGGGACGCCTCGAAGCGCTGCTGAATTTCCAGACGATGGTTGCCGATTTGACAGGATTCGATACTGCAAATTCTTCTCTGCTGGATGAGGGGACCGCAGCGGCCGAAGCGATGAGCATGAGCTACAGCCTCTGCAAAACCGATGCCGCAGCTTTTTTTGTGTCGGACACCTGCCATCCCCAAACGATGGAGGTAATCCGAACACGTGCTCAGGCGCGGGGGATTCGTCTGGTTATCGGGAACCATGAAGCATTTGATTTCGCGATGCCGGTCTTCGGCGCACTTGTGCAATATCCCGCGAGCGACGGAGCTCTCTACGATTTCTCCGGATTTGTGAAACGGGCACACGAAGCAGGAGCCCTCGTCACTGTTGCGACGGATCTTCTCGCTCTCACACTGCTGCAGCCGCCGGGAGAATTCGGCGCCGACATTGCCGTTGGCAGCTCTCAGCGGTTCGGCGTCCCCCTGGGCTATGGCGGTCCGCACGCCGCCTTTTTCGCTACGCGGGACGCATTCAAAAGGCAGATGCCCGGCCGCATCGTCGGAGTTTCCAAAGACTCGGCGGGCAGGAGCGCGCTTCGCCTGGCGCTGCAAACCCGCGAACAGCACATCCGGCGGGATAAAGCGACCAGCAATATCTGCACGGCACAAGTCCTGCTGGGGATCATGGCCGGCATGTATGCTGTCTATCACGGTCCCGAAGGCTTGAAGAACATAGCCCGGCGCGTCCATCTGATGACTTGCGTCCTCAGCGAAGGACTGAAGCTCCTCGGCTATTCTGTGGGGCCCGATCTGTTTTTCGATACTCTGCGTATAGATATGCAGAAGATGCAGGCGTCTCACATTCAGAATCAGGCCAATAAGCGTGAGATAAATCTGCGCCGCTTGAGTGAAACGGGAATCGGCATCAGCCTGGATGAAACCACGACGGTGGAAGATCTCAAAGATCTGTTCGCTGTCTTTGCGGCCAAGGATGCCGCTGTCTGCAGACCGGAAGAGCTGATCGGGAATATATCCGGCGACTATCCCGATCCTCTTGAGCGCCGGAGTGCCTTTCTCACGCACCCCGTATTCAACCGATATCATTCGGAGACGGAGTTCCTGCGCTACATGCATCGTCTGGAGAGCAAGGATCTGGCGCTCAACACCGCGATGATTCCCCTCGGATCCTGTACGATGAAATTAAATGCTACGACGGAAATGATTCCTGTTACCTGGCCGGAATTCAGCGGACTTCATCCTTTCGTTCCTGTGGACCAGGCAAAGGGATATCAGCAGCTGTTCACGCAATTACAGGACTATTTGGCGGAAATTACGGGGCTTGCCGCCGTTTCGCTTCAGCCGAATGCAGGCTCTCAGGGGGAATACTCCGGGCTTCTGGTGATTCGCAAATATCATGAAAAAAGGGGAGAAGGGAATCGGGATGTCTGTCTGATCCCCGAATCGGCGCACGGGACCAACCCTGCCAGCGCCGTAATGGCGGGCATCAAAGTCGTGGTGGTCGCCTGCGATAGCAACGGCGATATCGATTTAAAGGATCTCAGGGCGAAAGCAGCGGAGTATAAGAACCGGCTCTCGGCGCTCATGGTTACCTATCCGTCCACTCATGGCGTTTTTGAGGCGGCCATCAAGGAAATTTGCTCGATCATTCATGCCAATGGGGGCCAGGTTTACATGGATGGCGCCAATATGAATGCGCAGGTCGGCCTATGCCGGCCGTCGGAAATCGGTGCGGATGTGTGCCACCTGAATCTGCACAAGACGTTCTGCATCCCTCATGGCGGCGGAGGCCCCGGTGTCGGCCCGATTGCCGTGGCTTCTCACCTGGCGGATTTCCTGCCCGGCCATCCGGTCGTTGCCACAGGCGGCCGCGAAGCTATCGGTTCCGTTTCCTCGGCTCCCTGGGGATCCGCGAGCATCCTGCCGATATCCTGGATTTACATCCGCCTGATGGGCGCGCAGGCGCTGAGAGAAGCCACCTGCTATGCCATCCTGAATGCAAACTACATTGCCAGGAAACTGGATCCCTACTATCCGGTGCTGTACAAGGGCGCAGAAGGATTTGTCGCACACGAATGTATTCTGGATCTGCGCGCACTGAAAAAAAGCGCAGGTATTGAAGTGGAAGACGTGGCAAAGCGTCTGATGGACTATGGCTTTCACGCCCCAACAATTTCATTCCCTGTGCCCGGAACCCTGATGATTGAGCCGACCGAAAGCGAGTCTGTCGAGGAACTGGATCGCTTCTGCGATGCAATGATTTCCATTCGACGCGAAATCGCCGCCATTGAAGAGAAACGAGCCGATCCGCTGAATAATCTTCTTAAAAACGCGCCGCACACGATAGAGGCATTAATAGCAGCCGAATGGCATTACCCTTATACCAGGGAAGAAGCGGCGTTTCCTGCTCCGTGGGTGCATGAGCATAAATTCTGGCCATCCGTCGGCCGGATCGATAACGTCCATGGTGATCGCAACCTCGTCTGCTTATGCCGGCCTGTGACGGAGTATCAATAGATTCGAAATTCGAGATTCGAATTTCGAGATAATCTCATGCTATTGGGTATCGATTTGCCGGGGCTTTTTCCCGAGCCTGTCTGCAAACAGCTATGGTTGTATATTCGCCCGGCAGCTATTTCGGGTACATCTATAATTTCGAATCTCTAATCTCGAATCTCGAATTAAAACGCCTGTCCGATACTGAAGAAAAAAGCTCCGCGGCTTTCTCCCGGCTTGCGGTCGAGCTTGAAGCCGTAGTCGAAGCGCAGGGGTATGTATTTGACCTTAATGCGCAATCCGGCGCCGGCGGATTTGCGGATGTTGAAGTTGAAGTCGGAGATTCTCGGATAAACGTTGCCGACATCCAAAAATGCGACGCCGTGCAGAATGCCGAAAATAGGGAATCGTATCTCGTTATTAAACAGAAGCAAAGCCTCGCCGCCAAGCGGCCTTTTCGTACCGTCTTCCAATGTCTGCAGCGGTCCCAGCATATCCTGATCGAAGCCACGCAGCGTTGTGCCGCCGCCGGCAAAGAAGCGTTCCGGAGATATAACCTCTTTCCTGTTGAACGCCGAGGTCAGCCCAAGGCGCAGCGCACCCGCATAAACCAACCGCGCCGGAGCGGTTTGCTTCTGTTTTTCCTTCGTGGGCTTCATCAGGAATTTGTCCAGGGGAACATACCGGAAATACTGGCCATAATATCTGGTGAATCCGATCTCCGATCCAAGCCAGCTGGGGCCGAACTCGAGGCTGTGAGAAGAGAACTCCCCTCTCGTCGCATCCAGAATGCTGTCGCGCGTATCACGCGTCAAAGTCCCAACGAGCCGCGCAACCGGAACGCTGGCCTGAAAAATAGTCGGATCCGGAGGGAGCCCTTCCCATCGGACATGATCATATCGATAGCCGTAATCCATCCGATAGCTTTTTGGAAGCGTCTTTTCCTGAAATAGAGAAAATCCGATTCTGTTGGCTTCAAACGCCTTTCGGGTTTCGCGCTGGAAAAAGGCGCTGACATCGGTTTTGAGGTGGATTTTGGTTACGAACGGCTGATAGAAAAACAGTCTTCCTTCCTTCAGATTGGTATCGTAACGGAGCTTTAAGCCCAAATCGGATGCCTGGCCGAGAAAATTGCGGTTTTCGGCTTCCAGAATTCCGCCCATACCGCGGTCCGTATCGTAGAAAAGCCCGTACTGGAGCCGGTACGGCCGTATTTCTCGCACCCGGACCTGGATGCGGACATCCTTTGTTTTTGTGTCAGCATTTTTTGCCGAGAGATCTTCAACCTGGAAATCGACCGACGAGTAGACTGCCGTGCTGTAGAGCCGCTTGCGTGTTTCATCGATTCTTCCATAATCGAGGGGATCGCCGACCTGGAAATCCAGCTGCCTCTGTACGAAACCCGGGCTGGTTCCCTGTGTTCCCTCGATGACGATATCCCGGATGACGGACTGCCTGCGCTCCACAATATAAAAAGTCAGATCGGCATGAGCTGCGGCCGAATCCTGGACAACGCGGAAAGTGACGGAGACATCATTGTAACCTTTGCTGCGGTAGATATTTTCCAGCGCCTTTACCGCATCGCGCAGCGTGTTCGGGTCGTAGCTGCTTCCGCTCGAGGTCGGAATCACGCTCCAGAGCTCGTCATAAGTGAATGCGCGATGGCCGCTGAATTCCAGATCTCCTATCGTAAACAGAGGTCCTTCCTGTACTTGTATCAGAACGGATCCGGTGCGCGTTGTCGGGTCGAGCTGCGGAGAGGGTGGACTGATTCGAGCCTGCAGATATCCGCGTTCCCGATAATACCGGCTGAGAAAGTCCATCACCTTCTGCGGATCCGCATAAACGTCCAGCCTGAGATTTGCCATTCCCAGGGCATTGCCAAGTTCCGATGCGCTGATCTCCCCGGCTCCGCGGAAGACGATCGGGACTTCGGTATACCGTTCTCCTGACGTGATCTGGAACCGTACCAGTTTCTGGTCGTTCTCACTTTCTATTTTGCAGGTGACTTCTGACTGCAGGTATCCGGCCTGTAACAGCGGAATACGGATCGCCCGGACGGCAGTCTCCGTTCTTTCGGTGTCGAATACTCCACTTGCCCATGCTTTTTTGACCTCTTCCTTCACGCTCGAAGGAATCGGTGCGCCCTCAAAAGAAAAAGTGACGACAGGGCCCGCCTCAATATTGAGATTCAGGTCAACGGTTTGGCCCTGAGTTTCGCGTTGCATGCGTATGTTGGCTTCAAGCCGGTTTTCCTGGAAGTGGAAATTCTGCAGACGGTCGAGTCCCTTTTGCACTCTGGGGAACTCGTATTTCTGACCCGCCTTAACGTCGAAATTTTTCAGCAGCGTTTTATCGGAGAACGGGCTTTCCCCTTCGAAACGAATGGCTCCGATTTCGAATCTTTGCGAAGAAGTCCGGATCCTGCGTTCGCCGGAACGTCCACCCAACAGCAGACTATGCTGGAATTCAAACCGATACGAATTATCCTGTTGTTTGGTAGCTTGCGTGGTGAGTCTCCGGATAATTTCATACTGGGCTGCCCAGATTTGGTCTCCCCCGTTGGTCAGGTTCATCGAGTAAATAAGGCTGAGGTTGTTGGTAACATCCTGGCCAACGGTGAGACGCGCACCCGGATCCGATTCGGATGCAATCTCGCCGGGATCAATGCGGAACGTGCTTAGGCGGAGCGCCTGGCGTGCCTCGCCTGTCAGCTGCTCGCCCGCCTGGCCGGCGAGCAGAGTCAGGGCCTGCGTCCGGGCCATTTGAACTCCTCTGCCGCTGGACTCGGAGGCCACTTTGCCCGTTAGAAGCAGCGACAATATATCCTGTTCCGATCTGGGCGGTTCGGAGGTCAAGGTCGTCGTGAGCCGCTCCATTGTGCCGGCAATGCGCATCGTGATCTCATGGTCGGAGACCCTGGTCTGCGCCTGGATATCCAGCACAGGCTCAATCTGGGTTTCGTTTGCGAGAGTGATTACGCCGCGATTGATGTAATAAGTCCTTTGATTCAGGATGATTTCGCCGCCGTCGCTCAGGTTTATTCTGCCCACCATCGAAGGTTCATTGAAAGGGCCAACGAGCCTCAGATTGCCGCTTGCTTCCACTTTGGCGATGTTGTTCTGTACCAGCACCGGTGTTTCGGTGCGCAGCGCAATATTCAGGCGCACTCTGTCCAGCAGCACATCGGATTCCCGTCCCTCGATAATGATCTGCTGTCCCTTCAAATAGCTCATCAACTGGCTGCCGAGTTCAAAGGGCTCCCGATATGAGCTTTCCTGCACGCGAACATTGCCGTTGACCAAAATGGCATCCTCGGATGATGTGATCGTCAGATTTCCGGTTGAAGAAGACTTCAGCCCCTGAGGAAAATCGATGAAGAAATCCTGAACAGACATGTTCAGATTCACATCCTCCAATCCTCTGCGTCCATATCCGGCGGTTCCTGTCAACGTCATCGGCCCGCCATTCAGAGTGCCCTTGAAATTTTCTATCGATATTTGCTTCGGATCGATTTTGAGGCGTACCGTCAGACTATCGGCTAAAACCCGCGGATTCCGAAGGCTCAATTTGCCTCCGTTCATTTCGACAACTCCTGAAAGTGCGGGAGCTCTTGGAGTGCCGGACACGGCGACCTGAATGCTCGATCTTCCGGAGGCTTTCAGATCGCGGTTCATGAACGTGAACAGAGCTGCATTCAGATTCCCGTTGAGCCGGAGATTCAAAGGGCTATCGGAAGTAAACCCTGCTGATCCGCTTATGTCGAGTCCTGTCTCGGTTCCTCTGAAAGAGAGGCGGGAAATCTCGGCAACTCCATTGCTCACCAGGATTGTCGAAGGTTGATTCTGGGCTATGGAGAGCTCGTTCATTTTGAAGCTCAACTCACTAAAATCAATCTGGGCTTTCAGTGCCTGCAAATTCGTGGAGGATGCATGGGCTTCTGCGTGCAGGGAGATCAATCCGCTTACTCCCCGGGGCAGCTTGCCGGTCTCTTCCGGCCGGAGCTTCGTCATGTCGAGAGAAAAACGCGCCGGACCTTCCTTGCGTGGGAATTGCACCGGCATGTTTTTCGGCAAAAGACCGAATGGGAATTCTCCCGTCAGCGCAATTCTCCCCTGACCCCATGCGGCATCAGCCTGCTGAAGAATGACCGAGTCGCCCTGAACATTTGCCCGTATGTTGACGCCTGTCAGCGGCGTTTCAATGCCGTTGAATGTAACGGTCCCGCCATTCATTTGGATACTTCCGCCGGCAATGACATTTTTATAAGTGCCGCCAAGCAGGAGATCCAGATTCATTGTGCCTTCAGCCGCGAATCCCCTTGGCGCCAGAATAAAACCGGTAGTTTGGGCCAGATCAATCTGGCCCTTGAGGCTGAAAGCTCCGGAAGGCGCCGGGTGCTGAAGCGGCATTGTCCCGGACAGCTCAAGCTTCGATTTCCCGCTGACAAGAATCGCCGGCCGGATTTCGAGCAAACGGTTTCGGCACTCTGCATGAACGGCATTCTGAATATGCAGTTCCTGCTCTCCTGCCCGCATCTGCAGAGTCCGTATCTCTGCCGAAAAGTGCGATTGATCGAACTCACTGAGATTTCCGGAGCCCCTCAAGCTCGCGCCGAGAGTTCCCGTCAGCGGTTGTTTATTTGCCGCCTTTATATTGAGAAGGGAAAGGTCGGCATCCCCGATTTGCAGCTCTCCATCAAATGAATAAGGTTTTTCGTCGGCTGCCTTGGCCGTCAGCTTCATATTGAGACGGGGAACCTCCGCCTCAACCGAAATCCGTTCGTTGTTTAGAGCGGCGCTCAGTCGCCCCGGTCCCAGCAAAGTTTGCTTCAACCGGATGTCCGGGACATCGATTTTCAAATCAATCGAAGGCTGATCCGCAGATCCCGAGCCGGATGCCGTCAGATTCATTCCGGCTTGAATCGGGCTCCCATCCTGCAAAGCAAGCTTCTTCCATTCCAGATCCCTGCCGGTTACCTGAAACCGGAATTGGTCCGTATCGAAGGAATACGCGAGGTCCGCATCCAGGCGATCTGAATCGGGCTTTTGCGGATTTTTAAGCAGTCGGGCTTGCGTCGATCGAACTTCCTTGCCTTTCAGGAGCAATCCAATATCGAGATGTCCCAACGGTTCGCCGTACAGCGACAGCTCCTCGCCGCTGACTGAAGCCTGGCCGGCAAGGTTTTCAAGCGGACCATTCAAGTGCAATTCCGCGTTCAGGTCTCCGGCTGTCGGGATTTTACTGTCCAGCATGGCGGTTACGGCGGCGGCGGGTATGTGATTGCCATATGCGTCAAGAACCAGGCTGGGATCACGGCCTCCGAGTTCGAACGCGCCCTTCGCATAAAGAGAGGATCGATGCGGGAGGGTGATCGTGCTCTGAAAACTTATCTGCGAACCGTCGACCATGGCATCGGTTTTCGCACTCAGATGCTTCAATACGCCGGATTGAAGCTCCGGAGCTTCCGCCCGGACGGCTATGGCGGGCCGGGCCAGCGTGCCGCCGGCCTGGGCGTGGAATTGCAGCGGGCCGGAAAGCCTCATCGCACCCAGAGGATCATCATCGCCTCCGAGAAAGCGTGAAACCTGCGCTATCAGAATTTGGAGATCGGGTGCGCTGCCGCTGAAATTTCCTTCAATCTCACGGAAAGACTTGAGGGAAAACGGCCCGCTGATGTGTGCTCCGAGAGCGGCGACCGGCTGCAGGTTCCCTGAAATCTGTCCGGGTCGCAGCTGTGCATCCAATGTTCCGGAAAGAGGCAGGACATACGTGTCCGGCGTTGCACGCGTAGCGGCTAAATTTAACCGCGCGCTGCCGGCGAATTTCATCGGAGAGAAGGAACCGTTCCATCGAAGCCCGACAGTCCCGGTAACCCGGCTTGCCAGATCGAAAGGAGGTTTCAGCAGTTTCCAGACCGGGAAGAGATCGAAGTCGCGGAGCCTGGCTTCGATTCGGCTGGCTTTCTGGTCCGGCCCGGAGAATAATTCCGCGGTTCCTTGCACCGAACCCTGCGGAGAATCGATCCGCATTTCATGAATACGCAGCCTCCCGGAATCCCATTCCGCGCGGCTCTTCAGATCGAATTGCGTATCACGGTAGTTGAGCGCGGTTATATTTGTGCCCTTGATTTGTGCGTCTATTTTTAGATTGCTCAATTTGCCGTCGGCTTGAATTGTTCCCGCAAGGAATCCAAGGATCGGTTTGTTCGACTGCGCCGCCCGCCCGATTGCTTCCAGATCAAGCTTCGGCTCCAATTGCAGGTTCAACACAGGGCTGGAAAAATCGCCTATGGTTCCCTTCAACAGCAGCTGTGAATTAGCCGCCGCTAAATCTGCAGCCTCTATCCTCAAGGATGCTTGATGCAATACGCCGGATAATTTCAGGTGATCGATCGGAATGGTGCGCGACCGGTATTTGAGCGAAGACGGCCCTGATGTATAAAACCGGATCCCGTGTTCGCGGGTCGGCTGCTTGCCGTCAAGAAACAGATGCCATTGCGGCAGCTCCAAAACTGTTTCCTTTCGCAGGTCCTCGTATCGAAAGATGGCATCCCGAATTTCTCCGCGTCCAATAAGATATTCCGGCGTGCGCCCGGACCGCGGACCGGTTTTTGGCAGATTGGATTGTCCGTCCGGGCGGACATAGTAATGGATTTTCGGCGCCGCTATATCCAGCTCTTCCAGGCTCCACAACCCATCCATGATCTGGCGCGCGTTTAATCTGGCGTGAATGCTTTTTGCATGGAAGAGCGGGGGAAGAGTGGGTGCGGAGGCGGATCGAACGGTGAGATCATCGAGCGCGATATCTCTTCGGAAGAGATTGAAGCGGAATCTCGACGCCTGAATGTCGATTGCGGACCTTTTGAGCAGGACGGCGCGAAGCCGTTCAAAAACAAATCGCTGTACAGGCGGGGCATGAAGCAGACTGAGGCTGAGCAGCAGAATCAGGGCTGCTGCCGCCGGAATCAAAAAAATCAGCCTTTTCCAGCTTCTTTTCATTTCTATGCCAGCGCGCGGGGTACTCATGCCGCGGAGTGCGGCAACAAGCTGCCGTCTTGGTTTTTCCGTTCGCCGTTGAGTTCCTGTTTAAAAAAACGGGGAACAGGAAACGCATAAACAGGAAACGGCAACAAGCTGCAGCACTCCCGGCAAATCTATATAAAATTAATCTCCGTCTATCAAATTCGTGAGCCCAAAGACGCTGCCTTCTTCCTTCCTCGATCCGCCCATGGAAGGCATCGCTTTATAAATGCGGTCCGCCAGCCGGCTGAGAGGGAGCGATTGCAGCCAGACTTTTCCGGGACCGGTGAGTGTTGCGAAGAAAAGCCCTTCGCCGCTGAACAGAGCCGACCGGATCTTTCCTACATACTGAATATCATAAATCACACTGGGCTGAAGCGCCACGAGGCACCCTGTATCCACTCGCAGCGTTTGCCCCACAGTCAATTCAAGACTGTGGACGGTTCCGCCGGCGTGGACAAAGCAAAGGCCGTCGCCTTCCAGTTTCTGCATGATAAAGCCTTCGCCTCCGAACAGCCCCACGCCGATTTTGCGCTGAAAGGCAATTCCTATAGACACGCCGCGCGCCGCACAAAGAAAAGAGTCCTTCTGACAGATCAAGGTCCCGCCCAGAGAGGATAAATCCATGGGAACGATGCGGCCGGCATAAGGTGCCGCAAAAGCGATCTGCTGTTTGCCGGTTCCCGTGTTGGTAAAGACCGTCATGAAAAGACTCTCACCTGTGATCAAGCGCTTGCCTGCGCCCACAAGCTTATCCAGGAATCCGCCGGAAGCGCCGTTGGCCGAACCGTCTCCAAAAATCGTATTCATTTCAATGCCGGGAGACATATACATCATCGCTCCGGCTTCGGCGACTGCGCTCTCTCCCGGATCCAGCTCAACCTCGACAAATTGAAGCTCTTCTCCGAAGATTTTGTAATCAATCTCATGTGCCGTTTTCCCCGGAGGTTTGGGGATGGAGACAGGCGCAGGGCCTTCACCGAAATATGCCCGGAAGAACTCCACCTTGCCTGCCTCAATCCAATTAGCCATGCCCGGAGTGAAAACATAGGTGCCGGGTTGGATGCTGCCGTTGCGTATCTGTGAAATGACTTCCTGAATGCCAATAGGCCCTACCTGATGCCCCCCAATTGCCAAATACCATTGCTGCGAATCGGCCATAGATTTCCCTCCTCTGTTATGACAGAGTGGATTTTATCCTATCCCGCAGACAGAGCGAAGCTGATACAGATCGGGAAACAAATCAATTTTTTGCGTTAACCTCAGGCTTCGCCGGAGGATGTTTAGACGGCGCATTTCCAGAACATTTAAGATCCGAGCTCTCGGTTGTTCGACTGGTCGGAGGCGGGGCGTGGTTGTCCGGGTTCGGATTTGCGGGGAGAGGACCCGCGCAATTTCATCCATAAGGCCGTAAGTTTGGGGAAAAGAACGCCCAGGTTCAGTTTCTCTACACCCTTTTCTGCGGATTCGCGGATGATGCGAAGGCTGCGGCGAGCCCATGCAAATTCGGTGGCCAGAATGGCCAGTCCGATCGGGATCACAATGAAGGCGGGACCGGGCAGGACCAGCAATGCTATTCCAAACAGGAGCACGGTCATGCCGATAATCACCGTAATCACTCGTTTCGCATATCTAAGCATCTGGGGATATTAGCAGCTCGAATTCCGCTATGAAAGTCCTATTGAAAAATACCTAAACGCCCGGCAATCGCTTCCATTTCGTTCATGATCTGGTTCATCCGCGTCATGGTTGCGTCGAGCGGTTGCGAGGTCGTCATATCGATGCCGATCTTCTTCAGCTGCTCTATAGGATAGTCCGATCCTCCGGATGAAAGCAGATTGAGGTAACCGGCAACTGCTTCATCGTCTCCCGCCAAAACCCGCTCGGAAATCGCCGCGGACGCTGCAAAAGAAGTGGCGTATTGATAGACATAAAAGTTGTAATAAAAGTGCGGGATATAGGCCCATTCCGACTGAATATCCTCATCCACGACACAGATGCCTCTGTCGTGACCGTAATACTCCCCGGCGAGTTCGGAATACAGGGTGTTGAGAAGATCACCGGTTAAAGCCGTGCCTTCTTCGGCTACTCTGTGAATCTTCAGTTCGAATTCTGCAAACTGCACCTGGCGGAAAACCGTGGCGCGGGCGTTATCCAGATAGTTGCCCAGAAGAGACAATCGGACCTCATCGCGCTTTTCAGCCCCCAGCATATAATCCAGCAGCAGCGCTTCGTTGAAGGTCGAAGCCACTTCCGCCACAAAAATCGAATAGTGAGACAGAGCGAAAGGCTGAGAGCGGTTGGAGAGATAACTGTGCATGGTGTGTCCCAGCTCGTGAGTGAGCGTGCTGACATCGTCGTACTTGCCGTTGTAATTCAGAAGCATATAGGGATGCGCATCATAAACCGATCCATTTGAATATGCGCCCGATCGTTTTCCGTCGTTGTGATAAACATCAATCCATCGATCGGAAAGCGCCCTCTGCGCTACTTTCTGATATTCCCTGCCCAATGGAAGCAGGGAAGCAAGCACGAGTTCCACCGCTTCTTCATAGGTATAGTTGAGATCCAGCTCTTTTACGATCGGGGCGTAAAGATCATAATAATGCAGTTCTTTCAGTCCCAGCAGCTTCCTGCGAAGCAGCAGGTATCGATGCAGTGTGGCCAGATGATTGTGAGCTCCTTTGATCAGGTTCTCGTAAACGGCTGTCGGGATATTGAAGGTATCGAGCGCGCGTTCCAGGCAGGAGCCGTAGCAGCGTGCGCGCGTAAAAAATATGTTTTTCCGGACTTCGGCAGCCAGCTGTGCCCCGAAGGTTCTGCGAAACTCATTCATCTTTCCAAGATAGGCGGTGATGACTTTTTCCCTGTCTTCCCGCACCGGGGAGCGTCTATGGAGATTGAATGCGGCCGGATCAAGGCGTACGGAACTCCCATCCTCCAGAGTTATTTCGGGGAAGGGGAAATCGGCGTTGGAAAATACCGTATTGATGCTGAGGGGCGAATCCGCCATCAGATTGGCTTCCGCAATGATGCGCTCTTCGCCCTCCGTTCCCGTGTGCATTTTCTTCCTGAGGATATCGTCGAAAATATGGCGATACGTGACGAGCTTCGGCTCCTGCTCAATAAAGCGGCCGATGGTGTCTGCCCCGATTCTCAGGATCTCCGGCTCTATGTAGGAGCTCAGTGATGAAAGATCCGACGAAAGCTGTCCCATCTCCTGGTCCATCGCGAGATATTTGGCGTCGCGAGTATCCAGATCGGATTTCATGCTGGCATAGCAGGCGAGGCGCGTGCACTCCTTTCTGAGAGAATCCAGCAGAGTCAGACAGCGCAGGAGCTGATCGGGCGATTCCTCCAGCTTGCCGCCAAAAGCCGCAATGGCGGGCAAATCGGTCATGAGCTTCCGCTTCGCGTCCATCCATGCTTCGTCACTGGAGCAAACGTCGGTAAGATCCCATTTATATTCATCGGGAATGCGCGCCCGTTCACGTTCCTTCACATATCTATCTTCCATAGCCACTCCTGATCGGCGCCCGGGCAGTTGTTCTCTGTAGCCCTGCCTCGAGGAGTCTATAGGAAAAATTGCCGACAGTCACCGTTTTAGCGCCCTTTCAGGCGAATATCCGCTTCCAGATTCTTGTTGAACAAACTCCAAAAACGGGCGTTTGTCATCGCAGATTTTGCTAGAATCAAAAGCATGAAAATTTCCGATTGTTTATATGCGTATCCGTGGCGGGGAAACGACAACAACTGCAATTCCTATCTTTTTGCCGGGGTGTTAAAGGGCAACAGACATGTGGTTGTCGATCCGGGCCATCTCGTAACTCCCGCTTATCAGGAGCCGGGATTGGAGCGGCTTTTCAGTGAAATGAGCCGGGATGGGATCGACGGCAGTCAAATCGGTCTCGCTATTCTCACGCACGGACATCCGGATCACTGTGAAGCGGCCGTTATCCTGCGCCAGGAGTATGACGCACTCACGGCTCTTCATGAAGCGGATGAGCCGGTTTTTAAAATGCTGGGGGGCAAGGCGGACCTTTTCCTGGATGAGGGCGAATTGTCCTTCGATTCCGGGAAGCCCGCAAAGCTTCAGGTATATCATTCGCCGGGTCATACGCCGGGACATGTGACCCTTTACTGGCCGGAGCAAAAAGTCCTTATAGCAGGAGACTGCATATTCTACCGGAGCACCGGACGCACGGATTTCCCCGGCGGCGACGCACGGTCTCTGCAGCAAAGCGTTGCCCGTTTGTCCGGGCTGGATGTCGAATGGCTCCTGTGCGGGCACGCCTATGGCAATTCCGGAATTTTAAAGGGCAAAGAAGGAATCCGGGAAAATTTCCGATTCATACAGAGCTTCTTCGGTTCAGGGGCATTATAGGAGAGCCGCATGGAAGAAGAGAGAATCAAGAGCGCTTTTGAGCTGGCAATGGAAAGAATTTCGGCTTTGCCGGAACTGACTCCCGAGGAAAAGGAGGAACAGAAGGAAAGGGAATGTGCGCCGGTTGGAATATCGCTGGCTTATAAATACATGGAGGGGACGCTGGCCGATACCGACCTGCCGGTGGAACTGGAACGATGCGAAGGAAGCCGGCGACAGATTGTCCGCCGCGCCTTAATCACGAGCCTTTGCCGCGAAATGAGCCTCGAGAAAAAACGGGCAGCCGCATTGAAGGCGCTGAGCGGCGTGATGAGGATCGCGCCGGAGGCGAAGGGAATACTGCAGGAAGCGGAGCATGCCTATATGCGCATCCTGGATGAATTCGAAGTAGAGAAGAAAAAAGAATTCGCAAAGTTCCAGGCAGATGCAGTTGAAAAGCTCAAAGCCCGCGGCATCTCCGGAACTGCAGTCCGGATCAATTTTGACGAAAATGAGCAGTGGAACCGTGAATTGTTCTGCCTGCGGCAGGCATACGAGCCCAGGCTGGAAAGCATCAGGGACAGGATTATCAGGGAGCTGCATTCGAATTGAAAGCCGTGTTCATGCGGCAGCGGCCTTGTACCGGAAGTGTTCTGCGTGGAAAATAGTCCTATCGCATCACGCTGCCTGCTACAATGACTGCTGTTCGGAAGAATCTTCGGCGAAGGTTGTTCGCCATCGGCATTTTTGCATATTATTAGTAATATGGTTCCCGCCCTGAAAGCCCGTGAGAAATGCGGGCCGGCGGCTGCTGATTGGATTGGATGTGCGAAATATTCCTTCAAGCCATATGTAACATCTTTCAAAGCGGAGAGGAGAAATCGATGAGAACATTTCTTATTGCATGTTTAGCGTTGAGTCTTATCCTGCTCACGGTCCCGTCCTATTCTTCGGCTCAGGAAGCCGAAGTGATCAAGCTTCCGCCGGCACAGACCGAAGGCGGCAAACCCTTGATGCAGGCATTGAAGTTGCGTCAGAGCACCCGCGGCGGTTTCGGGCCCGATGTCCCCCTTTCCATGCAGATGATTTCGAATCTGCTTTGGGCTGCCGACGGCGTGAACCGGACCGGCGGGCATCGCACAGCACCCTCTGCTGCCGACTGGCAGAATATCCTGATCTATGTCACTACGGCCGACGGATTCTTTCTCTATGATCCGATCAAGCATGAACTGAAGGTCCTTGGGAAGAAGGATATCCGCGCAGTATCCGGCCAGCAGGATTTTGTAAAAGCGGCGCCTCTGAACCTCATTTATGTGGCCGACATGTCCAAAGCTCAGTTCGGAGGCAAGCGGATGCCTGAGGTCGAAGAAACCTGGTCCTTTGCCAATGTCGGCTTTATCGCGCAGAATGTCTATCTGTATTGCGCTTCGGAAGGCCTGGCTTGCATCGTTCGCGCAATGGTCGATAGAGATGCGGCGGGAAAAGCCCTCAGCCTGCGCCCGGACCAGAAGGTTATTCTTGCCCAGACCGTGGCCCATTTCAAAAAGTAAGAAAGCGTTATCAGCGGTCAGCACTCAGCGATCAGTTTTATGTACATTGCAGGCTGAGTGCTGATGCCTGATAGCTACGGCACAGCTGATCCAATCATTGGGATTGTCCGGTTACAGTCAATGCCGGCGCTTGATCTGCTTCAGGAGCCAGGCCATATTTTTGCCGAGGGTTTTCATGGTTTCGATCCCCTCGGCATCGCCCAGCACCTCGCCCGGATTGCGCCCCAGCCCCATGTTCCAATAACTGGATCCGGGAATGATCATTTCGCTGATCAAAAACAGATAGTTCAGGCTGGCCAGGGCGTGATTGGAGCCTGCGCGGCGCACCGCAAGTACTCCGGCTCCGGCTTTCCGCCGCAGTATCCCGCCGTTAGCCCGGCTTACAAAGCCGCATCGCTCGATCAGGGCTTTCATGCCGGCGGTGATATCGGAAAAATAGACCGGTGATCCCAGCAGGATTCCATCCGCTTCGCTGATCCTGGCAAAATAATCGTTGAACGGATCCGACTCGATCGCGCACTTCATGTTCTTCCGCTCCATGCATTTGAAGCATGCCGTGCAACCCTGCAGCGGATTTCTTTCCGCCATCTGGATCATCTCCGTATCAATCTTTTCACTCTTTAGTTCATCCAGAACGATATTCAGCAGCAGAAACGTGTTGCCGTCCTTCCTTCCGCTTCCATTGATCGCCAATACTTTCATAATGACTTCTCCGAATATATCCCTATATCCCACATGGCGCGACTGCAGTAAAGCGGAAACACAATTTTGGGCCTGTCTGATCGATCGCGGACACGGACGGGACCTGATACGTGTTGCATTTTGACCGATGGTTTCGGAATAATAGCAGACGATCGGTTCAGCCCTTTTATAAAGCGAGGTAAAAAGGATGCCGCCACTTTCTGAAGCGACTCGGCCGTTAATGTGGAATATTTCCCATGTTTGGTTAATGTATGTTTTATTTTTTATCGCCCTGGCGATATTTGCCTGGGGAATGTACCAGAGGATAGAGTTCTGGCGCAGGGGAAAGGCTGAAAAAGAAAAGCCTTCGGATTGGGCCAAACGCCTGAAAATTCTTCTGCGCGAAATTTTTCTGCAGAAGCAGGTCCGCAACTCCGGCTATCCGGCAATATTCCATTGCCTTATCTTTTATTCATTTGTCGTTTTGGTTGTGACGACACTGGTTGTCATGATCGAGTATGATGCCGGCCAATTGCTTGGTCTTCAGCTGAATCTTTTTAAAGGATTCATTTACGTTTTCTTCTCCGTAGCTTCCGAACTCGCCGGAATCCTTATCCTGGTCGGCATAGCCATGGCGGCCTACCGCCGATATGTTACCAGGCCCGAAACGGTCCCGAATACCGTTGAAGACGGCCTGGTCCTTCTGCTGATCGCCGGCATGATCGTTACAGGCTACCTGGTTGAAGGGTTGCGCATCGCGGTGAACGGCGATCCCTGGAGGGCTCTCGCCCCGGTAGGTTCAGCTTTTGCGGTGCTCTTCGCCGGAACAAGTGAAAACGCGGGGAAAACTCTGCATGCATCACTCTGGTGGCTGCATACTGTCCTTGCACTGGGCTGGATTGCCGTGATTCCGCATACCAAGTTTGTGCACCTGCTTTCGCTCCCGACCAATGCTTTTTTCTCGAAACTGAAACCGCGGGGAGAACTCCAGCGCGACGACATCGAAAAGCTGATGGAAAGCACGGAGGGCGACGATCTCAGGATCGGTCTTCAAAAAGCCGACGAGCTGACGTGGAAGCAACGCATGGATCTGGATATATGTGTTTCCTGCGGTCGATGCGAGGAAGTCTGCCCGGCGTATATGGCCGACAAAGACTATTTCACTCCAAGACAGCTGATCGCCCGCATCAAGCAGTCTCTGGTTGAGTTCGACAAAGATAATGGCGCCAATCAGGAGAAGGCCGCCGAGATTGCCGACATCGTGGGCAAGGCTTTTGACGAGGAGTTTATCTGGCATTGCCGCACCTGCGGGGCCTGTGTCGAAGTCTGTCCCGCGCTTATCGACCATGTCGGTACGCTGATGGAAATCCGGCGCAATGAAGTGCTCATTCAGGGACGCATGCCGGAAGAGGCCGGACGTGCGCTCCGCACATATGAAACCAATGGAAATCCCTTCGGCCCGCTGTCCGACAAGACGGACTGGCTCGAACAGGCGAAGATACCGGTTGTTAAACCCGGAGAAAAAGTCGACGTGTTGTACTGGATCGGATGCATCGTGGCTTACGATCCGCAGAAGCACAAAATCGCGACCGACATCTGCCGGTTGATGGAGAAATGCGGGATCAAGTTCGGCGTGCTCGGCAGCGATGAAAAGTGCTGCGGCGATCCTGCGCGGATCATGGGGCAGGAGATGCTCTTCCAGCAGACTGCCAAGGAGCAGGTTGAGCTGCTGAAACAGCGTGAATTCAAAACTCTTCTGACGGGGTGCCCGCATTGCTACAACGTACTCAAAAATGAGTATCCGCAGTTCGGCGGTCACTTCAATGTCGTCCATCACAGTGAATTTGTCCGCGACATGATACGCCGGGGTTCGCTGAAACCGCAGTTCGGCGATGCGCGAAAATATGTGTACCACGATCCATGCTATCTCGGGCGTTACCAGAAGATCTACGAGCCGGCGCGCGATGTGATTGCCGCGATCCCTCAGGCGCAGTTGTGTGAGATGAAAAACCGCCGCGCCAGGAGCCTGTGCTGCGGAGCCGGTGGCGGGCACTACTTCATGGATCTGAAGCGCGGGGAGCGGATCAACAACATACGGGTGAAGCAGGCGCATGCGGCAGGAGCGGATACGATAGTAACCGCCTGCGCTTACTGTTTGCATATGCTTCAGGATTCTTTGAAGCTGCTCAACTACGACGAAAGCATGCGTGTCATCGATGTCGCATCGCTCACAGCCGACAGCCTGGAGCCGCCGAAAAAATAGAATCCCTGAGGCCTTCACGCGCCCGCTTTATTCATGAATTAAGCGGGTTAGACTTTTCGAGTGAGATGATGCCCATACGGCAATTTCTACGCACAAACCGCAGACTGCTGATAGCATTGGGCTGCTATCTGATCCTTATCGTGATCGCGCTCATTGCACTGCTCCCGGTCCGAAACTCACATGAACGCTTCGTGCTCGGATTCGTCCTGTGCTTTTTCGCCATCCTCATCGTAAAAACAATCGTGCGCACCATCCAGGATCGAAACCCCGAATAAAATGCCTGTGTGTTTTTTTATTCTCATGTGGGTCGCGGCTTCAGCCGCGACATGTTGGTGCAAGCAGAAGATCAGGCATAAATATCTCTTGAACATGAGATAGTTGATTATCGGGCGCGTATTCGCTATTTTGACGGATACACCGAAAATGAAAGGGAGATTATGCCTACCAAACTGAGGAGTGCAACTTCGACCGAAGGACGACGAATGGCGGGCGCCCGGAGCTTGTGGCGCGCCAACGGAATGCGCGAGGATCAGATCGGGAAGCCGGTTATTGCGATCGTCAATTCATTTACACAGTTTGTCCCGGGTCACGTGCACCTGCATGAAATCGGGCAGATGGTAAAGAGAATTATTGAAGAAAAAGGCTGCTTCGCCGCCGAATTCAATACGATCGCCATCGATGACGGCATCGCAATGGGCCATGAGGGCATGCTTTATTCCCTCCCTTCAAGAGAGCTCATCGCGGACAGCGTAGAGTATATGATGAACGCACATACAGCCGACGCGATGATCTGCATTACCAATTGCGACAAAATTACTCCCGGCATGCTGATGGCGGCAATGCGCCTGAATGTCCCCTCCATTTTCGTTTCCGGCGGACCCATGGAAGCCGGGATTCTGGGAACGAAGCGCTACGACCTGATTGACGCGATGGTTATGGCCGGAGATCCTGCGGTATCGGACAAGGAAGTTGCGGATCTGGAAATGGTGGCCTGCCCCACTTGCGGATCATGCTCGGGCATGTTCACGGCAAATTCCATGAACTGTCTTACTGAAGCCCTGGGGCTGGCACTGCCGGGCAACGGCACGATCGTGGCAACGCACAAGAACCGGCTCGGCTTGTTTGAAAAGGCTGCAGGGCTGATAGTGGAAATGGCTCATGCGCGCTATATGCGGGATGACGAATCGGTTCTGCCCCGTTCCATCGCCACGCGACGGGCTTTCATGAATGCGATGGCCCTGGACATTGCGATGGGCGGTTCCACTAATACCGTCCTGCATCTGCTGGCCGTTGCCAGAGAGGCGGAAGTTGATTTTTCCATGGCGGACATTGATCAGCTTTCCCGGAAGATGCCGGTTCTGTGCAAGGTCGCGCCGAGCTCCCAATATCATCTGGAAGATGTCAGCCGGGCAGGCGGAATTATGGCGATTATGGGAGAGCTGATGCGCGCAGGTCTCATCGATCCTTCGGTGAAACGTGTGGACAGCCCGGACCTGAAATCCGTCCTGGAACAATATGACATTGCAGGCGCTTCCGCTGCGGAGGAGGCGAAAAAGATCTATTTAAGCGCCCCTGGCGCCAAAGGCCGCAACCTGGCGCTCGCTTCGCAGGAAACTTATTATCCGGGACTCGACCTCGACCGCAAGTCGGGATGCATACGCGACATGGAGCACTGCTATTCCAGAGAGGGCGGACTTGCAGTCCTGTTCGGAAACCTGGCGCCGCAGGGATGCATCGTGAAGACTGCAGGAGTGGATGAGTCGATACTTCGCTTTACAGGCACGGCGTGTGTGTACGATTCTCAGGAGGCGGCGTGCGAAGGGATCCTGGGAGGAGAAGTGCAGGCGGGCAATGTCGTGGTGATCCGGTACGAAGGTCCGAAGGGCGGCCCGGGCATGCAGGAAATGCTATATCCTACATCCTACATCAAATCACGGCATCTGGGCGTGCGGTGCGCGCTTATTACCGATGGAAGATTTTCCGGAGGCACTTCCGGGCTCTCCATCGGCCATGTTTCGCCGGAAGCTGCATCGGGAGGCGCGATCGCGCTGATCAAAAACGGCGATAAAATCGCGATCGATATTCCCAACAGAGCAATTGAGATAAAGATCAGTGAAAAGGAATTGGCGGAGCGGCGGGCTCAGGAAATTGCGAAAGGCGCATCGGCTTTCCAGCCGCGGCGCAGGCGGCAGATCTCGCCGGCGCTTCGTGCTTACGCTTTATTTGCGGCTTCGGCGGATAAAGGAGCGGTGCGCATCATTCCGGAAAAGATCTAACCGCATTATTCTTCAAATCTGCGAGCCTTTGAGTCCTGGAGCTATTGCCGGTTTCCGGGACTCCAGGGCTCATAGCTTCTTGGCATCTATTTAACTTCCGGATGGCGCTTGAGGAACTCCTCCGCCGTCATGAAGTTTTCAACTGCGGCTTTGGCTTTCAGATCTTTAACATACTGCTGCATCACCCGTCTCTTATTCTGTTGATCCAGGTATTGCTTTATCTGGGGCTTTGCCTCTTCCAGCGAAATCGTTCCGGCGGACTTTTTCTCAATTATCTTAATGACGTGAAATCCGTATTCGGATTCGATAACCGGCGTTAACGTGCCGGGTTCCCCCGCAAAAGCGGCGTCTTCAAACGGCTTCACCATGTTGCCGCGACCGAAAAATCCAAGATCACCGCCTCTTGGAACAGTCCCCTTATCCTGCGAAAAGTTTTTAGCTGCATCCTCAAAAGTGATTTTGCCGGCTTCAATATCCGCGCGGATTCCCTCGATTTTCTTTCTTATTTCCTCTTTCTGTTCGGGGGTGGCTTTCCTATCCACCAGCAACAGAATATGCGCCGCGTGTACCCGATCGGGAGATGCAAAGCTTTTCGGATTATTTTCATAAAACTTCGCTATATCGTCATCGCCGGCAGGCGGAACGTCTTTAACCGCATGGTCGATCACCCGCTGCATCTTGATGCTGTCTTCGACATTTTTGCGCAGCTGGGCCTCGCTGGTATTCTGGGCCGCCAACGCTTTCTGAAACTCCTCAGGCGAAGGGAATTGTTTCTTAAGCGATTCAATCTGCTGATCTGTTCTGGCCGGATCGGAATCTATGTTCAGCTCCTTTGCCTGATTTTTCAATGCGGCCGATGAAATGATGTTGTCGATCGCGCCCATAAATAATGTCACGTTGCGAGGTTGACCGGGATTCGATGGGGCCTGTTTTTCGCGCGCCAGCAAGCTTATGGCGGTGAGAACCTGCTTTTCGGTTACGGGTTCTCCAAAAACCGTAAGCACGACCAGGTCCGATTTCTCTTCTTTGGCTGCAGGGGCTGCCTGCGTATCCGGGCTTGCCGAAGTCACAGGAGTCGCAGAACTTGCTTTGGGTGAGGGAGCAACCGGGGATTTACTCTCCTGCGCCGGGATTGAAAAACAAAGCACGGCAATTATGGCAAACAAGCACATCAGATTTCGTCGGATCATTATGAAGCCGCTCCTATTCCTGATTATTGATGCCGGATCGCTTTGCATTGTCCCTGCTTTGTCGATACGGCATGAGTGGAAGATGAACGATATGCACACGGAATTGTCCAACGGAGGGCATCGGATGTCAAGGAGAGCTGCTGCGGGATTTTTCCTCAGTACCCCGGCTGTTTATTGCAGAATGTTTGACTATTCTTGGAGTCTTGGAGTTGATTCAACTCAAAGACTCCAAGGCTCTGAGGCTCTAAGAAAACATCCCAATGCTTCCTTCCTTTATGGACGCAGTGCCAACCGCTTTGAGCGGTTCCCCTGTCAGGCTTCCGGTTTTGCCGGAGGTCCCTGACTCGATATCGACAGGAGAGTCGCTCAGGATTTCGCCACGAATCCCGACAACCACGCAACGAATGGGAACCTTATGGGCGGCCCGGCTTGCCGCTTCCCTTACCAGCCTGAGAAGGCCATTACAGCACGGGACCTGCATGATTAGAACACTGATGGATTTAAGACCTGCCTGATCGATCATAGCGGTCAGCTTTTCTGTATAGACTTCCTGGCGCGTATCCAGTTTGGGACAGGCAATCGCCAGTGTCCGGCCCTTTAAAAAATCCCTGTGAAAATCCCCCAACGAAAAGGCCACGCAGTCCGCCGCAATCAACAGATCCGAATTGCGGTAGTGGGGCGCTGCAGGCGAAATCAGGTGAAGCTGAATCGGCCAATGCATAAGTCGGGATGGCCGGGCTTCGCCGTTCTCTTCGCTGCCCTGCCGGGAAGGAAATGCCATGCTTTGTGAGCCCGGGCAATGGCGGGGGATGGAGTGTGCAGCAGGAGCTTCCTGGGAAAGATCAAACGGTATCTGATGTTCGCGCAGATAAGACAGAGCCTGATTGAGGTATGTTGTCTGGCCGTGGCTGCTTAAGTGCTCGAGATGGGCTTTCAGCACATTTTGTCCCTGCGGAATGATATTTTCCAGAGCCGTGATTTCGTTGTAGGGCTCAGCCTCCCGCTCCTCTATGCTGATTGCATTTTCCGGACACGTCTGCAGGCAGGCACCGAGGCCGTCACAAAGCAGATCGCCGACAAGGCGTGCTTTGCCATCGATGATCTTCAGAGCGCCCTCGGGACAACCTGAAGCACATAGCCCGCATCCATTGCATTTTTCCTGGTCGATGGCGATAATCTTTCGTTTCATAAATGCTCCCTATCCCCTGATAATCAATATGTTGTCATCGATTTCTATTATGGAACAGCTCTGCGGGAGAGTCCTTGATCCATATCAAGAAATTTCGGGATTTTGAATGTCTATCCGGCCCCATTCGAATGAAGGGATTTGTTTTCTTCTATGAAGACATATTTTGAAAAATCAGCTTGAAATCATGACCGGCCGTGTGAAACCTTAACAGCCATATTTTAAGAGGAGTAATATGCGATCAATAATGCTCTGCATGGTGGCAGCCGTGAGCCTTTGTCAGGCTGCGGTCATTCCCCTGAACCAGGGGATTCTGAAAGGCTATCTCAAAAACGGCGCCCCCTTTGATTTCATACTGATTGATATACGGGACAGCAAAGAAATTTATTCTGTAATTGGAAATACTGCCTGTAAGCCGTACAACCTTTCCTGGCCGGCGCCATTCAAAGATGAAATCGTTAAAATTCCAAAAGATCGGGCCATCATTCTCTACTGCCGCACCGGCAACCGGTCGCAGGAGGCTGCAGAATATCTGAATAACAAAGGCTATTCTCGCGTTTATGATGCCGGCTCTTTCCTGACGTGGTTCAGCCCTACCGTCCCTCCGTCCGATATAAAACCGGCGTCTCTTCTGCCGGCGCCCTCCATGCGGGCAAAGAAATGAATCCAGCTAAGATGAGATCCAGGAGAAAAGCGCCACGCATTGCACGAATTAAAAATATTAAATATTCGTGAAATTCGTGGCCGCTTCTTATCGCAGACGGGATTTGACTTTTTCCCAGGAAGCCGTGATCAGGAAGCTTTCATCCATATCCGCAACCATCCGTTCGAATTTCTGTATGGGTATCGAGAACGTCAGAGTGTCCGGATCAACTCCGGGCCGCGCGGATACGTCAAACATTCCCAGCACCGCGCGAGGACGATCCGATTTGCATTCGATAAGAGGATACTGAACGATGGTGGCGCATCCCGCGCCCATCGGGCAAAAGACCGCTTCGTTAGTCGGCTCGTCGTAATTTGCAAGCGTGTAAAGGCCCGAAAGAACATCCGGCGAAGCAAAGAATATGATGACCTGCGGCTGGTCCTTTTCTTCCAAGGCGTCCCAGCGCTTGAAAACTATATATTTCCCCGGAGCTTTGAGAGTTGGCGCATGATTGAGCAATTCCTTCACCAGTTCAGGTGACTTCTTGTACCTTTCCCCCTCAAGTTTGCCGGGGATGCCGCAGGACAGGAAGTATTCGAAATTCGGCATCAGGCTCTGGCTGAATCCGAGATAGCGTTTCCCTCCGAAACAGGCAACGGATTTGGTGTCGAAACTCAGCGACCGGCCTTGCCGGATGGCGGCCAGATCATTGACGAAACAATGCTGTCCCTCCGCTATCCTGTGAACCGGCGCCTGTTCTCCATCATCCGTATAGTAAAAAGCGATCGGCAACCCGACGCCGGGGAAATATTTGCTCCAGCGTTGCATAAATTCCTGCTTCAGCCCTGATTTCATGATTTACCCTCCGGGGATATGCGTTTGGGAGATATTAATCCAAATCCATATAACAGGGAAGCGGCTCATCGATTTGTTGGGCCTGATAAAATGCAATCAATAAGTAAACCTTTCTCAGCAAAACGCGTCCAATATGCACAGATGTAAGGATCCGGTACATTGGAGATAGATTCCAATCCGTTCTGGTGAAAATCCGGCTCGACAATATGCGGGAACCGGGGCTAATGTATTTGTGAATGAAAAAGACCCAGCTGTTCGGCACTGTTTTAATTGCCGCTATTCTGATCGGATGCTGCTTCTGGATTCTGTGGACGAAATTCGGTCCCGGCAAAAACGGCCAGGGATATCTCTGGGTGCCGAATCTGCCCGCGCATTTGCCTCCTGTAGCTCAGCTGCGGAAACAGGGCGAAACTGTAATCGTACGCATACAAGGCCCGGCGATTATTGACGGCTTCCCATGCTCTGCCGGATGGGTTCACTTTTACGAATCCGGCCGGGTGAAGGCTTTCTATCTCGATGAGACCAATACCATTCAGGGAAATCAGATCCCGAAGGGGACATGGATTCAGCTTAATCCCGATCAGACACTCCGGACCTGTTTTTTCCCCGAGGATACGAATATTCAGGGATATTTATGCGATGGCGGCGCCGGCGGATCCGAGGGCGTAACCACGGGATTTTTCCCCAGCGGCCGATTGGCCTCATTTTATCCGCCGGAGGATGTTGAGATTCAGGGAATCCCCTGCAAAGCCAGCCTTATAAGTGGCATCTATTTATACGAGAATGGCAACCTCAAGGAGTTCACCCTTTCCCGGGATGCCGTAATTGCAGGACGTAGTCTGTCCGGCGGGCAGACCGTGGTTTTGGATGAACGCGGAGAAGTGCAGTCCGTCATGAGCCCTTCCATGTATAAGCGTACTGTGGATTGGGTAATAGGCCTTTTCCGGTGACCTCGCGCCCATGGATATTCCGACCCTGAACAGAGTTCTTTCAATACTGAAAAAGGCCGTTCAAAAATGGAAAGTCCCCGCCGTTGGGGTAATTGCCGGGCGGGCGATGGACCGTCCGTTTGAAACGCTGGTGAGCACGATTCTTTCGCTGCGCACTAAAGACGCGGTGACGGAAGCCGCTTCGCACCGTCTGCTTGCTCGTGCTCCGACGCCGCAGATCCTCGCGTCACTGTCCGTCGCGGAAATCGAGCGGTTAATATTCCCGGTCGGTTTCTACCACACGAAGGCGAAGCATCTGATCGAAAGCTGCCGCAGTCTTCTGGATAATTACGAAGGCAAGGTTCCCCGCTCGATGGATGCGCTGCTGAAACTTCCCGGTGTCGGCAGGAAGACGGCGAATCTCGTCCTTACCGTGGGTTTCGGCGATTATGGAATCTGTGTGGATACGCATGTGCACCGCATTTCCAATCTCTGGGGTTTTGTCCGCACGAAAACTCCCGAAGAAACCGAATTTGAGTTGCGCAAAAAACTCCCCCGGCGGCACTGGATAGCCTACAACGATATTCTTGTCACCTTCGGCCAGAACCTGTGCGTGCCGGTTTCCCCCTGGTGCAGCAAATGTCCGGTCGCACGCTACTGCCCTCGGATCGGACTCAGACGCTCCAGGTAAAGGCAGCCGGGAATTATTTGCTCCCGGAGCCATTGACTATGGCTCTGCGCAGTTCTCCCAGCCGCAGATCCGAAAGCGATATCGAGGGTACGCCCAGCTTACGTTCTGGAACAAAATCGCCATGGCAGTCGGAGCCTCCGGTGATGAGCATGTCATGGCGATTGCACCATTCAACAAAACGCCGGCTTGTGGCTGGATCGTGATAGGAGGTGTAGCACTCCAGCCCGCGCAGCCCGGCATGGAGAAAATCCTCCAGGATACCATCGGTAATGCTTATCCATCGGGCTCCCGGATGCGCCAGGACCGGAACGCCGCCGGCGTCCGCGACGACCCGGATAATATCGGCAGGCTCCGGGAATGTGGGGAACGGCATCGGCCGGTGATCGCCGAACAACCGGCTTAAACAGTCCTCCACGCCGGTGCAGATTCCCCGGTCGATGAGATAGTTCAATCCCTTCCATCCGCCACGCGCGGGATTGTTTTCATACGCCTCAAAGGATTGGATATCGACAGGGAAGCTGTCTCGTTGCAGCAGGCGCAGACATTCCAGATCCGTTGCATCGTGCAGTTTCTGGTTCGCCGCAAGCAGCAGGCGCAGGCCTTCATTCGCCGGATCGATTCCATAGGCCAGCATGTGATAGAGGTTGCCTTTGAAAGTAGTCGAGATTTCTGCGCCGCGCAAAAATCGCAACCCGGTTTTGAGCGCCAATTCCTCGCACGCTGTAACACTATCGGTGCTGTCATGGTCAATCGCGGCAAACAGCCCGATTCCGGCTGCGCGCACGTGCTCGACAAGGTGCGCCGGCGTCCAGGTGCCGTCCGACGCCTGAGTATGTATGTGTAGATCCGCTTTCATTAACCCTCTCAACAAATAATCTTTCCGCTCTCATGGAGCCTATGAATTTAAAGGCATTTCTTTTCCGCACACAAGGATCAATTGAGCCGCTGTCTGGTATGGGCGTGGATTCGCGGGGTGACTTGTGCATAATGAGGTGATCTGTCCGGTGATATTTACCGGGTGATAATAAAAAGGGGCAATAACAAACGTGAGGAAACTGGCTGAATGGTATGGATGGTATGGGATGGGAGCTATCGTGCTGGCGTATGCTTTGGCGAGCTTCTCTGTCATTGAAGCAACGGGTTTGATATTTCAGATTTTGAACGGCACAGGCGCTCTGGGTATTGTGTTTGTCTCCTTCTATAAAAAGGCTTATCAGCCGGGTGTGCTCAACCTGATCTGGGTTCTCATCGCTGTCGTCGCAATCGCCAGACGTTTTTTGCAGTAAGCCGCCATGCCTCGAATCCATGGCACAAAAAATCGGGGGTCGGGACCGAAATAGACGGCAGGAGAAATCGTCTCCCGATTCCCATCCCTGTTCTTTACCCATTTTGCAGCGGATATGTTGATGAGTTTATTCAAGCCGTTCTGATAAGATGCTTTTGAAAAATGGCGGGAGGAAATATGCGAAAAGCACCGGTCCGATTTCAGCAATTTAACAAGACGTATCCACGGATTGCCGAGGCTTATGAAAACCTTGCGGCAGAGTGCCAAAAGGCAGGGCCTTTGAATGAACGGGAAAAGGTTCTCGTCAAACTCGGCATCGCCATCGGCTTGGGAGTGGAGGGATCTGTGCGATCGCAGATTCGCAAATCATTGGATGCGGGCCTGAAGCCTGAGGAAATCCACCAGGCCTTCCTGCTGTCCATCCTTACTATAGGATTTCCGCACATGATGGCGGCATTGACGTGGGCTGATGATATTTTAGATAAAGAAGCGGCTCCGAAGTAAAAAGCAAACACGGGAGACTTCCATGGGAAAAATTAAACTGGAACAGAAGGCTGCCGGTCCACTGCCGATTCTCGGATTTTATCCGACGATCATGATCGGCGTGGATGTCGACGGCAAACCGGATTTTACAACCGTAGCATGGACCGGCGTGGCCGCCAGCATTCCTCCGTCCATCACAATAGCCCTGCAGCATCACCGCCATTCCCTGAAGGGAGTCCGTCAACACATGGCCTTTTCCGTAAACATCCCTTCGAGCGACCAAGTCAAAGAAACCGATTACTGCGGTCTTGCCTCCGGTGCCAGAATAGACAAGGTCGCGGACTGCCGGTTCAAAGTGTTTTACGGCAAGCTCAAATATGTGCCGTTCATTGAGCAGTGCCCGATTAATCACGGTTGCGAAGTGGTGCAGATTCTGAACCTGGGAAGCCACGAACTCATCGTCGGCAGAATCGTGGAGTCCTTCATATCGGAAGAATGCCTGACGGAGGGCAGACCGGATCCGGCCAAAGTAAATCCTTTTATGTTTGCCGGATTCGGTTATTACACGGTCGGCCGGCATCTGGGCAACGCCTTTAGCTGCGGCATCGACATCAATCCTAAGGCGAAACTGGATACGCTGGAAGAACTGAAGCGAATGAGCGAAAAACCTGAAGCCTAGTTCGTGTAATTCGTGGCTGTTTCGCAGGAGGAATAATGGCAAAAGAACTTGAAGGACATGTGGCGCTGATAACCGGAGGAGGACGCGGATTCGGGAAAGCGATCGCGCAGAGACTGGCGGCAGAAGGAGCGGCCGTCGCGGTAACATCGCGAACACAATCGGAGTTGAATCAGACCGTGTCAGAAATTCAGGCTGCCGGCGGCCGGGCCTTCGCCGTCAGCGGAGACGTGACCAGTCCCAAGGATGTCGCACGCGTGGTGCATACGACGAAAGAGCACTTCGGTCCCATCACGCTGCTGATTAACAATGCAGGAATCCCGGGACCTTTCGCTCCAACATGGGCTGCGGATCCGGACGAGTGGTGGTTCGCCCAGGAAGTGCATACGCGCGCCTTCTTTCTGTTTGTGCGCGGAGTGCTGCCTTCCATGATTGAGCGGCGCGCCGGCCGCATCATCGCCGTCTCTGCAATCGCCTCCTACCGGGTGGATTTCGCGATGTCGGCCTATTGCGTCGGCAAGACATCGCAGAACCGGCTGGTCCAATTCGTGGCGGCTGAAGTCAAAGAGTTCGGAATCAGCACATTCGCTATCGATCCGGGATTCGTTATTACGGAGTTGGCCGAAATCACGATGCGCGATGCGGGGGCACAACGCTGGAAGGCGGACATGATAGAACACCTGAAGGCCCGCAAAACAGATCCCAATTCAAATGCGGATCTGGACCGATGCGCGCAACGGTGTGTGGATCTCGCCTCAGGCCGGTACGACGAGCTGACCGGCAGCTATATCGAAATAAACGATAACCTGGACGACATGCTGCGAAATGCCGGGGAAAACAAAAACATCTCGATCACAAGTAATTGGAGATTGGTATGACGCCGGATGAGGAAATTGCCGCTTTAAAGGCACAAGTCGAGGAACTGACGCGGCGTGCGGGCGTCCTCGAGGATATACAGGCGATCCGGACGCTTCATTTTAAATACGGCTACTATATGGACAAGTGGCTGTTTCCGGAAATCGTGGATCTGTTTGCCGAAGATGGCGAAATGCACTTCCTGAACGGCATCTTCAAAGGGAAAAAGGGCGTTAAGCGGATGTTTGGGGACGGATTCGGAATCGCCGGCCCGACATACGGCGTTCTGAGCGATCATCTGCATCTGCAGGATATCGTGGACGTTGCGCCGGATCGGATGACCGCCAAAGGACGGTTCCGTGTTTTCCTGATGATGGGCATCCATGAAAGCAAAAAGGAATCTACCGGGATCCCCGGCCAATTCTGGGAAGGCGGTGTTTACGAAAATCTTTATGTCAGGGAGAATGGAGTCTGGAAGATCAAGCAGCTGAACTACAACCTTACCTGGCAGGCCGAGTACGAAAAGGGTTGGGGCCATTCCGCCGTCAAGCTGCTGATGGTGTCGCCGTTCACTAAGACCTACCCCGAAGATCCGCGTGGCCCGGACGAACTGAAACCTGAACCATTCCGCTTCTGGCCGGAAACGTATCTGGTCCCTTTCCACTACTCTCATCCGGTTACCGGCAAGCCATAAAGGAGTCAACCGGATCTGCAATGACGCGGCTTTCATGTGGGCCGCCTTCAGCCGCAACCCGCATCAAGAATAGACAATAGCGAAGCTGACCGCTGACAGCTGGCTGCCGACAGCTTTCATTTCTCATTGCTGAGCCTCAAGAGATGAGGTAAGGTGAAACACATGGCTGACCCGGGATTCCATAAAACCACCGGGGAATCAACGAACACCAAGCGTAGGAGGTTTTGTGAGCCTCAATTCTTCAAGAAGGCAATTTTTGCAGGCAGGGCTTGCCTTGCCGGCAGCCGGGCTTGCTTCATCGACCGGCCTGGAATCGTCATTTCAAGAGCCTCCCAAGGTTGTCTATAGAACATTGGGTAAAACAGGGCTGAAGGTATCGGGCGTGGGCTATGGCATCGGATTCGTTCCGATCACCGAAGTTGTGGCGCGAGCCCTCGATATGGGCATCAACTATTACGATACCTCGCGCGATTACAACGAGAGCGAAAAGATATTCTCAGGCGTCATCAAGGGGAGACAGCGTGACAAGATTGTCATTGCTACCAAATCCCCCTCCAGAAAGAAGGACGCCATTATAAAAGATCTGGATAAAAGTCTTCAGGAACTCGGAGTCGACTACGTCGACATCTGGCATCTTCACGCCAGAGATACACCAGCCGCCATCCCGGACGAAGCCATTGAAGGCTTGGAACTGTGCAAACAATCGGGGAAGGCGCGCTTTATCGGCTTCAGCTGCCACGATCCGAACAGGATGGTCGATTTCGTTCTGAAAACCGGCAAATTCGATGTTGTGCAGACCACCTACAGCTTTCCCATCGGCGGCATTTACAGAGATCAGGCGATTAAAAGACTTCACGAAGGGGGAGTCGGCGTCATCGCGATGAAAGTTGTCGTGGCGCTGACAGGATTGAATCTGAAGGCTCTTGATAATCCGCCCGCAACCAAAGGAGAAGGCCCGCTGGCAGGAATCAAATGGGTTCTGCAGAATCCGGCGATAGGAACGACGGTACCTCACATGAAGACTATTCCGGAACTTGAAATGAATTTCCGCGCAATGTCGGAGACTTATACGCCGCGGGATGAAAAACTGCTCTACGTGCTGAACGAACAGATTCGGCCGGATTATTGCCGCATGTGCTACGAGTGCAGCGGGCAGTGCGCAAAGGGATTGCCGGTAACAGACGTATTGCGCTTCCTTGCGTATTATGACTTCTGCGGCAACTACCACCAGGCTGTGGTGAATTTCAGAGATCTCGGGAGAGAAATCCGCGATGTGCGTTGCAGCGACTGCGCGGAATGCACCATTCATTGTCCCAATGGAGTCCATGTCCGCGACCGGCTTATGCGCGCACAGGAACTCCTGGCGTAACCAGATTCTTCTTTGAGCCTTCGAGCCTTCGAGTCTTCGAGTTTTATATCTCAAAGGCTCAAACTGAATCCGACATCGATATAATAATGGGGAAAATTTTTCCTGCATTTGCCCTGCTGTTCCTTTTATTTCAGCCCTTCCTGCAAGGTGACGAGCAGAAAGGGAGCACTGCCGTTGATATCTTAGAAATCGAAAAACGTATCAATTCCTATTCCCCCGACAGACGGTATCCCGACGATGCCTTTATACTGGTTACCGTGCAGGAGGCGCTGGCCGCTTTCAAGGAGCATAATGGCGGCGTCGGAGCCTGTCTTGTACAGGAGAGCACCGGACAGGTCGTGGAGCGGGGACACAACCGCCAGTTCAATCCCATTTTTCGCAGCGATCTTCATGCGGAGATGGATCTTCTGACTCGCTACGAAGAGAGAGTGAAAGCGCGAAGGGCCGACAATCCCACCGCGCCCCAAACCGTGCAGCGCAAGTACGATGGCATGGTGCTCTACACCTCCGTTGAGCCCTGTCCCATGTGCCTTTCCCGCATCATCAACGCCCGCTTGAAAAAGGTTTATTATGCTGTTGCCGATCCCACGGGGGGAATGGCTCAAAAGATTCAGAATCTGCCTGTCTTCTGGCAGGAGCTTGCTGCAGGCAGTGCATTCGAGCCGGCCGGGTGTTCTCCCGAATTGTCTGCTCTTGCCAGGGCTTTGTTTCACCCGTCCGGTAAGAAATAACATTTCTAAAGCGTGCAAAATGATACCCGATTCTAATGCAGGGATTCGCCTGCGGGCTGAAGCCCGCAGCCACATGTGTTTTTGAGCAGTTGCACCCGGTTGAGCGATAATCCTTTTTCGAGGCGTCCTGCGGAGAGGTTTGGATAGGATTTTATGAATCTATGCTTAACCCCGCGGTTCGCAGATCAGGATTTCGCCTTTGCCCAGGCCTGAGGTGTCTCCGATGTAACGTTGGACTCTTCCTTCGCGGAATGAATCCATCCCGGGCATGTGCAGATCACCTAGTTGTTTGAAAACCAGGCGCAGAAAAGCGGGTTCGTAGGTGCAGGCATAGATAAACGTCGGCAGAAGTTTGATCGGCTCCAGAGTGATGATTGTTCCTCTGGACATCCATGCGCCGGTCCGGAGGCCGGCTGTGCTGCAGAGAACAAGAGTTCCTCCCAGCATCTGGATCCCGGCGAAGTCGCCCACGCGTCCTTGAATGCACATAAGCCCCCGCCGCATGCGCATTGCGATCTCAATTCCCGCCGAGCCGTCGATCAGAATCACTCCGCCGCGCATTCCTTTCCGGCTGCCGCGATAGGCGGCCCCCACCTGTCCGCCGGCATTCCCATGGATGTGAATCAGTCCGCCGCTCATCTCAGCGCCCAGCCAATCCGTTGCATTGCCATGGACAATAATCGATCCGCCGGACATTGCAGCACCGAGATGCATCCCGGCATTTCCATGAATCACGATGCTTCCATGCGTCATGCCGCGCCCGATCAGTTTTACTTTCGCAAGATCTCCGTGGAGATCCAGGTGGACGCTTCTCTCCCCCTCCACATCGAAAAAATCGCTCAGCCGATAGGAATGCTTCCCCATGAATACCGGCAACTCCTGTATCCCCTTCCGAGGCAGGCTGCCGATGACGTCGGGCGAAAGGGCTTCGGCTTCCAGCGGCAATTTCGGCTCTTCTTTCAGCCGCAGACGCACGGGATCCGTCCCCTCGCTAATTGCAGGATTCTCACCGGATATGATCATTGAATCGCCGATCGATGTCTCAGCCTGCATTCTCTCCTCTCCCTATTCCCGGAGCTTTCCCGCTGCCTTATTGTCTTCATTCGAAATTTTTGCCTGGACGGCTTTTTGAATGCGCCGGATCGCCTCTTCATCGGTCGGATAGGGCGATTGCAGTGCCGGCCGGAGCTGCAAAGGAATCTCGTCCATGCGGTAGACGGTCCCCGGTGCGCAGATGCCGGTTGGGGCTGTTGTGATATGCACGCGCGCGAGCCGGCTTGTATGCGTGACTTTGGGATCGAGCACAATCGTGGGCACGCGCGTCAGGTGATGGATTGCAGGCCCCGGCATTGTAGCGCCCGGATCCGCCGCCAGAACCATGACGGCATCGACTTCGCCGCGCGACAGCAGATCGATGGCCGTAAACTCTCCGGGATTATATCTTGGATAACCGCGGCTGAAGTCGATGCCGAAAGGATAGGCTGTCAACCATGTTGTAACGGCATCCGCTCCCGTCACATTCCCGTGCCCGCGCAACGGCATGGCCACGAAGCGTGTAAACTGAGTCAGCTCCGCTCCCAGTGTCAGTATTGCCGAGGAGTTCAAATGCTTGCCGCGTGTCATGGTGAGGCCCATGCCGAAGAAGATGGCGCCGTAGCGGGCCCGTTTCATGCGATCTACAAGATCCTGCAGTTGTTCCAGCGTAAGGCCGGTGTCGGCGAGGCTTTCAGCGTTGATGCGGCGTCCTTTAACCAGAGCCCGCAGAGCCGTGATCACCTCAAAGTCTTTGCTTGGACGGATCTGCAGGAAAATATCCGCTGCGCGCGCGCTCGGCGTACGGCGGATATCCACCAGAACCATCGTGCGGTCTTTCCGGCCGTTGGGAACAAACATGCCCTTCGCGGTCAATGAGTAGCGCATGAAATGCCGTGGATGGCACTCCGCAGGATTTGCTCCCCAGAAAATCACCAGGTCTGCTCTGTTTTTAATTTCGCCGAGCGTCGCCGCGGGTTTGCCTCCCAACTGGGTGGCTATTTCCGTTGGGCCATGTCAGAGGGAGGAATGGCTGTCGATGACTCCGCCGAGGCTTTCCGCCAGTTCCACCGCGTTGCGTTGCGCCTCGCACGTCAGATTGCTGAGGCCGTAGATCAACGGGTAATCGGCGCGCGCGAGAAAATCTGCGGCCGCTTCCACTCCCGCTTCCAGCGAAGCCGGTTCCCCGTCGATCAAGGCTTCCGGATAGTCGGCTTCAGCCGTGTGATGAGTGAACCAGGATTCTCCCAGCCTGCATGCATTTCTGGCTTTGACAATCCGGGCCCCCTCCGTGTGCAATTCGATGTCGTCGCAAGTGCAGCCACAGAAAGTGCAAACTGCGTGAGGAACAACCGTCATCGTTCGATTCTCCTCAAAGTGTCTGGCATCCTATTTTTTGCCCGCACGGGGTGTGGTTTTAAAAGCTCATCCCAGAACTCCACCGCGCCAGCTGCCGCGGATCCGGTATGGGATCCATAGATTTTCGTCAGCCGCTTCCCATGCTACGCTGTCATCGCTCTGGAACGGCGATTCCGGTTCCGCAAGGATATTTTCCTGTCGTATGGATTCTTTGTCTGATGCTCGCGAAGTCGCCATGGCTGCCCGGCTCCTTTCTATGTTCCTTCCGGCTTGTCCGCCGCTTGTACCACCGCATCGATCTCAACCTCGAACCCCTTTTGCAGCGGCATGCCCGTACCGCCGGTTTCGCCTCCCATCAAGGCGCTGGTAGGGGGCCCGTACAGGGCAAAGACGATTCCGGGGGGAAGGTCATCCTGATTGCATTGAAAAATGGCCTCGCCCCACTCGCTGCGTACGCGCACCTGCATTCCCGGCTTGAGTCCCAGGCCGGCAAGATCGAGCTCATTCATCGACAGCGTGCTTACCATCGCCCGATACTCTGCGGTATCCTTCCCGATATTGATGTGCCGGCCTTGATTGGTTGACCGACCGGTGATAAGCACGGCGTGCATGAATGCCTCTCTTTCATCGCTTGCGTTTTGAAGGCAAAAGCATTTGTGAGGATGGCTCAACAAATCCATCCGGTCAAGTGATATCCCTTGCCTGTGATAATTCGCGTAATTCGTGGCTTGCTTTGATTTCCTAAGCCTCTTTTATATTGACAACTGCGGCACTGCAGAATATCAAAGTAACAACTTGTGCAGATCGGCGTTCAGTGATTTTTGCAGCGCCACCATCTTCACTTCGCGGCACATCATTAAGGCAGGACACATGTCTATTGCAGTCGTTGGGATGCTGGATGAGAGAGAAGAAGCCCTGAGAACCATTAAGAGCCAAATTGAAAAAAGGGGCCACCGTGTTTTATTGATCGATATCAGCATTGGGACCGGAGCGATTATGCCTTCACTCAAGCCCGATGTGAGTTCCCTTGAACTGGTCCGGTTGGCCGGCGGCCCGGAAGAAGGGGTTGAAGGAATGCTCATGGGGCAGAGGCAAAAGGTAATTTCCATCATGGCTGAAGGGCTGTCGAAAGAAGTTGCGGCTCTTCATGATAGTGGAGAACTGGAAGGGATCCTTGCCGTTTCAGGAATGACGGGTGCTCTCATAGCGCTGCCCGCTATGAAGGCATTGCCTTTCGGCATACCGAAGCTTCTTATCTCCAGTGCAGTAGCCTTGCCCATCCACGCGGAGCAGTTTGCCGGATATTTTGCCGTCAAAGATATCACCGTAATGCATGCCGTCGTGGATACTGTCGGCATGAATGCTCTGGTCCGGACACTCGCCGTCAACGGCGCCAACGCAATCTCGGGCATGGTGGAGATGCGTGAAACGGCGAAGTCGGCGCAGAAACCCTCCATCGCAATAACGGAATTCGGCTTCTGCGATAAAGGTGCGCATTACATCCGCGAGATGCTGGAGACGGACTTCGAGATTGTATCGTTTCATGCAACCGGGCTTGGCGACCAGGCCGCAATGGAGCTTGTTCCTCAGGGAATTTTCAAGGCGTTCATCGATCTTGTTCCCGGAGCATTCAGCGAATATCTCCTGGGAGGGAACAGGGGAATTTCCGGACCGGGCCGCCTGGATCTTGCTGCAAAGATCCCGATTCCCTACATCTTTTGTCCCGGAGGTTTCGACATCATCAGTTGCGGTCCGTTGGAAAGAAAAGACACGAATGATCCCGTCTGGGTGTCGAGGAAACTTGCGGAAAGGAAGCTTTATATACAGGAACCTCCAAGAGTTCAGGCCAGGATGAGCGCCGGGGAATTGGAATATATCGCAACGGCCGCTGCGGAAAAACTGAACGGATACATAAACAAAAAAAGGGTCAAGGTTGTCATCCCCCTACGGGGTTTTTCCTCTTTGAGCGCGGAGGGAGCGCCGCTGTGCGATCCTGCCTCGGACAAGGTGTTTGGGATCGCTTTAAGAAAGCGGCTGGATCCGGCAATCGATATCATCGAAGTGGATGCGGAAATTAACAGCCCGGAATTCGCCAGCGCTGTGGTTCGCGCCCTGGCGGATGCATGGAGGAGCAAGGATTCATGAGCAGGATCGATTTTGTGGATCAGACCATTCGGGATGCCCAGCAGAGCCTCTGGGGATTGATGATGCGGACCGATCATATTGCACCAATCGCGGAGACGATGGACAAGGTTGGTTACAGGGCTATCGCAACGGTCGGTTCCCAGGCTTTTACGATCCAGGTTCGCAATCACAACGAGGATCCATGGGAGAGAATCCGGATTCTTTCCGGGCTGATGCCGAAGACTCCTCTGCGCGGCTCCTACCAGACCGCGAGCCTGTCGTCATTCGATCTCAGTACGCCGCGAAACATCATATCGCTCTGGATCAAGCGCTCTGTTGCCAACGGAATTAAAAGCTTCTGGATTTGCGACTATCAGGAGAACGTCGAGAGATTCCGTTACTTCGCGCAGATCGCCAAAGCGGAAGGGGCGGAGGTTGTAACAGCCCTCATGTACACATCCAGTCCTGCTCATACGAATGATCATTGGGCGCAAAAGGTCCGGCTGATTGCGTCCACAAAAGAGTGTGTGGACCGCATCATGATCGAAGACGCTTCCGGCATCATCACCCCGCAGCGCACTCGCGAATTGATCTCTATTGTCGAGCGGAACTGCGAGGGGATCCCTCTCGAATTCCATTCGCACTGCAATTCCGGGCTTGCGCCGCTGTGCTATCTGGAAGCCATCCAGTGCGGCGTGACCACCGTCCACACGGCAGTGACGCCTCTGGCCAACGGCACTTCAATGCCTGCGACGGAAACCATTCTGCGAAACGCCCGCCGTCTCGGCTTCTCATCGGATCTGAATGAAGACGCGCTTGCATCGGTTTCGGCTCATTTTAGAAAGATCGCCGAAAAGGAGCATCTGCCCGTTGGCGTGCCGAGGGAATACGACCTTTTTCATTTCGACCATCAGGTGCCCGGCGGCATGATGACCAATCTGACGCGGCAGCTCAGGGAACTGGGAATGGAGCACCGCCTGAACGAGATCCTCGAGGAAGTCATTCATGTCCGCAAGGAATTCGGATATCCGGTGATGGCAACTCCCTACTCCCAGATTGTGGGCGTCCAGGCGATGGAAAATGTGGTTTCGGGCGAAAGGTATAAGAAGATTCCGGATGAAACCATCAAATACGCCCTTCAATACTACGGGCCGCCGGTTGTTCCTGTCGATCCTGAAGTCATGGACAGGATCATGAGCCTGCCGAGAACGAAGGAATTTCTGAATTGGAAACCGGAAGGGTATTTGAAATCCGTCGAAGAATTGCGCCGGGAAATCGGGCCTGAACTCTCCGATGACGATCTCCTGCTTAAGATATTGATTCCCGGGAAACCGGTCAGGAAAACTGAATCGAAAAAACAGGTTGCCGTTGCAGAGCCTGTCGCATCTCCGCAAGCTGCGTCCTTGCCGGGAGAATTCAGCGTGGAAGTGGATGGCGAAATTTTCAACGTAAGGATCCTGCCGCGCCAGGATGATATGAAAGCAACCGTTGAAGCGGCGAAGGCGGAGCCGAAGACCTTGCCGGAAGGAGCCGTGGTATGCGACATGGCAGGATTGGTGCTTTCGCTGGAGGTGAAGGTGGGCGATCGCGTCGGCAAAGGAGATCAGGTCGCCGTCGTCGAGGCCATGAAAATGCGCCGGCCGATTCATTCACCCCGAAGCGGAATGGTCAAAGAGATTCTGGTGAACGAAGGTGAAATCATCGATGCGGAAAGCGTCCTGATGGTGATTGCCTAGAGGCTTTGAGCTTTCGAGATTTACTCGAAGACTCCAAGGCCCAGAGACTCGAAGGAAACAGAGCATGATAAAAAGGATCCTCGTAGCCAATCGTTCGGAAATAGCGATACGGGTTATGAGAGCGTGCCGCGAAATGGGTATCGCCTCCGTGGCCGTGTTTTCCGATGCGGATAAGGACGCCTTGTTTGCCAAATACGCCGACGAGGCTTACCCGATTGGCCCGTCTTCGGCAACGCAAAGCTATCTCAATATCCCGAAAATCATCGATGTTGCCAAAAGGTGTGGAGCGGATGCGATCCATCCCGGCTACGGTTTCCTGGCGGAAAATCCGGAGTTTGCTTCTGCCTGCGAGAGTGAGGGAATCCGATTCATCGGACCTTCGAGCAGAGTGCTCAGACTCGTCGGCGATAAGGTGGCAGCAAGACGCGAAATGGCAAAGGCGGGCATACCCGTTGTGCCGGGCACGCATGAGTGCATCGCGGATTGGGATCATGCCGGGAAAGCAGCCCGGGAGATCGGTTATCCCGTAATCATCAAGCCCTCCGGAGGCGGAGGGGGAATCGGGATGACCATCGTAAGAGATGATAGGGAGCTTTTAAAGGCGCTGGATTCGGCTCAGGCTATCGCCAGAACGACCTTCGGCCTTGGCGATGTTTACATTGAGAAGTATTTATCCAATCCGCGCCACATTGAGTTTCAGATCCTGGGAGATCCCGGCGGAAACGTGATCCACCTGGGCGAACGCGAGTGCTCTATTCAACGGCGGCACCAGAAACTGATAGAAGAGTCCCCGTCCACCGCCCTCACACCCGATTTGCGTGCAGAGATGGGAGATGTCGCCAGGAATGCCGCCGAATGCGTAGGATATGTAGGAGCAGGAACCGTGGAGTTCCTTCTATCCGAGGGAAGATTCTACTTTCTGGAAGTGAATGCGCGGATCCAGGTCGAGCACCCGGTAACGGAAATGGTATCGGGGATTGATATTGTTAAGGCGCAGATATCAATTGCCTCGGGAAATCCGGTTGGTATCCGGCAGGAGAATGTCAGCATAAACGGCTGCGCAATAGAATGCCGGATCAATGCGGAAGATCCTCTGAGCGGCTTCGTCCCCTCCCCCGGCAAAATCAAACACCACCATCCTCCCGGCGGCACAGGGATTCGAGTAGACAGCGGGGTCTGCAGTTCCTGCACGATCCCTCCGTTTTATGATCCGATGATATCGAAGCTTATTGCGTGGGGCCGCGATCGGGATGAAGCAATCGCCAGAATGCAGCGTGCTCTCTACGAATACGTAATCGTCGGCGTTAAAACCAATATTCCTTTTCATCAGGCGGTCATGCGAAACGCCCGCTTTGTCGAAGGGGAACTGAGCACGCACTTCATAGAAAATGAAACTACCTTGCAGAGTGACATGAAAAAGATCGTGGAAGGGCAGAAGCAGCTGCAGGAGAAACTGGCAGGTCTTTCTGATGATAAAAAGAGGATAGCTGCCATTGCCGCGGCTGTTGCTATGGTAACACCCGCTGGCCGCGGTTAATGTGGTCCCGGCCTTCAGCGGCTGCATCAAACGTTGCTGAATAAATTGAAGCGAGATCCCGATTCAGGTGGGCATGTGGTGAATCAGATGGTTCGCGGCTGAAGCCGCGACCCACGTGATTCACCTCATTCCTGCTTTAATCGGCGCTTCGCTTCCATTTGTTCTACGGCTTTTGAGACAGTCTCGACATCCCGCCGGCTCTCCCGGCTTCAGCCGCGACCCACATGAATTTTTGGTTTATATGACCGTGGTGGCCTTGGGTTAAGGAACATATTTCTGAATTCTCGAGTTGATTGGGAGGGAGAAATGAAAAACCGGCCCAGAGTTCTGATGATCATAACGCTGGACACCAAAGAAGCCGAAGCCCGGTTCATCAGGAAGTGTCTCGAAGACAGCGGGCTGGAAGTTTACCACCTCGATGCAAGCATCCGGCGCAGCGTTGACGGAGGCGCCGATATCACTCCGGACCAGATCGCCGCGGCGGCAGGGAAAACCATAGAGGAAGTACGCGCTCTTCATCACGAAGCCAAATGTCTGGATGTCATGATCCAGGGCGCCATCTCATGTGCTCATGCCCTCCACGACCGCGTGGGATTCAGCGGAATAATCAGCGCCGGCGGGTCGCTGGGAACGGCTCTCGGTACGGCAATCATGAAAACATTTCCGTTTGGTCTGCCCAAGGTGATGATCTCTACAATGGCCTCCGGGATGACCCGGCCGTTTGTGGGAACCAGGGATATCGTGATGATGAACTCGGTCTGCGATGTCCTGGGATTGAATACCATTTCGCGCCGCGTGTTTCAGAATGCGGCGCTGGCACTCTCCGGCATGGCCCACGGATATAAACCTATCGCGCCATCCGGCAAGCCTCTGGTCGTGATATCGACGTTGAGCGTCACGGAAAAATGCTGCCTGGCAGTCCGGGAAGCCGTCGAGCGCAGAGGATTCGAAGTGATGATCTTCCACACGTCGGGGAACGGCGGAGTGACCATGGATGAGACCGTGCGCGAGCAGGATGTTTCCGTGGTCGTCAATCTCTCGTTGATTGAGATCAGCGATTATCTCAGTCAGGGTTTATTCAGCGGCGGGCCGGACCGGTGCAAGGCTTCGCTCGAAAAAGGCGTCCCGACAATTTTTGCTCCCGGATGCATCGACATAATTGTAGCCGGTCCGGAAGAAGATGCGAAGAGACGCTATCCCGGCAGGCGTTACCATGTCCATAATGAAGTGCTGACCGCGGTGCGCTCGGAGGCGGGCGAATTCAAACGCGTGGCGGAATATATGGCGGGACTGATACGCGAGGCCAGGGGGCCTGTGGCCTTTTTCATCCCGCTCCACGGTTTCTCGGAGCATGACAGTGAGCGCGGCCACTTGCATGACCTGACGCTGCCGCCGGTTTTTGCGGAGCATTTAAAGAAAGTCATGCCCGCCGGCATCCCTGTGATAGAAGTCCCGTGTCACATCAACGACGAGTTGTTTGCCAACAGAATTATCGAGCAGATCATCGCCTTTCAAACAATAGGGGGACAGTCACCAGTGTCCCCATAATGTTTTTTCGGGGTCGGGGTCGCTATCGGTATCAGGGTCGAATAGAAACGATATTAGGTGCGAACACAATGGATAGGTTTCATGGCTAAAAACCGACCCTGATACCGATTCCGACGCCGACCCCGAGATCAAAAAATCGCCCCGCTGTGGGGGAAAGCTAAAGCCACGTCTTCCAGGGCGAGGTCGATTGCTTTTTATGGGGACACTGGTGACTGTCCCCCTATTCTTTGGGGAGAACGGCGAAATCCAGGGCTTGAGTGGTGATGCTGTGTTTTTCTTTGGCTTGCTTGTCTTTTACCTCCAAAAGCAGCGCATAGTCTCCCGGCAGGACAGCAGGACTTAGATTCACTTTCAGCCGGATAGGGATCCGCTTAAAATTTGCGGAGTCGCCGGGATCAATGGGCCTTGGTTCGCTTTTATAGAGCTCATTGCCGTTTCTGAAGAGAACATACCGATATTCCAAATCGGGGGGCAGCCCTTTTGGAGTTTCCGCGTTATAGATGATTGCCGCATATTCAAAACTCTCCCCGGGCGTGTAGTTCCTAAGAGCGGGAGTCATGCCGGAATCGCGGCGCCTATTGAATTGAAGCACAGTTTCCGACTGATTCGCTTTCCCGGTATAAATCCAGGAGGCGTCTTCATCAGGGTTCAGGACGAAAACACTGGAGAGAGAAAGACGACGCTTCTTCAGATCTGGTATCTCTATGAATTGATAGGACGATCCGATCTTTCCGGAGCGGGGATCTCTGACTGCCACTCGCGCGTAATAGGCCCCCGGTCCCTGGACAGGGAGAGAAAGCGAAAACCTGAGGCCGTGTTCCTTGATCCAATCAATATGTTCTTTTTTGATGCTGAATGTAAATTCCATACTGCCCGAGTCCCGGATGTAACCGCTGAGCCCGGAGGTTGCACACACAACCTCCAATATAATGGAGTAAGTGCCGTCTATCTCCTCGATCGGATTCAACTCCCCGGCATCCACATGCAACCAGGCGCGAAGCAAATACCCTTTTGGAATTCTCCCGGTATAGCCGAAAGCCAGATTGACTTTCAGGTCGTTATTTCGGAAGGGAGAAAAGATTGCCTCCCGCAGCGTATTCCGGAATCTGGCCAGCTCGTCAACGGGCTCAATCGATCCGAAAAATCCATCCCGGGTATGAACCTCGCAACCCGGCCGTTTAACCTTGATTTGAACGCGGTGGTATACCCCTCGCTTGTCCGATCCGAATGTTTTTCGCGGCGGGATATAGGAAATCAGGTAATATCCCTTTATTTCCTCCATAACCCTGCTGATTGGAAAATTACTGCCTTTGACAGAAATCCCTCCCGTTTTTTTCGACAGCGGAAGCTCTTTTTCGCTGATCTCCAGACTGGAAATATCCACCGTAGCCCAGGGGCCTCCGGAGAAAGGAGCCAATAAACCGGTTGTATTTGCCGTGTAAATCACAACTCCCGAGCGCAAGGCCGCGTCGGCCAGCAGGTTGTACGCGCTGAAATCCGCACTGCGCGGCGTCGATTTTGTGGGATCCGGAATCAAGCTGCTGTTCAGGGTTGTGTAGGAGGACATCAGTATCAAATACTTTCGTCCGGGAATACCCTGAAGCGCCCGGATACAATAGGAAAGAGCCATGATCTGGGAAAACCTCCCAAAGCTCATGCTCCACCGGATACTCTTAATAATGGCGAGCAGTTCCCGTTTGTCCGAGCTGAACAGCTGCAGCGCGCCGATCCCGCGGCTCGTCTGCAGGATGGCCACCAGATCGCCCGGCTGCATATCCTCTTTCACAAACTTCTCAAGCGCGCGTCGGGCAGAATCCACCCTCCCAAAATCCATGGACAGATCGTCGACGACAAAGGCTATGGCGCGCCGGACTTTATCCGGCGACATCATGGGAGCACGAAACGGATAATTTATTTTTGATTCCTTCGCCAGGGCAGGACTCTTTTCCGGCTCTGTCTGATTGTTATTGATATAGATGCATGAGGTGACTTCCTGCTGCTTGCCGTCCTGATAAACCTCGAAATCCGCTGCTGTCAGGTTGGTGATTTGCCGGCCCTTCCTGTCCACAACCACCGCATCCAGCCGCATTTCTTCCACGGCGACGCGAACCATGAAGCCTTCCCCTTGGCCTTCGATTTGTTGGGCGTTGTCTGGAGACGAGGGAAACTTAGCCTGGCTGTATGAGTCCGGTGCCAGGGTAATGAGAAAAAATCCGATCCGGATCAGGCCTCTGGAAAAGATGCGGATGGAAGCTCTCTCCATCATTCAGCACCTCCTGAACCTGATTATTCGCCTCAAATGAATGTCGTGTTCATAGTATACATCAATCTACGAAAATCTGCTCATTGAACGCCCATATCTATACGAGCAATTATGTGGTTTAAACGGGTCATAATTTGTTATTGTAGGTCATCATGGCCCTCGTTTTTGATTATGGATCACGATATTGGGAAAGCTGACGAGAAGGAGGCTGGTTTATGGCTGAATCCATAAATGCCGAAAATAAAAGAAAAAAAGTATTAAGACGTGATTTTTTGACCGGAAGCGGCGCTGCAATCGCGGCCGGCGCCCTGGCTGCAACTGCCCCACAATCTGCGGCCGCAGTATTGACGCCATCGCCTGCGCAGGATGCCAAGCCGTCCTATGCGGCTTCGACCGGATACATTGTTTACGACAGCAGGTTGTGTCTTGGCTGCCAGAGCTGCATGTTTGCATGCTCCCTGACTCATGAAGGAGCAGCCAATCCTTCATTATCCAGAATACAGATCATTCGAGATGCTCCGTCATTCACGAAGTATCCCTATGACATTGTCATGTCGGTTTGCCGGCAATGTGTGTCGCCGCTATGCGTCCAGAATTGTCCGACGGGCGCCTGTCATATAGACGCTGCCAACGGCAATGTGAGAAGGATCGATCAATCGAAATGCATCGGCTGCCGGAGATGTATTAACTCCTGTCCGCAAAGACCGCATCGTACGATCTGGGACCCGGTAAAATTGAAATCAACCAAATGCGACCTGTGCGCCGACGCTCCCTATTGGAGCCAAAAGGGCGGGCCCGACGGCAAACAGGCATGCATAGAAACGTGTGCGGCGAAGGCTCTCAAGCTTGTGAGAGATGCTCCTTCGCAGACCGATGTCGCCGGATATGACGTGAATCTGGCGCCTCCACCGAAGACGTTCCCCAAGATGAAGATGGCTCCAAAGCCGGCGCCGAAGGAAGGAGCATAGATATGGCAAACGGATATGCGGGAAAGATATTGAAGATCAATCTTACAACCAGGGAAATCGGCAGGATGGACACCGCTCAATATGAGGAGTTCGGCGGCGGAGTCGGAATGGGTGCCACCATATTCTGGGACCTGGCGGTTGCGCCCGGTGATTGGGATTTGCAGGATGCATTTGACCCGAGGAACGTGATTTCGTTGATGACGGGGCCGCTCGCAGCCACTGGAGTTCCGGGCGCCGGAAGAACCAGCGTCTGCGGCATCGGTCCCGAGACTTTTCCTACGCCCCTATTCCATCGGACCAGCATGGGCGGCCGATTCGCCACCATGCTTAAGCTCGCCGGATGGGATGGAGTGGTGATTCACGGCAAATCCGATAAACCGGTCTGGATTAACATCATTAACGACAAAGTCACCATCGAGGATGCCAAATCGCTTTGGGGTTTAAACACCTTTGAGACACAAGGGAAAATAACGACCGATGTCGTGGGCCGAACCAGATTCGGCGAAGAGTGGCACCAGATCGGGAATGAGTATACGACGGCCAGACCGCAGATCATCTGCATAGGCCCGGTGGGCGAATCGATGACGAGAGTTGCCGCTTTGATTCACGGCAGCGGCGTCAGCGGCCGCACCGGCGGTTTCGGAGGCGTTTTCGGATCGAAGAACCTGAAAGCCGTCAGCGTGATCGGCACCGGCAGCATTCAGACAGCGGATCCGAAAGCACTGGTGGATATCAGAATCCAGCATATACAGGGTTCCGGGATGGGAATTTCCGCGGGCGCATCTTCGTGTATGCCTTGTGTCAACGCGGATCGGAAACGGAATTCCTATTACGGCGGCGAATCCATGTGCGCAGACGAGTACTGGTTCATGGGGGATACGATGAGGGGCGCCGACGTCGCCATCAAATGGGGAATCTGCACCTGGGCCACCAAGTTCGGCGGCGCAATGGAAAACAAGGTGCCTAATGCGCCTGCGTTGTTCAAAGGCCGTGTGCCCATGGAGCCCGGAATGGGCTGGTACATCAAATATCTGTATGAACTCGGCGTCCTGGGACCGGGAAAGAAAATTGATTCTCATCCATTGCCGATGGATCAATGGGGGAATTTGAGTTTTCGTGAAGCCTTCTGCGATGCCATCGCGAGGAAGATCGGCATAGGAGCCGATCTGGCTGAGGGGACCTTTGAGGCTGCCAAGAAATGGGGGAGACTGGAAGAAGATCTGAACTCGGGCGCACTGCGATTCCCCGCCTATGGAGCGAGTTGGCATCATACGCTTCCGGGCGTGGATTGGGCTTATGGGTATATTTTAATGTCCGGCGACCCCATGTGGCATGGATTCATGGGCGTGACCGGCGGCGGTGGATTCGGCGGGCCGGCGACGTATACCGCCGAGCAGCTCGTCGAAATGCTGGCGGCTAAGGTAGAACCCTTTACCGGGGACCCGTTGATGTTCAGCAATTCCTGGAAGGGAGAAGAGGCCAGAAAAACCGGCATCTATTCCGCGCACAAAGCCAAGATGGTGGCCTGGGCCAGACGCTTTGCCGGATTCTATAATGAATCCATGGCGATCTGCGAAATGATGCTGCCCAGCTTCATCGGCAGATCAGCGAGCGGCATTGCCGGCCCCAGCCCTGAATTGGAATATAGTTACTATAAAGCCGTTACAGGCAATAACAAAACCTTTGCCGACACGATTGAAACCGGCAGGAAGATATGGAATATGGAGCGGGCGATCCGGGTAATGGCGGGAAGGCACCGGGATAAAGAGCAGTTTGCCCCTTTCATGTTCATGCCGGGCGCTACCTTCATGTCGCTGGGCAGCAAGCCTATTTACCAGGATGGCAAATGGAGCTTTGAAGACCAGGGCGATCTGTATCTGGATAAAAACGGCGTGGAGGAATTCAAAACCCACTTCTATAAACTGGAAGGCTGGAATGCCGATACAGGCTGGCCTACCCGGAAGACGCTGGATGACTTGGGTATGAAGAAGGTCGCCGATACTATGGCAAGCAAAGGCAAGCTGGGAGTCTAATGAGATAAAATTTTACCGCGGATTTCCACGGGTTTTCACGGATCTCAGATCAGTGAGAATCCGTGCAGATCCGCGGTTTATTTTTTTTGGAATATGCATCGGCTTATAAACAAGGCTGCCGAAGCTATCCGGCGCGCAGATGCTCTGCTGATTGGCGCAGGGGCGGGAATGGGTGTGGATAGCGGTCTGCCGGATTTTCGCGGAAATCAGGGATTCTGGCGCGCCTATCCACCCTATGCAAAATTGGGTTTAAGCTTTATTGAGATGGCCAATCCCGATTGGTTCTCCCGTGATCCGCAGCTGGGCTGGGGATTTTACGGTCATCGGCTCGGCCTTTACCGCACTACCGTGCCGCATCGAGGATTTCAGATCCTTAGAAAATGGGGAGAACGAATGCGGCATGGATTTTTTGTTTTTACCTCCAATGTCGACGGACAATTCCAGAGGGCGGGCTTTCCTCCCGACGCCATCGTGGAGATCCACGGAGCCATCGATTGGCTGCAATGCACGGCGGGATGCGGAATCGGCATTTTTGAATGCGATCCCGCCAATCCGCAGCCGGTTGATGTGGACGAGCAAACCATGCGTGCTGTCGGGAAATTGCCATGCTGTCCGCGGTGCGGAGCCACTGCCAGGCCGAATATCCTGATGTTCGGCGACTGGGATTGGGATGAGCGGCGCACCGGTGAACAACAGCAGCGTCTGAACCGCTGGCTTCAGGAGATCCGAGGAGCAAATCTGGCAATTGTTGAATGCGGATCGGGGCAAACCATATCAACCGTCCGTCGTTTCTGCGAAGAGGTATCGAGACCAGACGGCACTCTCATCCGCATCAATCCGCGCGAGGCCGAAGTCCCCGCAGGCCACATCGGAATCGCCGCCGGAGCATTGGAAACTCTCCAGGCAATCGACGCAATAATCAGCTGAAGCCGTGGAGTGATGGGCCACAGCGCCTGGCAATGTAAGCCTGAAAATTCGTGCAAATACGTGGCTGCCTTTTTGCACTCTCCAATCGCTGCCGGTTCAGGCAAAATATATCCAGGTGGGGAAGCGAAGCATGAAAACGAAAGAACTGCATAATCTCGGCATTCCCAGAGGCGAGCCGATCAAGCTGGCCGGCGAAGCCGCCCGTGAAGCTCTGGAAACCGGCATGACTCGAGAGGCGATCCGCCATACCGTTAGGGCTATTGTAGAAAATCCCGGTGCCTACCTCGAGGATGGAATTTGGGGAAAGCTCGCAAACTTGCTCACACAAACCGATCGCGCGCGCGCCTCCTTTGCTCAGCGAAATGCGCCGGCTCCCTATCGGCGGTGGGGATCCGGCATGGAAGCCGATTCCATCAGGCAGATGGAGAATGCCTGCAATCTGCCCGTATCTGTCGCCGGCGCACTAATGCCGGATGCTCACGTGGGATACGGCCTTCCCATCGGCGGCGTGCTGGCTACACGAAATGCCGTAATCCCGTACGCGGTCGGCATGGACATCGCCTGCAGAATGAAGATGACGGTCCTGGATCTTCCTGTGTCTGCTATACGAGGGCAGGAGGGCCGTCTTCGAAATGTGATTAAAAAGGCCACGTGCTTCGGCGTCGGCGGAGGGTTCAAGGTTCGCAAGGAACATGCTGTGATGGATGAGGACTGGTCGTTCAGCAAAATTACCCGGCAATACAAGGATAAAGCCTGGTTCCAGCTCGGATCCAGCGGCTCGGGCAACCATTTTGCCGAATTCGGAACGCTGACTCTCCAACGGGCTGATTTGGGATTGAATGCCGGCGTATATTTCGCCCTGCTGAGCCACAGCGGCAGCCGTGGAACCGGCGGCCAGGTGGCAACCCACTACAGCAGGCTCGCCATGAGTCTCCACCGCGAGCTTCCGCGGGAATTGCAGCATCTGGCCTGGCTTGATTTGAACAGCGAGGCCGGGCAGGAATACTGGCAGGCGATGCAACTGATGGGGAAGTATGCGGCAGCCAATCATTATCTGATTCACCGCGATATTGCGAAGCTCCTCGGCGTGTCTGTGCTTCTCGATATCGAGAACCATCACAACTTCGCCTGGAAGGAAAATCATTTTGGCCAGGATGTCATCGTTCACAGGAAAGGCGCAACGCCTGCAGGGGAGGGAGTCATTGGGATTATTCCGGGATCGATGGCGACTCCAGGATATGTCGTCCGGGGAAGGGGAGTCCCTGAATCTATGAACTCCGCTGCGCATGGCGCGGGCAGAAGGATGAGCCGAACGATGACCAAGAGCACATACACCTGGCATGACGGAAAGAAGTTTCTGGCCGAGCACGATGTGGTATTGATCTCGGCCGGCCTCGATGAAGTGCCGATGGGATACAAAGATATCGAATCCGTCATGGCCGCCCAGGCCGACCTGGTTGAAATCGTCGCGCGCTTTGATCCCAAGCTCGTAAAAATGGCGCCGGAAGGCGAACGCCCGGAAGACTGAGGACGGCCATCGAATTTTCAAGAATGGATGCATGAGATCCGTATAATTGGTGGCATATTGGATTCTGTCTGTTGTTGATGATGTGGAGGCCGAAACGTGGACTGGATCTTCTGTGTGAGGGGAGAGGGATCTCACTTTATTGAAAATTCGCTGGCTGTCCGCATCGCGGAGACGGATAGAGTCCTCGCGGTTAATCCCAGCGTGAGCGTCCTGCGATCCCCGTCCTCTATAGGCATTCAGAAGCGAATTTTCAAACCCGACGATAGCCGCGTTGAGATCTATTACCGGCCGCTTCATTTCCCGGTTCGTGTCCCCATCATGGGACCGGCATTCAAATCTCTGAATAATCGGTTGTTTTGCAGAGAAATGGGGCAGTTGGCAAAAACCAGACCCGATGTCTTCTGCGTACGCAGTCCGGAACAGTACCCTCTGATCGGTTTGTTGAAAGAGCCTTTGAGCCTGTACTCAGCCTCAGACGACTATACGGTAAACTTGGAGGGCAGGCCGATACCCGGAGAAATGGAGCGTGAACGTTGCCTTCTTGAAAAGATAGACCAGGTTTTCTGCGTCAGCGAAGTGCTGGCAAACCGGCTCCGGGAGCGCGCGCCTTGCGGCAAGCATCTGCCAATACACATAGTGCCCAATTTTTACAACGAACGCATTTTCAATTTGAATACAATCCGCTCCGAGCCCGCTGTTTTACAGGGCGTTCCGCGGCCCCGCATCCTGGTAGCCGGTCACATCTCCGAAAGAATTGACTGGGACGGCATCACTGCGGTTTCTTCACTCAGGCCCGAATGGCATTGGGTCTTTCTTGGCCGGGTGACGGAACCGCCAATGAAAGAGAGGATCCGGCAATTCGGTCCGCGCGCCTTCCTGTTCCCAGGCGTTTCCTTTTACGACGTTCCCTCCTGGATACAATATTCGGACGCATGCGCGATTCCCTACCGGCTCAATGCGTTTACTCTGGCAAGCGACCCCATCAAAGCCCCCGAATATCTGGCTATGGGAGCGCCCGTGCTGAGCACTCGCATTCCTTCGCTTTCGCGGTTCAACAAGGCGATATACTGGGTTGAAGAAGGGAATGCAGAAAGCTATGCTGCAGCGCTCGACGCCATTCAGGCTGATTCAGGAAGACAAGAAGTGAAAATGTTCCGGCAGAAGGCGGTCGAAGCAGACAGCCTTGACGTTCGTGCACAACAGTTCGCAGCAACCATACGCGCACAACTCTGACACAACTGCAAAATTGTCCGGATATGTAATCCGCCCAAGACGGCGACAGGCTGTTTGTAGAGGACGCTATCCATCAGCGGGATTTGATCGAATAGATGCTGATGTACTCATTCATTCGCATGAGGTGCCAGTACACATAGCGTGCAAAAGGCTTTACTGCGGGGATGCGATACAAATAGCGCCGGGCATCAAATATCCTTTTTTTCGCAACATTGCATAACGACTGCTCGACAATGTTTTTGGCATGGCCGGCGTCTTTGACGGAATTATCAGATTCTTGTGTCGACAAAATGCCAAGCCCCCCATAGCGTCGAATGCGGACAGGGCGAAAGCCGGTCGCTTTCAGCAGACGTTGAAGCGTGGAGATGGTGAAGTGATACAGATGAGTATCCGGATAGAGCGGGAGCCAGTCCGCGCCTTGTTTCCTGCTTAAATAGCATCCGAAATCCGGAACTTCCACCAGCAGCACGCCTTCATCTCTGAGCGATCGGAAACATGTTTGAAGAAAATCATGTGGGGAAGCACTATGCTCAAGAACGTGACATGCCGAGATCACATCAAACGCAGCCTGGGGAAGCGGAGTGGATTCGATGGTGCCTTCATAAATTTCACAGGCGGCAATATCCCTTGCATAGGCTGACAGGTCGGAGGATGGTTCGATCCCGCAACAATTCCAACCGGCCCGTTTGAACGCAGCCAGAAGCCCTCCCGATCCGCATCCCACATCAAGAACTGTTCCCGGTATCTGTGGCGAGAATTTGGATGCCAGGCGCACGCGTTCATCGTATTCAGGATTTCCGGCCGCTGCCGAACGCTTGATGCTTTCTGCATATCCGGCAGCATGGACATAATATTCGTTCTTATAGAGCGATTCTCTATCATCGGGAGCCATCACCGAGCCGGTGAAGACCAGTCCGCATTCCCGGCACTCCATTATCGGATAGCCCCGGCACTGGAAAAGCAGGCGATAATCGCGGCTTCCGCACAGATCGCAGGCAGTTTCCTTTTGCTTCAAAGGACTCGTTTTTCCGGATGGCATGGAGGCACGTCCTTAGCCTGTTACGGCCGGCATTATGCGAAGGGCGGCCATATCATGTAATAAACCATAAAACGCACCAGAGACTCGGCACCACTGTCTCCAGGGGATTCATCGGAGTCCAATGCCGAATAGTTTATGCATTCCAGGATAGCCGAGTCAGTCGCCGGGAATTTTTGCCATAGTGAAGGGCCGGCTACGCCAAAGGGAGCGTCAACACAAAGCGCGCGCCGTCGCCGACGGTCTGGTCCAGGATGAGATCGCCGTTCATCTGCCGGGCGAGACGGCGGCTGATGCTTAAACCCAGGCCGATGCCAGGCGCGGAGTTTGCGGCGTCGGATGCGGATTTTGCAAAGGGAATGAAAAGCTTTTTTTGCAGGCGCGGCGGGATGCCGGGACCATGATCGCGGACGGACAGGACGGCTTTGTTGTTCTTCAATCCGATCGAAAATATAGCCGGCGAATTGCCCGGATCGCGGCCGTATTTCCCGGCATTGTCCACAAGATTGAACAGGATGCGTTCAACGGCCGAGAGATCCGCCTGCACGGATGCAGGGCCCGCAGCGTCTTCCATTTCAACATTCAGGTCCATTCCACCTTTCGCTGCGCGATCAGCCAGGCGCGGCTCGATACGCTCCTTCAACTCCGCCAGGCGAACCGTCTCGATGCGCTCTGCGCCGCCGCGATTGTTCTCCAACTGGGCATAGCCCAGCACATTCTCGACCAGATGGTTGAGACGTTCCGCTTCGCTATGCAGGGTGCCGAAATATTTTTTCTGTTTTTCGCTGTCGGTCACCATCCCTTCGTCCAGCATTTCGGTATACATGCGAAATGTGGTCAATGGGGTGCGCAATTCATGGGTTACAGCCGAGACGAAGGCACCACGTCGTTGATTCAATTCCATGGTTCGCCGCAGAACAGCGGCAACGGCGAGAGTCGCCAGCAGAACGGCAATCCAGGCAATGCCCAGGGATGCGTGAAGAACGGTCCATCCATTCCGTGCTTCAGCGGGGATGGGCCCCGGAATCAGTCGAGCGGGGATGGAAGCCAGCAGGTGCGTCTCTCCCGTCGCGGGCGAATGTTGCAGCGGGACCAGATGCGCCTGAGGCAGGAGGTCGTTAACCAGCTTCAGCAGCATTTCGCGGATGCCCGGCCAGTTCAGCAGGCAGCCCTGAAAATACTCCTTGTCCCCGATGGAAATGCGCCGTACAAGAAAAAGGTTCTCATCCAGCCAGACCGGATTCATTAATTCAAGTTTCGTGTCCTGCGGCGTCGAGCCGGCTCCCCATGCCGTTTGGGATTGCCGCTGGCTCCGAACAGCTGCATCCGGGACAGCTGCGATATCAGGAGACTCCGTTTGCTGTATTTCCTGACTGGATTTTGTCGCGAGCTCGGGCGGCACGTTGAGGCGGATATTCTTGTAAATCAGGGAATTCCGGATGCTCAGTTCGTTGCTGCTCATGCTCTGCTGCACATCCTGTTTCATTCTGGACTGGAGAGGAAGAGCGGAGCCCGATGAAGAGCCGGAGTCCGTGGTTTCTTTCGCCTGTGGCGGTGAAGTCGAAAGCGAGGCCCGCTTGTCATCGGGACCGGCTCCCTTTGCACTCTTCTGCGTCTCAAATTCCGCTTTTTTTTGCACTGTCAGAATTTCGGTTGTGTATTGAATGGATCTCAGCAGGGCGCTTTTGGTGACGGTATGACGCAACTTGTCCAGCTGGGCGCTCTGATTTTTTGCTGCTTCCGGCAGGAGCAACCGGCCATCGGGTTCGAATTGAAAATAAAGCAGACTTTTCATGGAAGGCTCTGCCGGAAGAGTGCCTGCCGGTTCAGGATTCGAAGACTCCGGCAGCGCGCGAATCAGCGATTGATAGGAAACATAGGGCCGGGCGTTTTCGAGGCTGATCAGGCCGGTCAAAGCCGAATCCATGCGCCATAAAGCCAGGCGTACGTTTTCCTCAAAGGCTGCCTGCTGCAGCGCCGTTTTGCCTTCGGCATCGAGTTTGAGCACAAGGCGGCTGAGCCAGGCCATTGCGGCCAGAACCAGCGCCAGGCTCAATCCAAAGGCGAGCCAGATGTGCCAACGGTGTCTGATGATGCCTCCTCCAGGCCTGCAAAACGATAGCCTTTGCCTCGAACAGTCAGAATAATGCGCGGGTTCGCCGGATCATCGCGAAGCTTTTCGCGCAGCCGCGCAATGTGCATATCGATGGTGCGGGTCTCGACAACGGACCGCGGATTGATTCGCCAGATGCGCTCCATAATTTCATCCCGCGACACCGCTCGTTTGGGATTTATCGCAAGGTAGCGCAGCAACTCCATCTCGCGTTCGGAAAGCTCGCCGCGCCGGCCGTCATCGAAACGCACCTCGCATCGATCCATGTCGAGAGTGCCGCCGAAAAAGGGTATGGATGAAAGATCCAGCGGCCGCTCCGGCGTCCGACGCAGCACCGCCTGCACGCGGGCAAGCAGTTCTTTGACGCTGAACGGCTTGACCACGTAGTCGTCAGCGCCGAGTTCCAGACCTTTTACGCGATCCGATTCCTCGCCCCGGGCTGTCAGGATAATCACCGGCAGAGCGGGCCGGCTCTTGCGCAACTCTTCAAGAATTGTCAGCCCGCCGATTTTGGGCAGCACAAGATCCAGCAGGATCAGATCGCAGGCGGATTGCAGCGCTTCCGTCATGCCTGCTTTGCCGTCGGCCGCTTCATGGGTTTTATAGCCGCTGAAGGTCAATGCGTCAACGATGCCGCTGCGAATCGCCGCATCGTCTTCTATCACCAGAATAATTCGTTTGCTCATGGTTTCCGCCCAGTCGGTGCCATTGAATCGTGATGCGCCTATTGTATCTCATTCGCTCCAATAAGGAAGCTGTCGGCTGTCAGCTTTCAGCCGTCAGCTGCTTAGCGCCCTATGTCGTGTGGGTCGCGGCAGAAGTCCTGAAAGGGCTTCGTAACAGAGCCCAGGGTTGACCGCAACGGCATATCATCCCCAGGGTTGGCTGCAATAGAGCAGCCATCCCTGGGCTTTGTTTCGCAGCCGCTTCGCGGCTGTTCGCCGGACCCTCCATTATCCTGCCAGTCTCGAATGCATAAACTCAGGGTCGCGGCTGAAGCCGCGACACGTCCGTGAAAACAGAAAACCAGGCATCAAGGCTCTATTGCCCGGACTGGAAACTTTTTTTGACCATTATGGATTGTATGGTTTTAACCATGGCAGAATCCAGCGTATCGGTTTCTGCCCCTGCCTGTTCCTTCATCTTCGCCGCAATATAGACCTTTCGTTCGTTGTTCAGCTTGCTGATTTCTGCCTGGATTCGATTTCGTTCGGCGCGCTTGCCGTCAATGTAAGTCTTTTGTTCAGCCCTGTTCATTTTCTGCATGCTTTCCGGCAAATCCTTTTCATTGATTGAGGACATTTTGACAGTGCCTTTATCGATGGCATCTACCAGGTCCCAGGCGGCGCTGTTGTATTGTGCGGCGGATTTGAAGATCGCCCGGTTGGCCGCATTATTGACGGACGCACTGCGGGCATTCTTATCCTGTTCGTGTTGGTTTAATAGACCGGCCTTGCCCTGGACGCCGTATGCAATATAAGTTTTGTTGAGTCTTTCGCCCAGCTCTGCCAGCTGTTTGTCCTGTGGCGCTTCTATAGAAATGGACGCTTTGTCATGATCGATGAAAAGATAACTGCCATCGGCCAGCAAGGCTCCGTCTTTCCATTTGCCGTCGATGCCTTGCTGTTCGGTACCGCAATGAATCGTGTTGACGACGACGCCTTTGGAAATGGCTGCTTTGACCGACTGGTGATAATCCACCGTGCCCTGGGTAAAAGGTTCATTCCCGGCAATGAAAATTACTTTGAGATCGTCGGATGACGTGCTCCACGCCAGGTCGCGGGTGGCCTTATCAATTACCTGTCCGCAGAATTCATTGCCTCCGTTGGTAGTCAACGCAAACAATTCCTGGCTCACTTTATCCAGGTCGTTCGTCAGCGGAAGGACCCGGCGGATATGGCCGCTTTCCGACGACAAACGATTATTGCCGTATTCGTAAAGTGCAACCTCAAGATCCGGCTTTTTGCCGTTCTTTTTGGCCTCAATAAACTCGTTGACGATTTTCCAGAGTTGGGATTTTGCCTGATGGATCAATCCATCCATGCTGTTGCTCGTGTCCAGAAGTATTGCCATCTGGATCACCGGTTTGAGGTTTTGTTGGGCCGGCGTTGCCACGGCACCAATAGCAAGGATAATCAGCAAAAATGCGATAATTGTATTTGTCTTCATATGCAATCTCCTTTTGAAAAAGATGTTCATTGAGCCTCCGGTCCGCGCACAAGAATCAGGCGGCCGTCCACAACGATGAGAATGTCGCCGTTGAGCGCGAGACTTCCCTGGCGGCCCTTCGCGGCGAGACGTTCTGAAAGATCGAAGTACTCTTTGCTTGCAAATCGGATTTCTTGAGAGGGCCTGGCGGTCGAGGCATTCCCCACAAGACTGCTGTCCAGCCATCGGCCGTTCTTCCGATAGTAAGTGCGGTCGGATATCTGGCGTACGGAGGTGATCGATACGCGGTTCAGATTCTGGTCTGTATACTGGTTTGCATGATCCAACGATTTCTGGTTTTTCCGGTAATTATTATTGATCTCCTGATTGACCGAGGCCTTGCCGCTGCGGATCTGCAGGGCGCGCTTGGTGAAGTTGGCGTTGGCCTGGCTCAATACCGCGTCCTGGCCGGACAAATCGGTGCCTTCCAGCGCCAGAAAGGATGTGTATTCGGTCATGACGCCGAATTCGGTAGATAGACGGACTACCTCATCCACCAGCTCCTTGATGCGCGGATCTGTGGCGGGCAATTGCAGCTGACGGATGGAGTCGGATAGCATACCGATCTTGCGGCTGGCCCAGAGGCGGGGTACATAGCTGTTCCGGACGCTGGCTTTGTCCGTCTCGAAAGTAAAATGGAATGTGCGCTTATGCCCGCGCATATTGCCTGTCAGTTCAAACGTCAGTGGCTGATTGCGCCGATAGATACCGAGGATGACAAACTGATCGCCCTCGAAAAGATCGCGCGGCTTCGGCAGCATGTCCTGTACGGCGCCGGCGGCCGTACGGCCCTCGCGATCCAGAACCTTCAGCTGCGGAGAAGACATCACGGGACCCGACAGGCGTTTGAATGTTTGGGTGATCTTTTCTTCAAGATCCCCGTCATTAAGTACGAATGCTGCCGCCCCGCCACTCTGATCCGCGATCCAGTTGAGCAGAGGAGTGTTAACATCGGCGCCCACGCCAAAGGTAAAGATTCTGCGGCGAACAGGACGCGCTGCGCCGGCCAGATCCCGTATTGCGGCCTCAGAGGTTCGTCCGACCGTTGGCAAACCATCGGTCAGGAATAACACCAGAGGCAGCAGATCGTCCGGCGGTGCGGCACTTAATGCCTCGGCCAATGCATCGTGAATATTGGTGCCGCCGTTGGCAGACAGGAGTCTGATCCACTCTTGAGCTCTGGTACGCGTTTCGGGAGAGAGAACTGTCGGACGCGAAGCGAAGGATTCGACCGACTCATTATAGGCGATCAGGTTGAATGCTTCACCGGGGGCCAGACGGTCGAGAATGTCGCTTGCAGCTTTCTGCACCTGATTCATTTTTGTGCCGCGCATGCTTCCGGAGCGGTCGATAACCAGCGTAACTTCGCGCTTTATTGCGGGGACTTTTTGACCGGAGGATTCCCCCGGCAATCCGGCAAGAAGTAGAAAATAGCCTCCGCCGACTTTGGGATCCGGATAAGCCAGAAATGAGGCGGTGATGTCGCTGCGCTGCAGCAGGCAGGATATGCGGAACGGCCCGGGCTCCATTTTCGCGTCCTCGGCGATCCTTGCTGAAACCACATTTTCCGAACGGGATACGGTCTCTATTTCATGGGTGGGAGAATAGACGGTCTGAATCGGCGTTTTGGATTTGATGCGAATGGATATTTTCCAGGGGACCGCATATTCAACGGATTCGCTGCGTGGAAGCAGATAGTCGATGCGATTGCTGTCGGCAGTAAGAAGATTTTCATAGGTCAACCGCACTTTCTGCGAACCGTGAGCTTCAATCGGGAAAACGCTGGAGCGCAGCAGGCTGTACCCGGCGAATTCAAGCAGCGCGGGATCGCGGATTCTGGCAACCAGACCGTGATAGGTTCCCGCAGCGGTTTCCCTCGGCAGGAGCTCCGCAGTCGGTTCGGCGTTCGGACCCTGAAAGGCAAAGCCGCGCACCACGGCTCCATCGGGTACGGGAACCAGCAGTTCAGCCTCCTGGCGGATCGAGGAATGATTTGCCAGCGAAATTTCAAGAGTCGTGACGGCGACCTGCTCGATGATCACCGCGCCTGCGCGGACTTCGACGATCTTCACCGCGCGCTTCACATCTGTGGAATAGGCCCCGGCTTGAGGGATAATTACATTGCGCGCCCATGCACGGCGGTGAGGCTGCGTCGTCTGCGCCATGGTCTCGCGAACAACGGCAGCAGAGCAGAATATAAGCAACATCATCAGAATGCCGACGCGGTATCGTTGATTCATATCCGGCCTCCTTTTTTGGAACAGCATTTCTGTGTTACGAAATTAATTATCGGGCGGGGAGATGCAGGATTTTGTAACGAGTCTGTAACAAGCCGCCGCGGGCATTCCTATGTCATCTGTAAGCAATCGTGGTCGGGGTCGGGGTCGGAATCGGGGTCGAAAGGCAGAAGCGAAAAGCCAATCCTGATTTGTCTTGCGTGAGGTTGAACTAATTGTAGAAATTGTTTGATACAATTACTCAATCTTTAATTATAGGATTTCGACAATTTAACAGGGATGGGATTGGGAAATGACATTCAACGAACAGGTAGTATTGGGACGAACAGGGCTCAAGGTCGGACGGCTGGGCGTTGCTTCCGGCTATTGGGTTCCGGCGGCAGCCATAGAGGAAGCGTTTGAACGCGGGTGCAATTACCTTACATGGGGGACCTTCATCAAGGGATTCTCCCCCCACATGCGGGATGCTCTGCGCAACATTGTTGCCAAAGGGCAGCGCGACCGCCTGGTGCTGGCTATGTTCAGCTATGCACATCAGTCCTTTATCACCGAGCACTTTCTTCTGAAAGGTCTGAAGGCAGCACATCTGGATTATGCGGACGTGCTGATCCTGGGGTATTTCCCGAAGCCCCCGTCGCCGCGGATAATCGACGGTGCCATGAAGCTGAAGGAAAAAGGCCTCGTGCGCTTTCTGGGCGTCTCCGGACATAACAGGCTGCTGTTTCCGCAGATTCGGAAGGATGAAAGAATCGGCGTGTTTCACCTGCGATACAACGCCGTTCACCGCGGCGCCGAGACGGAGGTTTTCTCTTTTCTGCCGGGCGACAACCGACCGGGCATCGTTGATTTTACAGCCACAGACTGGGGCAAACTGCTCAAGCCCAAAAAAATGCCTTCGGGTGAGAAGGCGCCCACGGCGGCCGACTGCTATCGATTTGCTCTTTCTCATCCGGCCGTCGATGTGTGCATGACCGGTCCCAGAACGCTGGATGAAATGAGACAAAATTTGAAGGTGCTGGATCAGGGCCCGATGACAGAGGAAGAGTTGACCCGCATGCGCCGCATAGGCGATCATTTCTACGGCCGCCGTCGTTGATAAACCGGCGCATTTCACATGTGTGTACGGCCTTCAGGCCAGACGTGCGGGCTGAAGCCGGCACCACCCCACATGGGCGATGCGCTTTACACAGCTTTCATGGGAGATGCCCTGAAGGGCGTCCACTTCCCAAAGGAGGTTTCGGCCAGACAATTCAGTCATGCGCACGATTCCGCGATTCTCATCCCAAAAATTTACGGGTCCAGCAGTCATAGGGAGCATTTTCTGCAAATACCATGAAGGTTGCTCGTTTGGTAATGAATAAAGATTCTCCACATTCTCAAATTTGTTTGATAAAATTCCTTACAACTTCCAAACATTTTAATTTGGCATCATTTGGATTATGTCTTCGAGCGGGCTAAAAGGGCTTTGCGGCCGGAGGGTAAAAAGTCCTGATATGCACCTACAAAACTTTTAATATTCCAATGCGTTTTGGTGCAGTAAGGGCCTTTCTTTGTCTGTATCAAAATAAGAAGGAGGCAAGAGATTATGAAAGAAGGAAACAAAATCTTTTTCTGTCTTCTGCCCGGTTTGTTATTGTTCGGAAATCTCGCTTTCGGGCAGCGGGATTATAAGGACTGCAAGGATCATCCATTTTTTACAAGGATGCCCAATTTCTATATCAACGATTGTAAGGAATCGGATTTTGATGCCTTCGAATTTTATGACCCGGATAGTCAGGGGAAAAAGAAAGTCAAAGCGGAAGGGGAAAAGTATTGGATCCAATACATGATACAAGACGCTTTGCGTGATAAGGCTCCTTCCCCTCTTCAGATTATCCGAAACCATGAAAATGCCGTCAAAAAAATAGGGGGAAAGACATATACCTATTTTGTAAATAGCGGGGGCGGAGATATGCATTTTCGGTATACAAAAGACCGCCTGGAGGTCTGGGGCCAGGTTTATGTCTCCACGAATGGACAGAGCTACATGATTACCCTGATTGAGAAAGGAGAAATGGCCCAGGATGTGGTCGCCGATGCAAAAACAATGGCAGCAGATATCAGCGCTTCAGGAAAAGTCGTGATCTATGGGATTTACTTTGATTTTAATAAGGCAGATGTCAAACCCGAATCGGAACCGACCCTGAAAGAGATAACAAGACTACTGCAGCAGGACGCTAAACTGAGACTCTACGTGGTAGGTCACACCGATAATGCAGGCGGCCTTGATTATAATATGAAGCTCTCACAGCAGAGAGCCGATGCTGTTGTGAAAGAACTGGCGTCAAAATATAAAGTGGAAGACACCCGGCTTAAAGCTCTTGGCGTCGGTCCGGCGGCTCCGGTAACCTCAAACGATACGGAGGATGGGAAAGCCAAAAACCGCCGTGTCGAACTGGTCAAACAGTAATGGCATGCAAGTCATTTATGGGACACACGCCTGGCTAAAACTCGATGGAGCGGTGGGCGCTCAATTGGTATTCAAGGCCACACGATTATTGTGATAGAGGCCTGATATTCAACCATCAAACTCGACTGAGTTTCGGAAATTGTGGCTTGCCGTTGAATTTTCCTTGTCTGTTTTCTTATGCATCTGCTGCTCGGGGTTGGGGCACTTCAGAGATACTCTGCTACATCAAATATTCAACTGCCGGCCGGTCAGCGCGAGGATCACGGGAAGATAGTCTGTCCAGTCCCGGTGCTTGAAAAGGCGCTGCAGAGAATCTACAGCGCCCGGCGCGAGAAAGCGGGATTTTAAAACAGCAGCGACGATGACACAATCCACAAATCCAGGCCGCTACGGGCGCAAAAACGACAACTTCATGCAGGTCGCGACTGAAGCCGCGACCCGTATGATTCACCGCATGCCTGCTTGAATCGGGGCCTCGCTTCAACTCGTTCGGGGAGTTTTGAGCGTTCATCGCATCGGCGCGATAGCCTGAGTTACTAAACCATGTTTAATGGAAAGGCAGTCTCTTCAGAAACTATCCGCTGCCGGTTTTCAACCGCTGTTCTCAAAGGACAAGCGCCCGATCACTTGGCTCTCTTGAGAAGGATTTCGCCGGGTTGTTCCATCATTTCGTACGTCATTTTAATTTGATCGCCGGAGATGGTCCCCTTGTGCGGTATCTTTGCCTCCCCGCCAAGATCCAATGTGACCGTAAATGAAATATTGTTGCCGTCGATTTTCCCATCTTTTATGGGAGTTTCCTGTCCATTGACTATATGGACACCGGTCAGCGTCGATCCCTCTGCCTTGAACGTGAAGGAGATTTCCATGCCCTGGCCGACAATTTCTCCGGTCCATTTCCCGTCGATATCGGCGGCTAAGGCAATACCGGACAGAAGCAGAAATGCTGCAACGAGTGAAATATATTTCATGTGAGTTCCTCCTCTGTGAGCAGGTGGCAAACAAAATATTAAATAAAAGGCAAATGGTCAAAAGCGCCGTTGATCGTTCAGATTTGTCTATTCTACTCCATTTGTTAGGGAATCCCATATTAACGATTAATGCTGTCCTGATTTGTGCCGGCTGAATCCACGGGCTATGGCCGGGCGGTCCTGATATGCCAAGCCGCTCCGGCGTGCCCTTGATATGGAAGGATATTCGACAAATAAAAGCATTTATCGGGGTCGGGGTCGGAATCGGGATCGAATGGAAATGATGTTAAGTGCGAGAACAATGGATATGTTACATGACTAAAAGCCGACCCCGATACCGACTCCGACCCCGACCCCGAGATATAAAATTGATGCGGCTGAGTGGGCAGGCTAATGCCTTACAGGCGAAGTCGATTGCTTTCTATGGGGACACTGGTGACTTTCCCCATATTAATTCGGGCTGGCTTTTCTCTTCCAAGTGCACGAATATGGAAGCAATAATCACCTGGATAGACAGGAGCGAGTGTGAACAGGATTGGAATAGGGATTGCTCTTTTCTCCCTTCTTCTTTGCGCGGGTTGTTCGCAGCCTCCAGGAGGCGCGGAAGGCTATAAAGTCGCCTTTGTACCAAGCATGAAAGGGCAGCACGGGATTGTTTCGATGAACTCCGACACCACGGGATCGAAAACTCTCATCGATGATAAGATGGCGCAAGTCCGGTTTGCATCCTGGTCTCCTGACGGGAAGAGGCTCGCATTCTACACCGTGCACAGCGAGGATGAATCCATTCTGAAGAAGTACCGCATGATCAATGAGTATTTGCTCTATGTCATGGATGCGACAGGCGAGAACCAGAAGCGGCTCCTTGATTTTCCTGTCATGGACTTCGGATGGGCTCCCGACAGCCGGCGCCTCTTTTTCATCTCTGCATACGAAAGCCCGGACCGGGACTTGCCTGAAGTACTGAACGGGACGGTGCGCCCCCTGGCTTATGTGTACGTGTTCGACACGCAGAGCGGAGCGCTAAACCGATTGCCGGGATCCGGACGCAATTGTTCTGCTTCCTGGTCACCGGACGGCGCTCGCCTGGCAGTCGGATTCGGAATCGGCGAAAACTGCGGAATTTATCTCATAAGCTCCGATGGCGGGAGAAGTGAACGGTTGACGGAGGGCAATACGATTGATTTCCGCCCCGTCTGGTCCCCTGATGGAAGATCGATTGCTTACGTCGCACACCCAAAGAATGATGCGGATGCAGAGGATTCCGGCGTTGTCGTTATCTCCGCCGACGGTGCCCGCCGGAGACGCGTGGCGAAGGGAAGGGTTTCATACGTCCTGTGGTCGCCCGACGGCAGCATGTTGCTTCTGCAGTCAGCCAACACAGCGAGTCTCATCGACCCGAACGGTCAAAAGCGGGTGCTGCTCTCGGCGGGATCAGGGTCGCGGAGCATTGCGAATGCCACTTTCGCGCCCGACGGCAGGAGGATTATTTTTTGCTCCAATGATGATGGTGTCTGGAGAATATACTCGATGGATTTGGACGGTCGGAATCGCAAGACCATCACCATCCGCACAAGCTCCTCCAATTTTTGCCTGTCGCCGCTTCTGGCACACCGTTGATTTTAATCTTTATTAACCATCACACTTGACGGTCCATGCCGGGAATGATCATATGGAATATCAGATTGAGAAGGAGAGAAGCGCCATGCCCGGATTGAAGTTGCTTTTGATCCTGGGAGCGGCCGTCTTTCTGACGGCAATCCCGGATTCCTCCAATGTGCTGTTTGCTCAAAACAAATCGGGACCGAAGTATCAAGTCCTCAGCCCGTGGGCGGAAGTGGATCCCATACCGCTCAGAGGGCTCACCGCGAAGAGACTGGACACCCTGGCGGGTAAAAAGATCGGCTTATTCGTCAACTACAAGCGAGCTGCCAGGCCCATCGGCGAGTCGGTTGAAAGAAGACTGAAAGCCATGTATCCCGACACCCGGATAAGCTACTTCGTTTCTACCGAGTGGAATGTCTCGGTCGTTGAGACGAAAAATAAGGACAAGTTTGAGGCATGGGCCAAAGAGGTCGATGCCGTCATCCTCTCGGTCGGAGATTGAGGGTCCTGCACAAAGTTCCTCGTATATAACGCAATCGCGATCGAGGACTTTGGCACGCCGGTCGTGTTACTGGCGCATCCCGGATTTATTGCAGACGCTCATTCGGCTGCATCCAGCAGAGGAGTCCCCGGAATCCGGGTTCTTCCTTTGAACGTAGCAAATGAAACGACGGTTAAAGCCGATATCGATGCGGGCACCGCTGCCGCGATGCCGGGCATCGTGGAATCATTGACCACACCGCTGACTGCCGAGGAAAAATCGCCGAAATCAAAGGCAGTCCCGTCTCCCAGAGTGGCTTTCAAGGGAAACTTCGAGGAAGTAAATCGTTTCTATTATAAAAACGGCTGGACCGACGGTCTGCCGATTGTGCCGCCTACTGAAGAAGCCCTGTCGGAGATGCTGACCGGCACGGATCTGCCTGCGGGTCATGTGGTGGCAAAGGTTATTCCGCGGTTAGGCAAAGCCACCGTTGAAAAGATCGCCATAAACGCGGTTATGGCGGGAGCGCTGCCGACGCATATGCCGGTGTTGATCGCCGCGGTGGAAGCTCTCGCGGACCAGAAGACGCGCTTCGATACTTTCGAAGTGAGCACCGGGTCCTGGGCTCCTTTCTTCGCTATCAACGGGCCGATACGGCACGATATCCACATCAATTCCGGTTCGGGTTCTCTCAGCCCCGGGAATATTGCCAATTCCGCCATCGGGCGAGCCGTTGGATTGATCGTCAAGAACATCGGCGGAGCGAGGAAAGGCGTCGAGGACATGGGCGTTGTCGGCAACCCTTCCAAATACAGCCTTGTAATCGGCGAGAATGAGGAAGAAACACCGTGGGAGCCGCTGCAGGTGGAGCGGGGATTCAGGAAAGAAGACAATACCGTAACCGTGTTTTTCCCCAATAACTTCCTGCAAAGCGTTCCGATGGATACCGGCGCGGAAGGGATTGCGCAGGCGCTGGCGAACCTGCAGCCATGGAACATGTCCTGCCTGATCGTGATTCCTTCGCACGCTAAAATTCTTGCGGATGCCGGCTGGACAAAGGAAAAGCTCAAGAAGTACGTTATCGAGAATGCGCCTTCCCTTGTCCCGGTGAGAAAGAAGGACGCGGACGTCCTTTCAATGCCTCCGCGGATCGTCGATCCTTCGGGCCTGATGGTCCTGGTAGCGGGCGGGCCGGGGGCATGGATGGCGGCGCTGCGAAGTGTCGGCGGCATTCAAAATGATTTCGTGACCAGGAAAATCGTGCTGCCGCGCAACTGGGATAAACTGGTCGCGAAATATAGAGACGTCGTTCCCGCATACGCTCCGTATTAAGAGGAGCAAATATTTCTTGGAGGCTTGGAGTTGGTATAACTCTAAGACTCAAAGTCTCAAAGAATTCGGATCGTTGATTGTAATATGCATTTTAACTATCTATAGGGAGGAATCGCGCATGAAACTGCGTATCGCTGTGATTACAATTTTGTGCATAGGCCTTGTTTGCACTGTTTCCATGCTGAGCAATCAGCCCTATGCGCAGGGAAAGAGGGCGGCTTCGTCCAACAGACCGGTGGTTATGCCAAACATTACGGTGCTCAATCCAATGGGCACGCCGCCGCCGATCACGTTGATACCGCAGGCGTCGCGCCTGGACACGCTGGACGGCAAGACCCTCTATTTTATTAATACCGGCTATATCGGAACCGATCGTCTGATGGATGAGATGATGAAATGGTTCAAGGCCAATTATCCCAAAACCAACATTGTGTATAAGGACAATCGGAGCGGGGCCCAGTTGTCGGCTGTAAGCCCGGCCCTGTGGACTGAGATTTCTGAAAAAGGGGACGCCGCCATTGTCGGGCTGGGCCATTGAAGCCTCTGCGCTCCAGCGGCGGTTCGCCTCTCATTTGAAATCGAGTCCAAAATGAAAAAACCCGCAGTGCCTCTCATCCTGACCGAGTTTGCAAAACAGGAAAAAGAGGTGGCATTAAACCTCGGCATGCCCGGCCTCCGAATCCAGTATTTCCGCGGCCCGGTCTGGGCTAAGACGAACGAGCAAATCAGGAAGCAGATTGTGGAAGGCAATAATCCGATTACAGGAAAACCGGTAATGAAGGAACTGGTGGAAAATTTGACCAAACCCCTGACTGCCGAAGAGAAGAAAACCGGAGTAGTGAAGAAAGATATGGGGCCGGCGACCTATACCGGCACTCCGGATGAGCTTCAGAAGCTGTTCCTGGAAAAGAGATACACGGACTTCCTGCCCGTGGTTTTGCCTACCGAAGACAAAGTCAATGAAATGCTGAAAGCGACCAGCCACGACCCCGACGAGGTGCTCGGCAAAATGAATCCGGGATCTGAGGCCGGTGAAAACTGGACTTATACGGTAAAGGTTGCCGCGATTAATGCAGTCATGGCGGGCGCTAAACCGGAATATTTCCCGGTCATCCTGGCGCTGGGTTCAACCGGCCAGACGGCCGTCAATGTTTCCGACAACGGCTTCATGGCGGGCGCCGTAATCAATGGAAAGATCCGCGATGAGATCGGGCTTAATTACGAAGAGGGCGCCGTAGGTCCCTATGCACACGCCAATACGACGATTGGAAGAGCATGGAGCCTGCTTTCCATCAATGGCGGGAACTGCGGCAAAGTCGGAACGACCTACATGGGCACGATCGGCAATCCCATGAACCTGATCGGAATTATCATGGCCGAAAATGAACTGAGATCTCCCTTCAAGCCGCTGTCTGTGAGGCGCGGATTCAAAGAAGGCGAGAATATCGTTACCCTGTTTATGGGGTGGGGCATTCTTTCCGCCAAGAACTGGGCAGCAACTGCCTGGGGACCGAACATGGATTATCCCGGGATTATCAAAGAGATCTACAGCACACAGGACGGATGGTTGTTTGGAACTTGCGCCGTTCTGAGTCCCCCGATTGCCAACTTCGTTAAGGATGCCGGATACGATACCGTGGAAAAGCTTACGGAATGGGTAACGGGTCGACCGCCTGGTGCCAAGCCTGCCATGGGCGGGAATCTCAACAGCGGTACGCGCAGCGCCGGCGGGACGTTTACCGTAGTCGTCACCGGCGGATCCAACAACAACTATTTCAGTATGGGCGGCATGGTGCCTTCCCAGTCCATACAGATTGACAAGTGGCGGTAGTCCACATCCGGAAAGAGGCATTTTACGAGCTGAAAGCGCAAAGCACCGCGACCCATGGGCGCCACCGGGTTTTCGAGGATTCGCGGATGCAGCGCGCTTTCAGCTGTCGGCGCTCAGCTTCTTTATCTATTGCGAGTAGTCTCAGCATCAGCTAACCGATACTCGCCTGTTTGGCCCGCCAACCGTTATATATTTTGCAGATCCTTTCAGGTAAGTCCTTGAATAGGCTAGCGCTTGTTAGAACCCAATCAGGCGCGTTTCGGCCACAACTCCCGATTCAAATAAAATAACCCCGTATAAAGCAGGAAAGGGCGGTTTCATTCATTGAAAGGGGTGCTCGACGGAAATCCTTATCTCGCCTCCCACGAATTTTTTCCCAAAATTTTATACCTGTACCGCAACTTTCCTTTCGTTCTTGCCCGGCTGTTTCTGGATGATTGGCGTAGCCGATCCCACACTTTTCTGCGCTGATCTTGAAGTTACCCACAACGCCGTTTCACGTTCCCTACTGTCATCTGCCGGAAGGACACAAGCAATTGCCAGAAAATCTTGGGTCAATTAACAGCCACACCTAAGCTGCAATACGCTCAAACGAATTGACACAAAAGGGATTTTTGAAGGCTATCGAGGTACAATAGGCATATCTGGAGGAGAAGAATGACCAGGAATTTTAGCGTAATTATCGAGCGCGATGCTGAGGGATACTACATTGGAACCATACCGGAATTACGGGGCTGTCATTCGCAAGCTCGTTCCTTGGACGAACTCATGATCCGGATCCGAGAGGCCGCCGAATTGTGTTTGGAAGCTCAGCTGGACAGTTTGGAGCCGCTTGATTTTGTTGGCGTGCAAACTATCAGCGTGACGTCATGACCCGGCTCCCGAGGCTGACGGGAAAGGAAATCATAGTTGCTCTGTGCAACGCCGGATTCAATGTGATTCGCATCAAGGGCAGCCATCATTTCCTACAGCATCCGGATGGCCGCGTCACAGTGGTTCCCGCTCACTCAGGTGAAATCATCGGACCCGGCCTTCTGGCGAAAAATCTCCTCGATTGTGACCTGAGTCGCGAAGACTTACAACAACTCCTCTAAGCCATTGCCCCAATGGGCCTCACGAAGCCTCAATGCAGGACACTTCCTGGATGCGCGTTTCTTGGGAGTTGTCACGACTTCTTCCGTTTCTATGGCCATTAATTGCAGTGCCATAGCAATTTGTAATTATTTCTTTTAAATCATGCGTTGTAAGATAGACCTTTTCAGAAGGCATATATGGTTATCCGCGACTCTATGCATATTTCATAGGAAATGCGCAACCATCACCTGAAGGATAAGGCCCATGAGAATTCTGAGCATCACCAGAATGCTTTCTTCAAAATTAAGAGCTTCATCTATAGTTGCGGCCGTTTTACTCCTTCTGGGAATTCCAATTCGGCATTGGGTGGAGATCGGAAACCATCATTACTACAACTACGTGCTCTTGCGGCTTGTAGTGTGTTTTATAGCAGCCTATTGTGCATACATGATTTGGAACCAAAACCGCATGCTGGTCTTTTGGGCCATGATTGGGGTGGCTTTTATACTAAATCCACTTGTCGTTTTTGCGTTCTTGAGGCCAGTTTTGATCCCATTAGACATATTCATCGCCATATTCTTTTTGGCGGTAACAATGCGGCCGCAGATAACGGAAACTTCTGCTAAAAATAACGGTCAACTAAAACGACTTCTCTTTGCTGGTTGTGCCGCATTAGCCATCGATATTTCTATTGCCGATAGCTTTAGATTTAGATTTGGAGACGATCTGACGATTGGCGATCGAATCAATGAATTTTTGGCAGCTCCGGCTTGGAAGGTTATTGAACCAATTGCGCCGGAAGGAAATATCGCATTTGTGTGGTACGGAATTCTAATCGTTTCTGCACTTTTTTATGGATTGATCATCTGGCTTATTCTATCGCTGTCGGCACGGCTAAGAGCGGATAGCGTTTGAAGGACGGTCCTATTCTGAATCTATAATTATCAGTTTCTGGGAACATTCTGGGAATTGTTATGCTGATGTCCCGTTCGAGCAAGTAACCAATAGCTCATGGAATGTATTCTTTTATTACATTGATTTGAATTCCGCTTCGATCCCTGACTTAAGATAGTTCCAGTCTCGCAGTCTGCGGGATAATGTTCCTTCAAATACGAGTGGAAAGCAGTAAAAAAAGGCAGATACAATTAATCCAATCGCGAGCACGAAGAATACTTCTTGACCAGCGGCTCCAATGCCTGCAATACCAGCTGTTTCTTCATACCTGAGACCACTGCAAATATCGAAGCATCCTAAGGCAGCGACAGAAAATGAAAGAATTACAATTATTACTGACAGTGTTCTGGTTGATTTAATCATGGAGTAACACACATCCCACAGCCATAAGTACTTCGCATCAATGACCGAGATAGAAAATACGCGGGGAATCTGCGAAATAATGGATTCCCTTCTAATCAGTCCCCTGAGAGCAGCCTTGGCAATGGCTTCATCATCATGGTTACCAAAGACGGATAATTCTTGCTTTTTGCGAAGAGAAAAGAGACGCCATGTCAATCGAGCTATTCGGACTAATATGAAGCAAACAGCAATGACCAAGAAAAGGATAAACAGGTTCTGGAGATAATTAGGAGCTTTGTTGATTTCAACTAGGTTGATCTGTCCCATTTTATCGATCTCCCAAAGCATAGGCAGGGATCAGAATAGCCGCAAATTGTTTAAATCTTCCACTAAATTAGAATAAGTTCCACGAGGTCCCAATCTGGGAAGCATCTGTACCATTGCCCATCATCGGCGGTTGCGATGCTGTACAGGTTTGCCGAGACATGCAACCCTCCCCTGTTCAGACGTTGGATGGGAGGTTTATTACACGATTGCCTTGAAAGGAAAACGAGCCATCTATTAATAGGCCGACAAGGTCATACCATCGTTCGTTATTGAGATCTCTTGACTGTTCGAGGGATTAAAGCCTATCCTCCAGGCGCTGCAAGGCTGTAAAAAGCCTCTCCAGACTATTGCACCGACTGCATGCTGATGGGATGTCCCACTGATTGGCGACAAAGCGGCCTAGTGTTCCGTTATAATCGGGTCCCTGATAAACCCTTTCGGTCCTCTCATCACGCCAGACCAGGGCATCTCGAATCTGGCGTGATGGACTTTTCAGTGCGTGTCTGAGCAACTCTTCTTTCGGGTTACTCAGGTTTTCCGGATTCGGAATTGAAACTGACCTCTTGAGCCGCATAAAGGCTGATAAGCCATTCCCGTCACCTAAAAGCCAGCTTTCGACTTCTCGCACTGCGACTCGTAAAAGGAGATTCTGGTGCAAAGGATGCACTGTCCAGTCCGTAACGAGTTCCGGCGGGCAGGGATATTTATCGAGATCAGTCAAGAGCAGGATAGGGCATCCCTTGGCTGCATTGCTAAAGGATCTGATGTTTTTCTTCAGATAGCCAAAACCGCCGCGCCGAAAGACCGGACCGATAACATATTCAACCTCCCTCTCCTTTAAAATGCGCCGAGCCACCCATTCCGACAACTCATCCTCTACTGCCAGATAAATGGGTATCGGCCGCATCATGTGAAGAGATCCATCTGTTCGATTTCTTCGGGTGCGGTTAGCGGAAGCACAGCATCCGCCATTGTCATTCCTCCTTCGAGCAGCTGACGGATGTTTTCCTGATCCGCGGCGAGTTCCACTACAGTTCCTTCGCTTCCGTGAGGTCGCAAGAGGGCAACTTCCGTCGGCTTGATGCCACGATCTGCCAACATTTCGGCGCTATGGGAAGAGATAATGACCTGACGCATTTTTTGCCGCTGCAAGCGCCAGATCAAAGCCGGCAATTTGGAAACGACACCGGCATGCAAGGATAGTTCCGGCTCCTCCAACAGCAGAAGGTCGTCCCCTTCAAGGAGGGACCACAAAAGCCCGATCAATCGCAGCGTGCCGTCGGAAAATTGGTCTTCACGCTGCCGCCCTCCCTGGGGCCGCCAGTGCTTGTAAAGAGCTTCCAGGTGCGGCATTCCCCGCTCATCCCGCATGTCTGTGAGATTCTCCAGTTCGGGCACTGCGATTTTTAGAGCTTGTTCGATTCTCCGTAAGCGAGCCCGGCGCGTCTTTTCCGGGGCGCTCATGATCCGATCCAGAAATTTCAAGCCGAATGGATCTTCTGCCGTTGCTTCTCGGTTGGCCAGATTAGGGTGCTTCAAGAGCTGCGGGACGAGATGCAGATATAGTATCTCTTGGAACGCGTCCGCCACGGAGCGAAATGTAACATTGGAGGCGATTTGTTCCAAATGAGTCTGAGTCAATCGCCAGTCGTCTTTCTTATCCTCGGCATTAGGGCGATCCAGCAGTTTCTCATCATTCCTCCAGACGTGTTCATGGGACAGCATCACTCTGCGTTGGCCACGTGATTCCTGCCTCATGCCGATGCCATAGCGCCACGTAGTTGAATTGGCCGAACCGTTCTGCTCCAGCGCTACTTCGATTTCGACGTCGGGATATCTCCTGGCGGCCAGACACCGGATCTTGCTGAGGGAACCACGTTCGCGCACAGCCTGTTGTAGTCCACCACCCGTTTTGGCGATGTCGCGCAGGAATCGGAATGCGTCGAGCAGGTTGGATTTGCCGCTCGCATTTGGTCCGGTAAGGAAAAGGCGCTCACCGAAGGACAAATCCACGTTTACGAAATTGCGCCAATTCTTAAGCTTCAGGTGTCTAAACTGCATCTTGTGACTCCATCTGCATTGTATCCTTGTTTGTCACCAAAACCCTACCCTTCATCGGTTCCCCGAAATCCACAGTATGTATCGTAAGGACTGGATTGCAAAAGATAAAGCTACAATTTCACGGCAGACTCTCGTGGCCTCAAATGCCCGTCACTCCCCCGAAAGTCCCATTCTGGGGAATTGCGGCAAAAGATTAGTTACCTGCTGCAAGTCTTTTCTATAGTCTTGGGCTTTGAAGCTTATCAAGGGCGGAATCCCATTTGCACCCGGGTCTTTTCTTAGTCTCAGAGCAAGTCTCAGTTTTTCGACTCAATTGGCGGATGGCTTTTCAATATTGTCAATAATCAAAACTTCGACATCGGACTTCCCTGATTTTAAGCTAAGACCGAGTTGGGTTTTGATTGCGCTGAAGATATCGATGTCGCCGGGCTCGTTGCTAAGGTTTAACAATTAAGCACAACTCTCACGAAGTCCGGTTATAGGACAGAGCGCTTCTGCTGGACACGGTCTGCAAGCCGACGGGTGGATCCTAGCCGCTGCCTGTCTATATGCAGGTAAGACAATCTCATCTCGCTTTGTGGCGGACGCGCAGCATGCACCGACTGCCTGACTTCTCCCGACGTTCCGTAGATGCAGTCAACGCCATTCTCGGGAAGAGGAAGGCAGTGTAAAACACAAAATATTCCTGATCCCTTTATTACAGGATTCTCGCATTCAATGTTGGAACAATCACAGCATGCCTGATGTGATCGATGCAATGGTTTTTAAAGCCGTCTGCGTATGCCGGTACGAGCAGGACAATGATTGCTTAAATATCTGAAATGGCCGTGATTAGGGATAATCAAATGTATTACTATCTCCCGGGTATCTCAGCCCCTTTTCAAAAATCGGAGGAGGTCAAATGCGGAGTTATTTGGCGATATCTCTGGCAATAATTGCGTTTCTTTCGGATGCGCATTTCATCTATGCCCGGAATCCTGAATTATATGCGATCGAATGCGAACAGAATGCAATCAGGTACAATAATCCTGAGATCCGGCTCCCCTCTCTCTATAAGATCAAATATATCGCAATTTCATCGGCTAAATCGGAAACCAAGCTGGCTGCATTGAGACTGCTGCGTGAACCTGTAAAAAGCAGTCAGATAGATGTTCGGATACCGGCCATTTATTCCATAGCCGATATTGCCTGCAGTACCGATGATGTTTCCGTGCAGCGTAATGCCCTGGAAGCGCTTGCCGAACCGATGAAGTCCAAACTCATGGATCCAAGAATTATTTCCATTGATGCTCTCAATGCCATCCTGCGCTGCTCGAAAGACCGGGATGGCCTTCTGGACGCAACCCTGGACTTATTGGCCGAGCCCATGGACAGTCATCTCAACGCCGTTCGAATGCCGGCCATCAATGCCCTCATCCGGGCCGTTGAAGGCTCCGGGAATGAATCCGCTTTCCGGAAGGCACTCACATTATTGCGCCAACCAATGAAGAGCAAAATAAAGGAAACCAGATTCATGGCGATTGATGCCGTGGAAAGGATAGGAGTAGAGGCAAGAACCGGCAGTACAAAAGAAATGGCAATTGATGTGCTGCGTATTCAGAAGGAACCCAAACGGCTCAATGCATTGGCTGTTCGGACACATTCGGCAGAATTCAGAATCCGGCAGAGCGAACAATGAGCCTGGAATAGTGCCTTTATCTACGACTTCTTTCCCTTTTTACATAAAAGCTATTCTCTTAAAAACAGCCGAAACCAATCGTTGTAGACAAAAGAGCTGAGTGCTGACAGCTGAAAGCTGAAAGCGCATGGCCACCGCCCGCATCGGCTATTCGGTCACGGTCCCAGGCCGCGCCAGGACGCATAACATGCTTTCTTTCCTGCAGCGGGTCAACTATAATCTGCGGCGTTTGCCAAGATCCTATGTCTATGCCAACAATGGTGCAGTGCCCGAAGTGTTCGGCGAAAAACCTGCCGGAAAGCCGGTTCTGTTCTTCGTGTGCACAGCCCCTCGGCACACATTCTCAGATGCCGACGGCAACGGGGGCTGTTTCAGAACCTGGGAAGCCGCCGGCCGAAAGCCCCCATGTCGCCAGGATAGTCTCCTCAGATTCGGTGCCCGCAGGTGGATTCACGCCGGGGATGATTCTTGCAGACCGCTACCGTATCATCGGCCTGCTTGGCCGCGGAGGTATGGGCGAGGTTTATCGGGCCGATGACTTGAAACTCGGCCAGCCTGTGGCTTTAAAGTTTCTTCCGCCAAAGCTCGCCCAGGACGCCGTGCGCCGGGAACGCTTCTTTGCCGAGGTGCGGATAACGCGGCAGCTGTCGCATCCGAACATCTGCCGGGTTTATGACATCAGTGAAATTGACGGGCGGCACTTTCTTTCCATGGAATTCATCGATGGCGAGGACCTGGCTTCTTTGCTGAAGCGCATCGGGCATCTCTCGAATGAAAAGGCGCTGGACATTGCCCGACAGCTTGCGGCAGGACTGGCGGCTGCGCATGAGCGCGGAGTGCTGCACCGCGATCTGAAACCCGCCAACATTATGATCGATGGGCACGGTCGCGTCCGCATTACCGATTTCGGGCTCGCCATTGCAATAGAAGATGAATCTCAGGCGGTCGAGATCGCCGGCACTCCGGCTTATATGGCGCCGGAGCAGCTTGCCGGCAAGGGATCGACTGTCCGCAGCGATATCTATTCTCTGGGACTTGTTCTATACGAAATCTACACGGGCAAAAAGGCCTTCACGGCTGCGACCCTCGCCGAGCTTCGCCAGCAGAAGGAAACATATGCTCCGCGGGCTCCGTCGGAGTTGCGCGAAGGCGTCGATCCGGTGGTGGAGCGATTGATCCGGCGATGCATGGAACGCGATCCGAATGCCAGGCCTTCTTCGATCGCACAGCTCGCGCTCGCTTTGCCGGGCGGGGATCCGCTCGCTGCCGCGATTGCTGCCGGCGAAACACCATCTCCGGAGATGGTGGCCGAATCCGGCGGGAAGGAGGGGCTTCACCCGGCCATAGCCTGGAGCCTTCTCATATGGATTATTCTGGCAATGACGGCGGTGATGGCCATAAACGACAGGATTATGCTGCACCGGCGCATACCTTTTAATAAGCCGCCGGAAGTTTTGATTGAGCGCGCCCGGGAAATCATCCAGAAGACCGGATCTGCGGAAAAGTACGCAGACAGCGCTCATGGCTTTATCCTCAATTCCAATCTCAGCCGCTCCATCGAAAAATCGGGCAACACCGCTGATCGATGGAATACGCTGGATTCGAACGCCCTTCTTTTCTGGTACCGGCAAAGCCCGTATCCGCTGAACGGGTCATTGCTCAACCTGGGATCAGGCTTGCGTGTTGCTTCTTTCGATCATTTTCCCATGCAGTATTCAGGTGATGTTCTGATCATTCTGAATACGGAGGGGCGCCTGGTATCGCTGCGTGTAATACCGCCACAGGGTACGGAGTTATCCGGTGGAACTGCACTTGAGCCTGATTGGAAAATACTATTCGCTGATGCGGGGCTCGATCCTGCGCAATGGATGCCGGTCAGGCCTCAAGAGAATCCGAAGTTCTATGCAGACAACAGAGCCGCCTGGCAAAGCACAAATCCCATGTGGGCCGACACAAGGATTGAGACGTCGGCATATCAGGGGAAGCCGGTTGGTTTTGAATTACATGGTCCGGCAGGCTGGACATCCCGGAATGAACCTGCTTCAGTTCGCGAAACAGCTGCGCTTGTTTTGTTATTGCTTATGGTTCTTGTAGTGGTGGGAATCTTTTTTGCGAGGAGGAACCTGCGTCTGGGGAGGGGGGACCGTCGCAGTGCAACACGCCTGGCGGTTTTTGTAGGCATTTTATTCATGCTCCTCGGGATTCTTGTCGGACACCACCGTCTGGGTTTTCATGAAGTAATTATGGTCTTCGAATTTGCCTCCGTTTGTGTCGCCTTAGGCATCAGCAGCTGGATCCTCTATACGGCTCTTGAGCCTTTCGTTCGGCGCCGATGGCCCCAGATGCTGGTTTCCTGGACGCGGCTGATATCCGGAGACTGGAACGATCCGCTGATTGCCCGCGATATTTTGATTGGAGCTGCATCAGGCCTGTTGGTGCTGGTCACGGACCTTTCGGGAACTCACCTGATTCCTTCGTGGCTTGGATATCCTCAACCGCTTCCTGAAATGTACTATTCCGGTCTTTTGGGAATGCGCTTTGCGCTGTTCTATTTCCTGATCGCCCTCGCTTTAGGCGTCCTTTTTGCTGTGATGGACGCCAGCGTCCTCTTCTTTCTACGTGTTCTGCTGAGAAGTCAGATTGTTGCCGTCATTATCTATATTGTCTTCTGGTCCTATTTTTTCAACACGACGCCATGGTCTTTTGCGACGTATGTAGTTATCAATGCCATATTCGTTTTTATCCTGATGCGTTTTGGACTTATCGCATTTGCCTGTGCCCTTGGCTTGTGGACGTTCTGCTCCGGTTTTCCGCTGACGCTCGATGCTTCCGCATGGTATTCCGGCTACGGCTATGCCATTCTTGCAATGCTTGCGGCCATAATCTTTTTTGCCTTCCGCAAATCGCTTGGCGGCCGTCCCCTCTTTGCTTCCTCCCGCCTCGATGACTGATTCTCTCAAATGAGTGCGCAGTCAGAAAATCCCCTGAATGAACGGTGTGCTGAGGATGTATTTTGAGGAAGGTCATGCAAGGATGTAAAATGCCGGCATGGATCGCGATGAGCTGATAAAAGTGCTTCGTGCATTCGAAGAACAAAACCTCGAGTACATTCTTATTGGCGCGACAGCCATGGGATTTCATGGGCTGGTGCGTGCAACCGAGGATGTGGATCTGCTGATTAAGCCGACGCCCGAAAACGTGGAACGCCTTCGGCAAGCTCTGAAGGCAACATATGCCGATGATTCGAATATCGAGGATATACGCACAGAGGATTTGCTGGGAGATTATCCGGCTGTGCGATATTATCCCGCGAACGGCGATCTTTTCTTCGATATTTTGACTCGACTCGGGGATGCGGCAAAATACGAAAATGTTGAGTCGGAAATCAAGGAGGTGGAAGGAGTACGCATTCGGGTCGCTACCCCGAATGCACTCTATCAGCTTAAGAAGAATACCGCCCGTCCTATAGATCGACAAGACGCAGCCGCTCTCCGAGAGCGATTCAATCTTGGAGACGAATAAAATGCCCGTTGAGAAATTTCGCTCCCTTGAAGAGATGAATGCAGCGCCAATCCGCGCAGAGGCATGGATGGCGTTCGAGCGCTTTATACGCCACTGCAATCGCTATCGGCTCATCTCAAAACGCATAAGACCTCACGGTGTTTTCAAGTTTCGATCAATCGAAGACGCCCAGGCTGCACGATCGGTCTTGAAATAGCTGCGGATTTGCCAAATTTTGGTGGAAAGTGAATTCCCGCTTCGGTGATTAAATGCATTGCTGTAAACCATACCTGGAAACCAATCATGAATAGGGACAAAAGCAAATTATTGGCATTGGCGTTGTTGTTTGCAGGAAACGCGGCATTGGCCGCTGAGAGCGATTGCGCATCGATGATGGATGCACGCGTCGCAGGTGTAACGATCCAGAAGACCGAACAGTTGCCGGCTTTGCCGGCGGGAAGTTCGGTGAGTACAGGCGCGATGCCCATGAAACTCGGCGTTGCGGTGCCGTCGTACTGCCGCGTTGACGGAATTGTCGATCCCCGCAAGGGCATGAAAGATGTGGCTTATGGGATTGGTTTTGCGCTTGCATTGCCTGAGAACTGGAACGGGCGGTTTTTGCTGCAGGGCGGCGGCGGGTTGAATGGAAGTGTTGGAATGCCGCTTGGGGCGCAAGCCGCCGGCGACAATCCGGCGCTGGCTCGCGGCTATGCAGTCGTATCCATGGACAGCGGACACAAAGGGAAAGGCGGTTTCGATGCCGGTTTCATGGAAGACCAGAAAGCCGCGCTGGACTTCTACTATCTTGCGGTCGGGCGTATTACGGGCGTCGCGAAGGAACTCGTCGCTCGATACTACGGAAAGCCGGTGAAGTACTCGTATTTCTCCGGATGCTCGACCGGCGGGCGCGAAGGGATGATTCTCTCACAGCGCTATCCGGGATTATACGACGGCATCATTGTCGGAAATCCGGCAATGCGGACAGGATATTCCAATCTGGCGCTGGCGCACATCGGCGCGGTCTTTGGTGAAGCGGCCGCGAAGGATGCGTCCGGAAAGGCGGATCCGGGAACGCTGTTCAGTGAGCTTGATAAACAGCTGATCAAAGCCTCTTTGCTGAATGCCTGCGACCAGAAGGACGGGATGAAGGACGGAATGATTTTTAATCCGCTTGCATGCGTCTATGATCCGGCAATTCTGACCTGTAAGGGCGAGAAAACGGATAGTTGCCTGACAGCACAGCAGGTGAAGGCGCTGAAGATTGCCCTTGCCGGCCCGAAGGATTCGTTCGGCAATGACATCTATGTGCCGTTTCCTTACGACACGGGAATTGCCGACACGAGCGGCTTTCTTCCGGGTCTGCTGGCGGGTCCCCGCATCCCCGTTGCACAGCCGGGCAGCGGCGAGAAGTTCGACGCAGCGCGATTTGCGGCACAAATCGACCGGGACGAAAACTCGCGCATGGGCGACAGCCTGTGGACCAACCTGAACACATTTGCCTCGCACGGCAAGCTGATCTTCTATCATGGAACAAGCGATCCCTGGTTCTCTCCGCTAGACACTTTCACCTACTACAAAAAAATGGCGGCTGATTCGGGCGGCGAACAAAGCGCTCTTGGATGGTCGCGATTCTATTTCGTCCCGGGAATGGGGCACTGCCAGGGCGGCGCTGCGACACTCGATAACTTTGATATGCTGGGAGCCATAACCGACTGGGTGGAAAAGGGCATTGCTCCGGAAGGTGTCGTCGCATCCGGCCGGTCGCTGCCGGGCCAAACGCGTCCGCTGTGCCCGTATCCGACTCACACGGTGTACAAAGGGCAGGGCGATCCGCAAGACGCGAAGAATTACGAATGTAGACCATAGCCGTGCAATGGGTGGGGAATTGGGGTAGCAAACGGATATACGTTTCGCGTTTCCCGTTCCCCGTTTACGGGTTTCCCGTTTTCCAATACCGGAGTTCAACGGGGAACTGGGAACGGGAAACGGGAAACCAAACCCCAGCATTACGCCGCTGCCTTTACCGTTGAGGGGTTTCGCGTTTACGGGTTTCCCGTTTTC
>JAFGIY010000036.1 GCA_016929335.1 Acidobacteriota bacterium | reverse complement strand
CGAGAAAATTGACAGCGAATGGAAAGTGGTTGATCGAATTGTCATATGGGTGCCGTGATTTCAAGATGCGCGATTGTCCTGAAGTCCGGTTCGAGGACATTGCGCCAAAATGGTAATCTCTCCCGTTCCAATAAGCATACTCTGCTCGCGACCTGATCTGCATCGCAGAATCCAGATTACTAAAGCCGCTCAGCCCCTGGAAGAACAAGCTCTTTCGACGCGCCTAAAGCAATCAAGTCATTCACAGCATCGCGAAGTTTTTGTTTGCAGCCCAAGTATTTTTCAGTTGTTTGCACACTCACATGCCCCAGCAGAAACTGAATCTGTTCCAGCTCACCGCCAGCAAGGTGACACAGGCGAGCGCAGGTGAGGTGCGGCGCAAATCATGAGGGGCAAGATTCTGTAATCCACCCCGCTTGGCGGCTGTTTTGACCACATGCCATATCGCCTTTGATGTGAGCCCAGGTCCCCAGACTTTGCCCTCCTTAAGGAACAATTGAAATATGCGCTTAACTGGTGTCATATAGCGGATATGCGAATCCGGCCAGATGATTTCATTGCGGGCTTTCCTGCCAAGCAAATTCGAAAGTTATTGCGCCAAAGCACGCTCTCCCTATCTGTCGATGAGGCAACTAAAGTTTTGGGTCTCAATGAAAGAAGCGCATTAAAGTTGCTGAATGATCTCGAAAAGCAGGGATTTATCGAGAAAAATGCTTTCGCTCCCGACCCAAATAAGAATTGGAGGAATACTATTAAGGGAGGAGCGCTCAGTAAAGCCCTTTTCTCTGCGCCGGTGTCCCGGCGTGCAGCCGAGCAAAAACTGAGCGAATTTATGGATCGTGTCAGGAAAGTAAATGAGGCGGGTAGATTTCTTTATCGGGTCAGGAAGGTGGTCTTATTTGGAAGCTTCCTCACCGAGTCCTCAACCGTTGGGGACTTGGATATCGCGATTGAGCTTGGTCCAAAGGAGCCGGATAGCAGCAAGCACTCGGAATTAATCTTGGCGCATGCAAACGCGGCCGATCTGAACGGCAAGCGTTTTCAAAATTTTGTACATAGACTCGATTTTGCGGCTCAGGAGGTAAGATCCTATTTAAAAGGCCGCTCAAGAATCATACAGTTGACTGATTGCAGGGACGGCGTGTTGAAGATCGCCAAGAGTCGAGTTCTTTATGAGAGCCCGGAGAAAAGTCCTGTCTTACGGGTAAATCCAGCACCAATGAAACGAGTGCGCCGGTCTATAAGACCTAAAGGTTGCCCTTTTTAGTCGTTCAGGGCACGTTTCCTCGAACGGGACTTCTTGGGATCTACTCTAAAAAGACATGTTAGAATGCGATCGATTTCTGACCCCCAAGGGAGATCAATCACGATGAAGTCCACACGGCTGTTCTGGGCCTTTTTCATTCTGGTCGCGTCTACAAATGAAATGGTTATTGGACAAGGGAGTTCAACGGATACAGTGGTAACCGCCGTTGCTCCAGTCTATCCAAGGCTTGCCCGTTTGACGAGGACTAGCGGGAAACTGCGCGTTGAAGTTTATGTTGATAAATATGGTGCGGTCACCAATGCAACGGCAATAAAGGGAGAGCCTGACTCCTATGTACCATTTCGTGAGGTTTCCGAAAGAACGGCGCGACGTTGGGTTTTTTCAGCCAGCTCCGCTGACACCGTTCAGCGCAAATATGTGATTACCTTTAATTATCGGATCATGCCGAATGAGACACCTGAAGATGAACTAATGCCGATCTATCATTATCCTTTTGAAATAGAAGTGCGTAATACAGCGGCAAATCCTCATAAATTTGAGGATCCTCCTGTTTATCACGATTAGTGATGCGTATCTTTTGTTGTTTCCTCGAACCGGACTTCCGAGGCGCCTCATTGGGAATGTGTTCTGTTTGTGTTAGAGGATATGAAGAACAAGCGAGGGCAGCCGCGACGCCCCCTCCTGCTGCGATCCTCCGCACCCTTCCGATAACGGCCACTATGTAACCTTCCAAAAATCTCTTTGAATTTTGAGGGCTATTTTACAGCAGTTGGGCTATAAAAGATTGAAAATTGCACAGTTTTCCCCTTTCGATATGGTTCTCGCCTGTTGTAGGATTGCAGCGTTCGTTAGTCCGAAAAAGGAGCGGCCAGTACGGTAGGCCGTTGTATTCTTTGGGCGCTTTGGGTAGGTAAATATGCGGCTTGAAGTGAATAGAAGGAAATTCCTCAGAATCTCGGCGAAAACGGCGGCTATTGCTGGCCTGGCTGGGGCGGCGCGCAATCCTTTGGAAGCTTTCGCGTCGGAAACTCCGGTGAAAGTGGGGGACGCCGCTTCGATTACATCGCTCATCACTGATTACGTCGCAAAAGCCCCGACAAACTCGATCCGGAATGCTGAAAACGAAAAGGCCTGGGATGAACCGCTGGTCGGTTTCTCGAGAGGCGACGATCCCATTTATCAGTTCTATAAAGAAGATATCGGTTCCTTCTACTGGACTCCGATCGAGATATTCAAATTAACCTTTCCTGAAATCACGGCAAAATCCGATGAGTTATCCATCATCTCGTGGATTCTGCCTCACACGGAATCGATCAAGGCCGATCTGCGCAAACAAACAAAGACTCCATCGGAGAAATGGATCCGAGCGAGGACCTACGGAGGCCAGTTTATCGATGAATTGTGCCGGTATGTCGCCGACACGCTTATAAAATCAGGATATCCGGCGGTTGCCCCCTCCGTTTCCAAGAGCAACCAGATCGCCACCAATGGTGGAAAGTACGGCATGGCTTCCCAATGGTCGGAGCGGCACGCGGCCTACGCCTCGGGCCTCGGCACTTTCGGATTATGCGACGGTTTGATTACTCCAAAGGGAAAAGCGATCCGCTGCGCTTCAGTGGTGGCACGGATCAATGTTCCACCGACGCCGCGTCCCTATAAGGATCATCACGCGTATTGCCTCCACTACGCCAAGGGAATTTGCGGTATGTGCATAACCCGCTGCGCGGGAAGCGCAGTTTCGAGCTCCGGTCATGACAAAAAGGCGTGCGCCGCTCAATGCATGACGACTAACCAATACGCGGAGAAGCAACTGGGGATGCCTAAGGGTGCCTACGGCTGCGGATTCTGCCAGACTGGTGTTCCTTGCGAATCGCGGATTCCTGTCTGAAGGAACGGTCCGGGATTTGAAGGTCTGAAAGAACCGCCACGGAAAAAGGACCACTGAGAACACTGACTCCGTAGTCCTTTCCCGTGGCGGTTCTTTGCATCAAGGCGGCAATAAGCGGGAGCATTCGTGTAACGGGAAAGGATCTGGATTCGGCGGCGTTGAAACCGCCTGAGAAAAATCCCCCGGCGCATCTGGCGAAATGCTATGGGAGGATTTCTTGACAGAAGATCATACCTCTTAAAGCAGCATAGAAATTAGCCGGCGATTCCATTGCGACGCTCGAATCGTTGTTATCCCCTCAGAAACGCGCCTTTCTATCTTGGGCGAATGAATCATAACTACTGTAATATGAGCAAATTATACCAATTCGGGCAAGAAACGCGCTTCTATTCCCTTACCAGTGGAGGCCGGGGATCTGGCATCCAGCTTAGGAGTAACTTACTCGAAGTCGACTTCTCTCAATGGTCTGATGTCGTGATTTGAGGGAAAGAAGGCGCGTATCCAACTTATAAGGCCACTTCCGAAAAGAAACTCCTATTTGATCAGAATTTATCCCCACACCTGACGTGCTATTCTCCCTGCCGGATATATAATCTGAAAAGATTTTTTACAAAATATTGTTACGATTACACTGCAGGAGGAGTACGCATACATTCAACCTACCTCTTAAAAGCAAGTGAACTTGACAAGGATTTCACCAAATCTCTCAAGGAAATATTCCGCGACAAAGAAATTGGAATCATTGTCCAGGAGGTCCATAAAGATGAAAACCGATTACCTTCTCAAAATCCCCGCGAACCGGGAAAGCCTTTAAAAGCATTGACAACGACAACTGACATTTCTCCTTGATAACAACAAAGTGTTTTCGTAGCATTAGTTGAGGAATCGCCCATGGATGAAACAACTATAAGGCTTCACATAGAGCCGCTCGAAGAAGGTGGCTATGTTGCTACGAGCCCTGATGTTCCAGGATTGGTGGCCGAGGGACGCACTGTCACCGAAGCAACCGAAATCGCGCAGGGTCTGGCTCGAAAAATTGTGGAATCCTGTTTGGAACACGGAGATCCAGTGCCGTCGGCGCTTTCCCATATGGCGGCTGGGGCGATCGATTTACTGATTCCCGTTGCTGTGCGTTAATGGGACGCCTCTCAGGATTCAAATATCGCGAGGTCGCACGACGCCTTCGTTCAATGGGTTTTGAATTTGACCGCCCTGGTCCCGGAAGCCATGAAGTGTGGCGTCACACGGTGAGTGGCCGCAAGGTCACCCTTCCTCATCATCCTCGCGAAATGGCTGAAGGAACCCTGCGTGCGATTCTCCGCGAAGCAGGAATAGACCTGGAACAATTTCTCAACGAATAAAATGATCACGGACACCCCCCGTTCACCCATTTATTTAAAGTAAGTTCCTGCAAAGAACGGAATCAAATGACATCCTTTTTTGAGTAAAGAACGAGAAACGCGCTTGGGGGAAACAATCTCAAGCGGCGCTTTCTTCGGAGTGGAGAGCTATTTGCCGGCTTTTTTCTCCGGTGGCGGCGATGAAATGTGCAGTGGTTGCTCGGGATCGTAATGAAATATTTTCGTCTTAGCTACCGGAAGGGGCCTCGATTTGAGAACTGCGATGCGCTTGCGAGCTTCGTCCCCCATTATTGGAAACTTCGTGTTGGGCATTTGAATCCTGGCCGAAGCATCGATTTGATCCTTTCCTGAATTTTGCTGAACTCCAGCCATCCTGGCCCGGACAAGCTTTTGGGTTGGAGCCGACCAACGCCGGACGAAATCATGTATCGTACTAATGGATGCATGGAGCTGATATCTCTCAAGAAGTATGGATGCGATCTCGCGAAGCATTATCCGTTTTTCTCTCCGGTTTTGGCGGCCATAAACGGCTGCTCTATTATGGCGTTATTTCTTGCCTTTTGTTAACCCAGCGAAGTTTTTTGATTTGGCTTGAGGCTGTAAGTCTTTTTTTTTGTGGTACGCCCAGCAGGATTCGAACCTGCGACCCCCTGCTTAGAAGGCAGGTGCTCTATCCAACTGAGCTATGGGCGCACATTTGAAGAAACGAAGTATAGCAAATCGCCAAAGGATTTGACCAGCAAAGCAGCCACGAATTCCACGAATTTCACCAATACAGTCAGGTGATGCATGGGCGGGCCTTCGGCCCCGAGCGGTTGTCCGAGCGGGAAGGGAGAGCAGGAGTTCGCTCTCCCTTCCCGCTCGGACAACCACTCGAGCAGCGCGCAGCGCTGCCGCCCATGCATCATTCGTGCTAATTCGTGTAATTCGTGGCTAAGCTTTTTCTGTGGGAAATGCAAGAGCCTCGGTCAAGACGTACGCCGCCTGCAATGCTGAGGTGGGACAAAGCGGGAAGCACTCTTTACAGTTCCAGCACTCCCTGGCTGCTATCTCAGGAATGAAACTGATTTCCCGCCTTGCCCCCCTATCCACAAAACCGATGGCGTTCTTCTTCTTAACCTCCGCGCAGTAGCGGACACACAGGCCGCACAAAATGCAGAATGAAGCTTCCTTCTCGAAACGGTTCCTGTCGGCGCCATACTCCTCGGCCAGCTTCCGCAATTCTTCCGAATCGGGAGCATGCGCCAGCATTTCTTCCAGGAGAACTTTGCGTGTACGATCCACCTTCTCAGACCGGGTCCTCACCACCATGCCGTTCTCGACTGGGAAAACGCACGCAGCAACGAGGCGCGTCCTGCCGCCCGTTTTCGCCTCCACGACGCAGATCCGGCATGCGCCGTACGCTTCCAGTTTCTCGTGCCTGCACAATGTCGGGATCGTTATCTCTGCGCTCTGCGCCGCCTCCAGGATGCTCATCCCTTCCGCTGCCTTCACTTCCCTGCCGTCGATCTGCAAAAGGATTTCGCTCATTGCTTAACTCTCTCTCGCAAGGATTCTTGCTTCTTCCGCAATTGGAGGCGGAACCGGTTCGCCCGACAGCCTGCGCACCGCGCCGAAGCGAGGCGGACAGACTTCATAGCAGGTCCCGCAGTTGGTGCACTTGGACTGATCGATCACGTGTATGAGGTTCTTTCCGCCCGATATGGCTTCCGCCGGGCATTTCCGCAGGCAGATCATGCACGCCTTGCATTTCTCCGGATCAATATGGAAAGCAATCAGCTTCTTGCATACGAACGCGGGGCACCGCTTCTCCTTGATATGCGCCTCGTACTCATCTCTGAAATATCGTATGGTGCTCAGAACCGGATTCGGCGCGCTGCCGCCCAGGGCGCAGAGCGATGCGTCCCGCGTCGTCTCCGCCAGCGTTTCCAGCAGCTCGATGTCTCCCTCGCGCCCTCTTCCTTCGCTGATATTGGTCAGGATCTTCAGCATCTGCCGTATGCCTTCCCGGCACGGAGTGCATTTGCCGCACGATTCATCTGTCAGGAAGTTGAGAAAATACTTGGCGACATCGATCATGCACGTGTCTTCATCCATCACGATCATGCCGCCCGATCCCATGATGGCGCCGACCTTGGCCAATTCGTCAAAATCGACTCCCATGTCCAGGTATTGATCCGGAATGCATCCGCCCGAAGGCCCGCCTGTCTGTACCGCCTTGAATTTTTTGTCTCCCGGAATCCCGCCGCCGACGTTGTAAATGATGTCACGCAGCGTGATTCCCATCGGCACTTCCACAAGGCCCGTGTTTTTCACCTTGCCGACCAGAGAAAATATTTTCGTCCCTTTGCTTCCTTCCGTCCCTATGGCCGTCAGGAATTCGGCGCCGTTGTTGATTATCAGCGGAATGTTGGCCCAGGTTTCCACGTTGTTAATGTTCGTCGGCTTATCCCACAGCCCCTTCACGGCCGGATACGGCGGCCTTGCCTTCGGTTCGCCCGGTTTGCCTTCCAGAGATCTGAGAAGCGCCGTCTCTTCGCCGCAAACGAACGCTCCTGCTCCCCGGTGTACCTTGACGGCAAAATCAAACCCGGAGCCGAGGATGTTTTTGCCCAGTAGCCCATGTTCTTCCGCCCGCCTGATGGCCAGTGTGACGTTCTCCACCGCCAGCGGGTATTCCTGACGCACATAGATGTACCCTTCGTGCGCGCCGATGGCAAAAGCACCGATCATAAAACCCTCAAGTACTGCATGAGGATTTCCTTCCAATATCGCTCTATCCATGAACGCGCCCGGGTCTCCTTCGTCGGCGTTCACGACGACATACTTTGTGTCTCCGGGGGTTTTGCGCGCGAATTCCCATTTGCTTCCCGCAGGGAAACCTGCGCCGCCGCGTCCTCGGAGCTTCGAGGCTTTCACGGTTTCAATGATCTGGTCCGGCTTCATCTGGAAGAGGGCTTTAGCCAGGGCGGTATAGCCGCCGAGTGAAAGGTAGTCTTCGATGCTCTTCGGATCGAGTTTGATATTGTTGCCGATCAGCAGCCGTTTCTGGTGCTTGTAGAACGGTATGTCGGATTCGCGAACGCTCTTTTCGCCGGTGAGGGGATCCACGTAGAGGAGCCGTTCGATGACCTTCTTGCCAAGTATGGTTTCGGTCAAAATCTCTTTCGCGTCGCCGGGCTGCACCTGCAGGTAGCATATCTCTTCCGGGTAGATCACCACAACCGGACCGCGCTCGCAGAATCCCGGGCAGCCTGTTTCCCGCAGATCCACCTTCAGGTTTACTTTGCTTTCAAGCTGCAGTTTCCTGATTTCTTCTTTCAGGGATACCACCAGCTTGGCGGCGCCGAGTGCCAGGCAACCGGTTCCGGTGCATACGGCGATACAGGGCTTGTTAGGATCTTTCTTCGCTATGATTTCCTTCCGGAACGATTCCAGTTCGGCAGGCGAATTGATTCTCGGCATATCCTTTTCCTAAACGTAGTTTTTCAACACTGCTTCCGACTTGGCGGGCGCCATCTTGCCATGATATTCGCCGTCGATAACCATCACCGGACCCAAAGCGCAGCAGCCGACGCAGCCGACGGTTTCCAGGCTGAACTTCAGATCCATATCCGTTTCGCCGGGATGCAGTCCGGTCAGGTCCTGCACGGAGTCCAGCAGTCTCGGGGCGCCGCGGACGTGGCATGCCGTTCCGGTGCAGACATGGATTTCGTGACGGCCTTTCGGGATCAGGCTGAAGGCTTTGTAGAACGTCACGATGTGCTGGATACGGTTCAGCGGCACGTCCAGTCGTTTGCTGACCTTATCCAGGGCTTCGTTGGACAGCCAGCGGTTTTCACGCTGTATTTCCAGGAGCACCTGGATCAGGGAGCTGCCGTCGTTCGGGTATTTATCAAGTATTTCGTCAATTTTGTTATTTTCCATCACCGCTGTCCTGGCCACGAATTACACGAATTAATACGCCGTTTTATGGGCGGGCCTTCGGCCCCGAGAGATTGGCCGAGCGGGAAAGGAGAGCAGAAAATCGCTCTCCTTTCCCGCTCGGACAATCCCTCGAGCAGCTCGAAGCGCTGCCGCCCATAAATAATTCGTGCAATTCGTGGCTAATTTCCATTTTCGATATCGATTCCAATTCATGCACAGACGAAACGTTTACGGGTTTCATCGAAACGGGCCAATCCCTGCCGGGCTGAAGTGCTCATGTACCTGGATACTTCCGATGGAGGCAAGCCAAGGATCTGTGAAAGCTCTCCGGTCGAGCGCGGCTGCTCCTTCAGCAAGTCCATGATCTGCCCGATGGCCAGCTTGTCTGCAATGAGTTCCTGTATAAGCCTGTTCACCTCTTCGCTCTGGTAATACTTCTCGTACCCTTCCGCGGTATCGGAATGAACTCTCAGTCTCTCCCGCTCCACCAGCCGGATGTAGGGAACCAGCCTGGTAGCCGCCTGCAGTCTCAATTTCAGTTTGTCCGCATCAATCCCTTCGGCTTTGCCCAACGGCCCTATTTCTCTCAGTTTTTTGGAGAATTCATTCATGATCTCCGCGAAACGGATTCCTTCGCCGGCCGAGACTTGCTCGATCCTGAGTCTTTCGGGATTCAGGCCGATGCATCCCATCAGCTTCTTGCAGAGTTGAACCATGTTGAAGGCGTGGTGATTGCCGTCGGTAATATAATGGCATTCGTTCAGGTGGCATCCGCCGATAAACACGCCGTCCATTCCGTTTGAGAAGGCACGAAGCACGAAGGACAGGTCGACTCGCCCGCTGCACATGACGCGGATCAGCTTAATATCGGTTGCGTATTGTTGTCTGGAGACTCCAGCAAGGTCGGCAGCGCCGTACGCTCACCAGTTGCAGACAAAGCCCAGAATCCTGGGCTTGAACTGAACTCCTGTACTCATCTTTTCTCACTTCCTCTCGCAAAATCCAGCTGCCCTGAAAGGGCAGTGAAACAGAGCCCAGGGTCGGCCGCGCTTTCTGCGGCCTACCCTGGGGGGTCACAGGGCATAATGATTCAACTCTGAAAGGGTTGAGTGAGTGCGCAACCCTTTCAGGGTTGACGGAAATGGCAAATCATCCCCAGGGTTGGCTGTAAAAAATCCAGCCAACCCTGGGCTTTGTTTCGCAGCCGCTTCGCGGCTGTTTTCCGCGTATCCTATTATCATCCCAGTCTCAAATTCATAAACGCCAATGTCCGGGTTTTCATCCCGGACGACATGAGGGAACTGCAAAATCCCTCATGCGACAAACTCGGTTGGAGCGGCGGCATCGATCTGGTCCACGATGGCTTCATCCAGATAATGCTTCAGAACAATGGCTCCCGTCGGGCACTTGGTGTTGCACAAGCCGTCGCCCTTGCAAAGCACCGGCGTCACTCTTGCTTTCCGGCCGTTCGGCGTTTCACAGAATTCAATGGCTCCATACGTGCAGGCCGTGATGCATGCGCCGCACGATACGCATTTGCTTTCGTCAACCACGCAAATCGATCCCGAGGCCGTAACCGTATCATGCGACAGCAGCGTCAACGCACGTCCTGCCGCGCCATATGCCTGGCTTACCGCCTCGGTGATGTGCTTGGGATAATGGGCCGTCCCGCACAGGTACACGCCTTCTGCGCCGAAATCCACCGGCCGCAGTTTGACGTGTGCTTCCTGGAAGAATCCATCCGGATTCAAGGTCACTTTGAAAAGCCCCGCGACTTCCTTGCTGGTTGCCGACGGTACCGTCGCAACCGACAGGGCGATCACGTCCGCATCGACGCCAAGCTCCGTGCCCAGCACCGGATCGGTTATCGTTACGCGCAGGATATGCCGGCCGCTTTCATCCACCGCTTCCACCTGCGGCTTTGATTCCGGTTCATACCGGATGAAGCGGACATCTTTATTTGCAGCTTCCCTGTAAAAATCCTCCCTATAGCCGTACGGCCTCATATCGCGGAACAGGACATAGATCTCCATCTGCCGGTTGAGTTCCTTCAGCTTCAATGCATTTTTAATCGCGTGGCTGCAGCAGATGCGCGCGCAGTAATTCCGGTCCTCCTGCCGGCAGCCCACACACTGGATCATCACCAGGCTCTGAGCGTTGAGTATCTTCTCGTCGCCGCCGGCGATTTTCTCTTCCAGCTCGAGCTGCGTCAGCACACCTTCCTCTGCTCCGTACAGGTACTCGGTGGGCTTGTATTCATCCGCTCCGGTCGCAATGATGGTGGCCCCGTGTTTGATCTCGGATATCCTGCCCTGATGCTTCACTTTCGTAATGAAGTTTCCGACATAGCCCGTTGCTTCCGTAATCGTCGCATCCGTATAAACATGGATCAGCGGATTCCGATAGACCTTGCGGGTGAGGTCGCGCAGATAGGATTGCACGTCCAATCCTTCCAGCGTGTAGTGAACCCTTCGCGCCATGCCTCCCAGCTCGGATTCTTTTTCCACCAGGTATACTTCATGTCCCTGCTTCACGATGCTCAGCGCGCTCGTCATGCCGGCGATGCCGCCTCCGACTACGAGCGCAGTCTTGTTCACCGGCAGATCAAATTCCTGCAGAGGCTCCAGGTGAACGGATCGGGCGACCGCCATCCGGATGATGTCCTTGGCTTTCTGCGTCGCGTCTTCCTTTTCCTTCGAGTGGACCCAGGAGCAGTGTTCGCGGATATTCGCCATGTCGTAGAAGTACTGATTGATTCCCGCTTCGCGCAGGGTATCCCGGAAAAGCGGCTCGTGCGTCCGCGGCGTGCATGCTGCGACGACCACGCGATTCAGACCCTTTTCCCGGATTGAAGTCGCGAGCCGCTGAGCGGCATCCGTTGAACAGATAAACAGGCTTTCTTCCGCATGCGCCACATGGGGCAGCGACAGCGCATATTCCACTGCGGAAGGGACGTCCACCACTCTTCCGATATTGGCGCCGCAATGACACACATAGACGCCCACCTTCGGCTCTTCCTGCGAAACGTCTCTCTCCGGCGGATAGACTCTTTCCTTCGCCAGTTTCCCCCGCCGGTATCCCAGAAGCTCTCCGCACTGCGATCCGGCTCCGCTTGCCGACATGACCGATTCGGGAATATCGATCGGTCCCTGAAATGCGCCGCTGATGAACACGCCGGGGCGCGTCGTCTGCATGGGATTGACGGAATCGGTTTTGCAGAATCCGTGGTCATTCAGCTCAATGCCGAACTTCGCCGCCAGGCTTTTATAGTCTTTGGGAGGATTCAGTCCGACCGACAACACCACCATGTCGAACTCCTCCTCTTTGACTCCCTCGTCCGGAGTGGAGTAGCGGATTGTGACGTTTTTGCTCTCGGGGATCTCCTTTCCTATCGATACATAACTCCGGATGAAACGGATGCCGGGAAGATTCTCCGCTCTCTGATAGAAGCGTTCGAAGTCCTTTCCATATGAGCGGATGTCGTTGTGGAAGATGGTGCATTCGGCATCCGCGTCGTGATCCTTCGTTAGGATCACCTGCTTCTGCGTGTACGTGCAGCACACGGCCGAACAGTAACTTCTCCCGCCCGGAATGACCTGGCGGGAACCTACGCAGTGGATCCAGGCGATCTTATGCGGATGCTCTTTATCGGTGACGCGCCGGATTTCTCCTTCGTATGGGCCGGTGGCGCACAGCAGCCTCTCGTAGTCCAGGCTGGTCACCACGTTCGCGTATTTTCCGTAGCCGTAGTCTTCTCTCAGCCTTGGATCAAACGGCTCGAAGCCCGGGGAGAGCAGAATCGCTCCGACCTTGACTTCCATCTTTTCAGGCTTCTGATTGAAGTCGATTGCGTTTGTTTTGCAGACACTCCTGCAGATGGTGCACTTCTTGTCCTTCAAGTACAGGCAGCTGTCATCGATGTAGGTTACCAGGGGGATTGCCTGCGAGAAGTAGATATGGATCGCCTTGTTTCCCGAGATCTCCTGGTTGAAAGGATCGGGGTATTTGACCGGGCAGTATTCCACGCACGTCGTGCATCCGGTGCATTTGCTTTCAATCACATATCTGGGCTTTTTTACCAGCGTGACCGTGAAATCTCCGGCTTCTCCTTCCACGCTGTCCACTTCCGTGTAGGTGAGGATTTCTATGTTGGGATGCCGGTTGCATTCGACGAACTTGGGAGATTCGATGCACATGGAGCAGTCGTTGGTCGGAAATGTTTTGTCCAGCTGAGCCATGTGTCCGCCGATTGTCGGCGACTTCTCGACCAGATAGACCTTGAATCCCGCCGTCGCCAGATCCAGCGATGCCTGGATGCCGCTGATTCCTCCGCCGACAATCATAACATCCCCGAAGTTGCCGTCAGCGCCGAATCCAAAAGACTGTTTTCCAGATTCTTTTTCCACTTTCGCGTATCCTTGCAAACCTTCCGTTCTTCCTTTTTTTTCTTTCTACATGTGGGTCGCGGCTAAAGCCGCGACTCATTATTTTGCGGAGATGGACGTCCCGTTAGGGACGGAATGATTTTAGCCCGGCACTTTTAGTGCCGGGATCCCGGGACCGCCGAAAAAGAACGGAGTCCCGTAGGGACGACTGAATTCATCTCCAAACATATTTTTCATCATATTCAATGCCCTATTTTTTTAGAAAAGAAATACATCCTCTCAATCGTCCCTACGGGACTCCGTTTCTTTTTTACCCTGAATCCCGGCGCTGAAGCGCCGGGCTAAAATCACCTCGTCCCTAATGGGACGAATTCTTTGGCTGCTGCAGCCTCACCTCCATGTCGCGGCTGAAGCCGCGACCCACATGAAATAACAATGCCTAAATAACTTCCTGGATGATTTCCGTGATGTCTTTTATGGCGATGGAGTCGCTGTCATCGCGGTTCAACCGGCTGTCTTCAAAGTTTGTGATGCAATACGGACACGCCGTTGCAAGCACCTCGGCGCCAACGCTCACCGCCTGTTCCAGCCGGAGGTCGGAGAACCTTTCGTTTTTCGGAGTCTCCATCCATATCCTTCCGCCACCGCCTCCGCAACACAGACTGTCCACTCGTGCATCCGGCATCTCCCGCAGTTGTACTCCCGGCACCTTCTTCAACGATTCGCGCGGCTGCTCATACACGCCGTTATGCCTGCCGAGATAGCAGGGATCATGATAGGTAATCTTCTTCGCATACTCCTTGCTGATTTTGAGCCTTCCTTCGTTGAGCAGCTCCAGCAGATATTCCGAGATATGCACCACTTCGAAGTTTACCTTGAATTCCGCATACTCGTTTTTGAAGGCGTGGTAGCAATGCGGCGAGGAGACGAGGATCTTTTTCACTCCATTATCGATAAACGTCTTGATGTTTTCCTTTGCCAGGCGTTTGAACAAATCCTCATCGCCCGTCTTGCGGATGCTTTCTCCACAGCAGTTTTCGCCGGAGCCCAGGATGCCGAAATTCACGCCTGCTTTATTCAGGATTGTGGCTGTGGCTCTGGCTACCCGCTTTAAACGCGGGTCATAGCTGAGATAGCAGCAGGGGAAATACAGGATTTCCATCCCCTCCTCAAATGTCTTCACAGACAGACCTTCCGTCCAGTCCGCTCTCTTCGCTCGTTCTCCGTTCAGGGGATTACCTTCGCCTGTGAGACTGGCGCTGATGCCGCGGACGGGCCGTACGGAATTGGGAAAAACTCCGAATTCGGTCGCCACACGGCGGGAAGCGACTCCGACTTCTATGATGCCTACGCCCCGCGGGCAGCGCTGCTGGCATTTGCCGCAGGTCGTGCATCGCCACATCTCTTCGCTTTCGATCTCAGTCAATCCGAAGGTAGCCTGGCGGATCAGCCTGCGCATACTGAACGTCCGCACCCGGTTCCACGGACAGACCGTATCGCACATTCCGCATTGATAGCAGTATTTGAAGGCTTCCCCGCCCTTCTCCCGGATGCTGTCTACGATTTCCTTGTAGTCCGCAATATTTTCCACGGTTTCCCCAATGCCGGTGAATTACCAAACATGAATCCTGACTGATCAGGCACTCCCTCATGTGGGTGCGGGCTTCAGCCCGCACGTCCGGCCTGAAGGCCGGATCACATGAGAAAAATTCACACCCGTGGATGCGATTTCATCCCTTCTTTGACATCCGGGATACGGCATCCATAACCTTTTGCAGCCCGTACTTGCCTGCCAGGGCTTCCAGTCCTACTTCCATTTCATCCAGCTTCACTTCCTCTTCCACTTCTTCTTCGCGCTCTTCGTAAATCAGAGCCTCGTTCAGGCACCACTGAACACACATCGGCTCGGCCAGAGGCGGATCGGATTCGCACATATCGCATTTGAGCGGGAGCCCCGAATCGGGCTCTTTGAAAATATCTCTGGAGGGACAGGAGGCGCGGCAGAAATCACATTCGCTGTATTCTTTCCCGTCAATGATGTATTTATCGCGGCCCATGCACTCGGAGACGGTGTTTTCACCGGCGTATACGGGAAGGAAGACATCCCGCAACGGCTCGCGAACCAGGCGGATTCGGGATCGCGCCGGATTGTTGCTGCTGTATTTGGGCGTGGCGTGAAAGGCGGAGCAGATGACCTCGCACGCACGGCAGCCGTTGCATTTGTCCACGTCGATTTTGATCGTCTTAATAATCTTTTTAACTTTGCCCATTTTTGATGATCCCTCTCTGCTCGAAATCCTCGGCGACGTACGCCAGATCCAGATCCTTCAGAGTCTCTTTGGTGGGAATGCCGTCGTTGTCCCAGCCTTTGAACTGGTAGTACGCATCCAGGAGTTTGGCTTCCAGCTCCGGGAAACGTTTTTTCCAGTGGTCCTCGGGCGGCTTTTCATCCGCTCGCCTCAAACCTCTTCGCACATTCACAGCCCGGACCAGGTTCCGGTTTCTGCGCGTTATCCTGGTAAGCGAGGCTTCATCCACGTCAAATCCGGCGGCCGCCGATATGAAAGCCGGGTAATTGTGAATATGGTAGGGAGGCTTTAGAGGGAACGAGGACAGGCCGGCGCACATTCCGACGGCGTCGTCGATGTAGTGCATCATCTCCTGCCAATCCACGATGTCGCAGCTCGCCTGAGCGTCGGGGTAATTGGGGTTGGAGAATTCCCCGCGGAACTCCCATTTCCGGAGATAATCCTTGAATTTCTCGTCCGGGACCTGGATCCAGTCTTTTATAAAATCTTCCGTCTCTTCTTTTGTCGCGAAAGGCGACTGCGGGAATTGTCCCTCGATCTGCGTGATGTTTATCTTCTCTCCGGTGGAGTACATGAGGAAATAGACGGGATTGAGCATTCCAAGCTTGAGAGGCAGCTGCTCCTGTTTCTTGATATTGTTGTGCGCGTACTCTTCCGCGCCTTTGCCGATTTTTTGAGCTGCCCAGTAGGTGCCGTCTGCGAGGATATCGCCGATTCCCTCGCGGCGGACAATCCGGTCCAGCAGCCAGTAAAATTTCTCCTCGTTATCGGAAGGCATTCCCTGCATATCGTTGTCGGTCAAAATTCCTTTTTCGTGAAGCTCGAGCGCGAAGGCCATTACCTGCGGAGCGGAGAATCCGTCCACTCCATACTCCGTGGCGCGCTGGGCAATCCGGAAGCCGAAATCGAGATCCGAATAGGCTGCCATTGTGTAGGTAAGCTTCGTGAAGCACTTCATCATGTAAGTGGCGACGCCGGGCATTGAAATGGTTGCGCCGCACTTCATCGGGCAGTTGTAGCAGCTGATTAGCCGCTTTCGCACACTCTCCTGAGTACCCCGCCACTTCTCCTCGATTTCCTTGGTCCAGAAGTCCTTTCTGCGGGTGCGGGAGTTTCCCCACATGAAGTTTGTTGTATGCCACTCTTCATCGATGAGCTTCATTTCCTGGGGAGATCCGAGTCCGGCCAGAATCGGCATGACGCCCGGGATCGGTTTGGATTCGCGATCTTTAATGAATTGCAGCACCCGGCTGCAGAGCTCCATAAACTCAGCCGGCCGGGCAACATTCACGTCCCTGGTCCCGCGAACGGCGATCGCTTTTACTCCCTTGTCTCCCATAACGGCGCCGATTCCGCCGCGGCTGGCGCTGGACCGGCCCTGTTCAATGGATGCAAAGAAAACGCGGTTTTCACCCGCCAGTCCGATTGCGGAGACCTGGATGCGCGGATCCTGCAATTCCTCCCGGATCAGTTCCGCCGTTTCGTTCGAGCCCTTGCCGCTCAAATGCGAGGCATCGCGTATTTCCACTTTGTCGTTGTTGATATACAGATAGACGAGGTCGGGCGACTTGCCGCGCAGGATCACTTTGTCATAGCCGGCATATTTCAGTTCCGGCGCCCAGAAGCCTCCCATCATGGAAAAGGCCAATAATCGAGTCTGAGGGGAAATGGTTGTGACGATGGTGCGGTTGGCGCCTGGAGCGAGTGTGCCCCCCAGAAGGCCGCTGCTGAATATTAAAAGGTTGTCGGGAGAAAAAGGATCTGTCTCGGGCGGAACCCTGTCCCAGAGCATTTTGGTATTGGTGCCCAATCCGCCCAGATACAGTTCGGTTAACCTGGGGTCCGTTTCTACCCGTTCGATATTTCCTCTGGACAGATCCACTTCCAGATTAAAGCCTGTTTCTGCGTACCTCATTCTATAATCCCCCTCCAGCCATGGCTCTGATCAAGTCAGGCGCGATAGAAAACGTCCGGCCGCATTTTTGCTTTAATAACCGATGGGCGACTAAATCTCCTTCTCCAGCGGCATCATGTTCAACATGTTGAACCCCAGCGACTTAAAATAAGATATGAGGTCCCCTTCGTACCAATCCACCAGCGTCCGTACTTTCTTGATGTTTTTCTTCTGAAAATGGAGGAGGAGCGTCTCTCCCATTTTTTGTCCCGCACCCATGCCTTGATATTCGCGATCGACTCCAAGAACTTTTATCCAGCCGGTCTTTTCGCCGCGGCCGAATTCCCAGAGTTTGATTTCTCCAAAAATAAAGCCAACCAGTTTGCCGTCAACTTCGGCGCCCAGATTCAGCATCGGCTCACCGTGCTGAAGCTGGTAAATGGCCGTTTCCTTTAAAGAAGCCATTCTTTCGGCTTTCTCGGAATCGTTTTCCCTCTCAATGGACTCTGCAATTCGCAGAATGTCCTCGAGGTCATCCATCCCCAGCATCTTGACGGTTATGGCTGCCGATACATCTCTCCACAGCTTGGTACGGCCTATCTTGCTGTAATGAATTTTCCCTTCGGCCCTGAGAACTTCCAGATATTTGGCAATTGTATGCCGTGTCAACCCCAGCTTTTCTGCAACTTCCTCCATCTGCAGGCCGGATTTGGACCCTTTCAGCGTTTTCAATACTTGATCTTGTATAGTTTCAGTCATTTCATTTTTCGCCGTTTGCGGTATCCAATATTGGTTACCAATAAAATAGTGGAACGTGGAACATCGTGTCAATAGAATTTCCATGTGGGTCGCGGCTGAAGAGGCTGTTCCACGATTGCCTGCCGGGAACACCGGCGCCGTCTCAAAACCTGTTATGGATCGGGCTTTCAGCCCTTGTTCACTATTCTGGTTCATTATCCTGGGGCTTCGCCCCAGGCCTGGAGTTTATACATTTGAGACTGGAATGATAATGGAGGACCCGGCAAACAGCCGCGAAGCGGCTGCGAAACGAAGCCCAGGGTTG
>JAFGIY010000244.1 GCA_016929335.1 Acidobacteriota bacterium | reverse complement strand
CCCGGGCAGTTAACGTGATACGGAGAATGCCGACATGACCGACGATTCGTTGCTTGGTCAACTGGCTGAGGAATTCACACAGAAAGTACGTGCGGGAAAACTGCCGGACGAAGAAGAAACTCTCATATTGCGCCCGGAACCTGGTGGCGAGGAACGTCCTTGGCCGATCAAATCGCTATCACGTTAGAAAGATCGCAATGCCAGTGCTATAATCGCGGAAAACGCCTGGCAGGGTGAAAGTCAAATCGCGCAAGGTCACAAGCCAAGGGAGATTTTCCATGCACAACAGTCTGATTGTGTTTTCGCTTTTAGTCCTTGTCGCCGTCAACCTCGCCGCTGGTGGCGCACCGGCTGCACTCGTGCCCTCTGTCACAGCGACACTACAACCGGCGCCTGCGCTCTATGTGTTGTCTAGATCGGGTACAGTGACCCGAGTTTCCCTTTCGGGCGATAAACAAACGATAATCCAAGGTGCATTCCCCGCCGCCTTCCAGTTGGCCAATGATCGTATCTATGTTGGAAATTACATCAGGAAATCCAGGCGTTATCAGATTTTGGTCTACTCTCTTGACGGCGCTCTGCTGCAAACGGTCGATATCTATCCAGGAGGTGGCTTCCTGAATTTCGCAACTTTGCCGGATGGTGGGTTTGCGTTGCTGGACAACATTGGGGACAAGGTGTACTTCACAGACGCAGCGGGACGCCTGGTCGCAACCACTAAAATGTTGAGGCAGCAAGATAATCAAGCACAGAACGTTTCCGCAATTGTCGACAACGGTTCACTCATACTGTCAGAGGATGGGGACAAGCGTGTACTGACAATCGATCTTGCAACGCACATGGCGTCTATTTTCTCGGATCTCCGGAGTTTGCCTGGAGCTGGGCTGGGCCAAATAGCGTTCTCCGACGGCACATACTATTTGAGCACAGCGGATACAATTTACACGATTTCGAGGACAAACCGCGCAAAGAAGATTGCCCGCCTTCCGAAAGGGAATATCACAGGTCTCGTGATCTCCGGCGACGTCGCGTATGCCTGTGTGAACTTCACAGGCGAAATATACAAAGTGAACCTGGGCGATGGAACAATCTCTGTTTTTGCGTCCGGACTCGACTTTCCAACAGGCCTCGGCTTCAGTCAGTGATCAAGCAGCGGTCGGCCTGCGGCCGCGGAACCGATAAACATCTGGGCTAAAATGAATGGCTTAATGTAGCATAAGCTGCCTATCGGCTATGAATTCTCCCAAGTCTCCGGCTCATAAACTTCCGTTCAAGGTCGATCATATTGACCACAATTGCTTAATCTTGATTATTGCAGCATTTTGACCGGAGAACGGAGCCTTGGATATTGCTTTCTGGCACAGCGCTATCTTATTGCAGAGTTCTGTAGTGTTCGTCAATCGAGATCTGGTTTCTCGGCTTTCTGCCCATCCTGAGCATGCCAACGATGGCCAATACAAGAGCTGAACGCTGACGGCTGAATTCAATTGTCGCTCGCGATGCATCATCTTCTGCTCATTCACTACCGGCTTCGAAAGGCAGGACTAAATTCATTTGGCAGCTATACAATCAATTTCAGAATCAAGTCTAATCCATTGATCGAAGATTCAGAGTGTACGAAGAGCCAATATATCGACACAAGCTAATAATGAAAAATTGTGTAATGCCTGGCTGTTCATGATTGTTTTGGACCTTCCAGGACTGTTTTTGCAAAGCGCCATAGTCAGTGGATGATGTTTACCATCACCTTAAACGTGCTGATTTATTCGCTCGTCCCTGGATTGGCAGAGATGCTTATACTCTGTGTGCTCTATGGACTAAGCCCAAAACCATCAGAATAACTTCTTGCCAACGGGCTGCGCCTCTTGAAATCCCCCTGCGATCGTTGCTTCAGTGATATCGCTACATCTTCGGCACACGTTGCTTCAGTTCTTCGAACCAGTTGAGGACGATGTTGATTCTTGTGGAGGCGGTAGTCCCTGCTTCTTTCATCATCAGGAATCGCTTTCCGTCCGGGCTGACGTCCCAAAGATAGGGCTGAAGGGCTGCATTAACAAGTCTGCGAGGTTGTGAAAGATATGCGCCTCGAAAGAGAGGCTGCGGTGTCCCGACGATGTCGAAGCTCGGCTCTGTTTTCACGGCGACCGCTATAGCGGCATTCCCGTTACGATAGAACAACTCCTGCCCATCCCGAGACCATAACGGGCTATTCCCGCCTGTCGTGGAAACCTGCCAGCGACCGGAGTCTACGTCAGGAAAAGGCCGCACATAGATCTGAGCCTGGCCGGACTCATTGGAGACATACGCCATCCATCGTCCATTAGGAGAAATCTGCGGTTGAAACTCGTGATATTTCTCTTTGAGCAGCGGCTTATATTTACGGTCCCCTTCTATCACCAGCGCTCCGATACCATAATCATAAACACCGGCTGTTGTAAAATTCTCCATCAGGACCAATGTTTTCCCATCTCTGGACCAGGACAGCGGATAGGTGGCAGTAGCGGGAACAGCAGTACCTGCCACAGCCTCGTCCTTACCGGTACCATCGGCCGCCTTCCAGTAGACGCTGATTCCACTTTGCCGGTTCGATGAAAAGGCTATCCGCTGTCCATCACGGGACCAGAGGGGAATACCATCCGCGCCCTTATCGAAAGTCAGCCGCCTTAAGGTATTGTTGCGAGCCAGGTCTAAGATCCATATATCGGTATTGCCATCAATCTCTGCTGACAATGCGACACGCGTTCCATCGGGCGAGATTCTAAGGCTACCGTAAAGATTTGGCTGCGTTTCAATGGGCTCTTCATTCCCATGCCGGTCCACCCATACAAGAGTGCGTCCCAACGTGGCGGCAGTGGCTGCTTTGGGGACATAGAGGAGCGCTCCGGAGCTTGAAATGGAATACTGTGGCATGTATTGATGGCCTACTCGAAACAGACCATCGACCACTTGAACAGGCTTGCCTGCCTGAAGAGTGTTGAGATCGAAGGGCGCGGCATAAAGACTATAATCCAATGCATATACGATATGACCAGTCGGGAGATAGCGTGCGGTGTCCCCTGCAGCAAACAATACCTTCCGTTGATTTGATCTGATTGATTGCGCAACAACCTGATATGGATCTGAACCCAATGTGTAGATCACAGTTTTTCCATCCGGCAGAAGTCGAGGACTGTACAACATCTCCTTCTCATTTGGAATCAGCGCTTCGGGAATTCCGCCGGAGCTGGAAATGCTCAGGATGCCTTTCCCCGACTGGCTATACACAATCCTATCATCCTCGCTCCAGCCGGCGTCCAGGACTTGAGCGCTGGGATCCGTGTCACATAAAGTCTGCGGCGACCCTCCACTGACAGAGACCTTTTTCATCTTGCTGTCCGTCATAGACCAATAGCCAACCCAATGCCTGTCGGGCGAGAAACACGGAACCGCCGTATTTTCGTTGGCATTGGAAACGAGTCTGGCATCCCATTCGCCCATCGAACGCAAAAAAAGCCCTTCTGTTGTGCTATAGGCGTATTGTCTGCCATCAGGAGAAATCGTGACAAAAGCCCACATTTGATTTGCGAACTGCTGGCCCTCCGGCATTTCGTGGACAAGCCGAAGGACCTCACCTGTTGCCGTCGGCTTATAGTTCCAGACAGCCACTCCGCCGGCAATAACTCCGAGTATTGCGACGGCCGCAATCCAAAGGAACAACCTTCGCAGCCTGGTCCGAGGTTCCGTAACAGCAACCGGCTGTGCCGATACCTCATTCGGATTTGCCAAAAATTCCTCCAGCTCCAGCTTCACATCACCGATGTCGCGTAGCCGTTTATTGGGATCTTTCTGAAGACATCGGCGCAGCAGAGGACGTAATTTTGCCGGGGCTTTCTCCAGATCAGGTTCCGAACGGATCACGGCCGCGAGAATGTCGGTTGCATCCTTGCCGGAGAATGCGGCACTTCCCGTCAACATTTCGAACAGCACGCAGCCGAATGCCCAGATGTCGGTTCGCTTATCAACGGCTTTTCCCCGGGCTTGTTCTGGCGACATATACGCTGCCGTACCTAGAATCATGCCTTGCATCGTGGCGATATTGCTCAACGTTGGAGAGTTCGATAAGTTCAGATCAGCCTCTTCTCCTGTAAATGCTTTTGCCAATCCGAAGTCCAGAACTTTCACTTTACTTACTGGGGTGACTTTTATATTTGCCGGCTTAAGATCGCGATGGATGATGCCTTTCTCATGCGCAGCTTCGAGAGCTTCTGCAATCTGCAGCGCCAATTTCAAAGAGTCTTCAACAGAGATCGGCCCGCACTTGACCTGATCCGCCAGCGTAGTACCTTCCACGAGCTCGAGAACAAGGAAATTGGTTCCGGCGGATTCTTCCAGCCCGTAAATAGCGGCAATGTTTTGATGATTGAGAGAAGCGAGCAGTTTGGCTTCACGCTGAAACCGAGCTACGCGGTCGGCATCGCGCGCGAACTCGTGCGGCAGCACCTTGATCGCCACATCGCGCCCGAGAACTTGATCTTTCGCCTGATACACTTCGCCCATGCCGCCCTTGCCGAGCTGGCTGGTGATTTCATAATGTCCCAGCGTCCTGCCGATCATGCGAAGTCCTTCCTCTACAGCAACAGCCTGTTCAATGCATAAAAATGCAATTTTAGAATGAGCCGATTGTAGCGGAATCAAGCTTTCTTTAATAGCGGAGAATAGTACAGCGAGGATTGGGCAGAGTTGTTATTCTCAGCCTTAGATAAAATCTTCTTCCGATAAACCGGCCATCCTTAACAAGCGATTTTACAATCCTAACTTAAGAAGATGATTGCCATGGATCGGCACAGATAGACGGACAATGCTTTCTGCTTCGCCGTAGATATGGTGGCTGCCGTTGGAAGCCTGCCCTCGCTTTTCCCTCTCCACATCTGGGTAAGAAGAGATAGCAACCTAATTCCGGCCGGACTCATTTGAGATAGAGGATGCACTCTTGCCTGGACTTTTTCCAGGTCAGGCTCCGCCAAGTACAGTCGGGATAAAGTGGCTTTGGTCTGCGGCAGCTCTGCTGCCATTCCATGGAGCCTGACAATTTTGGGCGGATTGCTTACATCTGCCTTCACCACCACTTTTCTTTTCCCGATATTATACCGGCTGGCTTTACGTTTTGGCTGACGCCGTCAGAGAGCTGTCTATTTTTTCGCCGGTGGATTTTGCTGCTGCTTCTCCGGCCCTACCATAAACTCGAAATACTGTGATCGCGCCACATCCCCTCCGAACACTCCGGGTATCGGCGCCAGCATAAGTTCATGGTTTTCAATGGTCGCCCAGGCTGAGACTTTCGTACCCCGATGGTACCGTCCAAAGGTAGCGTCGCTGAGGCTCAAGAGTGATTTCTACTCTGTGTTCGGTCTCTTTGAGTCCATCCCGATAGTATACTTGCTTCCTATAGATCCATCCTTTGGGGGGATAGTAGTTACGATCGCGCGGTCCCTTTTCATAAATTACCAGATCAAACGTCATATCGGGCGACGGCGTTCCCCTGGAAAGCTTCCAGCATAAAGTAGGATTGACGCTATCGACCCACGCATAGCCTTCTTTGTCGGGGACCGGGCTGAGCGGCCTAATTACCGTATATCGGCTGCGGTGGACGCACGAAGTAAGACCGAGGAAGAGGATGGTCATTAAGCCTATTGATCTTTTGAGCACCCTCTGCTTGCTTTTGAAGATCTGGCGAAACCGGTTTTTTGCCATCATTGGGCGCATTCCTCCGATCGAACGTTTCTCCGTCCCTACGGAATACCAGGATTGGTTCAGCTATACATCTAGCGCGAGCCATTCAACAGCACCAGTCCTTAACCAATTATCTATCCCTAGCGGAAAGGGAAGATCTGGGGGGATCAGCAGGGAAATGGGAAAGGATAGGAGCGATCAGCTGGCATTTTCAATTCTACTCCCGGCAATCTGCTTCTTCTCATGCTTCTGATAGGGGTGATATGTAACCTTCAGACATCGATTTTGCCGATTTATCGATATCTGCGCTGTTTTCTGATGGATATGAGGCTTAAGATAAAATTTTTGCACACACCTAAAATGCGATCTCACGCCAAATCCGGCACTTTTATGTCTATATGAGGATTTTCCTGCAGTCTAACTAGTGTGAGGAAAATATGGGCGTAGAATCGAGCGACACCCAGGAGCTTCTCAAATGCGCGCGAGATGGCAATCAATCAGCGTTTGAAGAACTCTTCAAACGCCATCGGGCCAGAGTGCAGAAGTTAATTGCAGTGCGGATCGACCGGCGCTTAGTGGCTCGGGTCGATGCTTCGGACGTCCTTCAGGAAACCTATCTGGAAGCCTTCCGGCGGCTGCCCAAATATCTCCGGCAGGAAGAGATGCCT
>JAFGIY010000243.1 GCA_016929335.1 Acidobacteriota bacterium | reverse complement strand
TGCTATGGCGGGTTGAAAATCTCATGCTGCATCTCGGTAATAATATTGCAACAGTCCACCCAGCCGTTCCCGGCACGCTACCTCCCCGGCAATCCGGTTCGCTTCGTTGCCCGGAATGAGCAGTTGGTTGCCAACTCCTTGATGGTTGCGCTCGGCACGATAGTGGTCAATGTAACTGAGTGTGGCGGCGTGCAGCGATTTCTCACCGAAGAAGATCATGCGTTCGAGGCACTCCTCCTTGATGGATCGAATGAAGCGTTCAAGATTCGGACTCAAATTTGGTGATCGCGGTGGTAAGCGGATGGCTTTTACATCAACATTCTCGAGAATGTCCCGGAACTCCTTAGAGAATTTCGTGTCGCGATCCATCAATAAGTACCTTTTATCTCGAAGGAATCCATCTTCGGCGTCGCTCACATTTCTCGCAATCTGGAGCATCCAAGGTTCGTCGGGATTGGCGGTACTACCGGCGAAGTGCACCCGCCGTGTCGCCAACTCCATAAAGAAGAGCAGATAGATGGTGACCAATCCACTCTTGGTCCAGACTTCGATCGTCGTGAAGACTACGGATGCGAGGACATCCCAATGGCATTGAAGGAAGCTCTTCCATGTCGATTGTCGTTTTCGATCCGGCGCGGGATCGATGCCATGGGCTTTCAGAATGTTGCCGACGCTTCTATCCGAGATCAGGTGGCCGAGATTGGCTAATGCGCCTTGTATCCGATCATAGCCCCAGCTCGGGTTTTCGCGAGCCATGCGAAGCACGAGTTCAACAACCTCAGCCGATACAGGAGGCCGTCCGATTTTATTGCGGCACCGGCTGTAATCCCACTTTGCGGCTACCAATTCCCGATGCCATCGCAAAATCGTATCTGGAGTTGCGATAGTGGCCATCTGTTCGAGCATCCTCCGCCCGAGTATCTTGCCTTTCACCGCCAAGCGCCGTCGCTGATCATCGTTGAGCAGAATACGTTTTTTACCGAGCTTTTCTCGAAGCACACAATTCTCGGCTCTAAGGTACTCGATTACATCTTGTTCTTGACGGTTGATCCAGCCGGCGAGGACCAAGAGTAACAGCTGCCAAGGATGCAGTACGAAATTCATATGACTCCGGATGACTGTGGCTATGGAAACACACCAGCATCTGGAATCAGAAGTTGATTGTCAATCGAAGCTAATAAATGGATCAGGGATAGACAAACTCAATTGTTTTATCTACTTATGGCTCGGCTGAATATTTTTACCTTACGGGATATCCTTCCGAAACCAAAGCTCAACACGGCCACAGATTAGTTCACGGAAATAAGGGACTCACCGAGAAGCTCGGGCGCAATGATCAATGTCCGTGCGGTTTCGGACGCAGATTTCAATAACTGCTGTCGGGATTCCGGTGAATTCGATGGCAGCAATCGGAATCACTATTCAAGGTAGCAGAACGATCAGATCTTTTGTGTGCAAGCTGTAGAAGAATTGGCGATCTACAGCTTGCATTTTCTTAAACTTTTCATCATCCTGCCATTTTATCGCCCAGATTTGGTAAGCGTTGCTCCGCGTATGACTTTTGTCATAAAGGGTATTTCTTTGAAATCCGGGGGACTGGATGCTCGTCTGGAGGTTGAGCCGGCAAGCGTTGAAAAGACCAGCGTTCCGCCAGCCGCATCACCGGATACGATAATAGCCACGTTTTGGAGATCGGTAAAAGGTTCAAGCGCCAGTCCGGATTTGCAATCCTCCAGCCTGATCCCGCCCCATTTTCCCTGCCTTACCGCTTCCTTGAATCGTTCTCGCTGCTCATCGTTCATTTTGTCCCATATAATCGCCGACTTGTCATACAGCCACTTCACCAGGGATTGTTTCGTAAAACCGGCCTCCGCCAACTGATGCGCCAGTGTCGGATGCAGCACAATTTCGTAGCGGTTGCCCTTTGAAAGTGTCATGCCGAAAAAGCTGGTTGGGGCAACTAGACCGGCCAGCATATCCAAAGACTGCTGAAAAGTATTCATGGATAATGTTTCTCCGGGACCATTCGAAACCCAGAGAGTCTCATTGACCGACACGGTGCTTTCTTCCGGCTTATATCCGCGTTCAACAGAAAAGGATTCCCACGGGCTTTCTTTCTGGTTTTCCGGAACTACATAATTTGTGTAAGCGACCGGAGTACCTGGACCTCCGGGCATCGCGTAAATGTCCATGACCCGCCAGCCGATGTTGATCATACACATGGCCACAGCCCGCCCAATGGTGCTGTTTGCCCGATATCCAGGACTCAGATATCCTATGCCGGCATTCATGCCGATCTCTTCCACAATAGGCCCGCTAATCCATACCACGGGCACCGGCCCAGTAACGATGTGGTAGAGATTGAAATTTTTATCGGTAATACATTCGATCGCAGTAATAATGACCGGCAGATACTCAGGCTTCGCCCCGGCCATTACGGCATTGACCGCGATTTTTTCAACTGTCGCGATTCCCAAACGGGGATACATGATTCCAATTTCCTCTTTAGGAGACCGGCTTGTTCCGGCGAGCATTGCTTGAACCGCTTCTCTGGTTGGAGGCACCACCGGCAAACCATCATTCATGAAATTGGCGGAACAGTATTGCTGAAATTTTTCGTTCGCCTCCGCATAGCTGCTCCCGGTGAACTTTTTGGGCGAATAATCATAGGAAAAGGGCACAGGGTTTTGCTCCGCTTTCGTCAGCGGTTCTGTCAATGCTTTGACCGTGCTTTCGAACACTGAGGACGCGACTGAGTTCATCAATTCCGCGTTTGCCTTGGCTTTAAGATAGGACATGGCAGGAATGGGGATTACGCGAAGGGTCGGCATCCCATTGACCTCGGCCAGGCATTTTCGCTGCCGTACAAGGCTGTCCACGGAGAACGTCGCTCCAGGCCTGCCAAGTTTCTCCAGCTTGACATCAAAATCAAACTCGCTCGAAGTTGCCGTCTTGACACCCTCCAGCCAAACGTCACAGGCCTTCGCCACTTCGGCGCTATTATCCGGGATCATCGGACTCGCCGGGGAAGGAAAACGAAGAATGGTCGCGGTTGGATATGCCTTTTTCAGCAGTTTCTCCAATGCATTGAAAAACAGATCCGAATTTTCGTTCAGCAGGGCGATCTTCTTTCCATTCAAATCACGGACTCGGGGATTGGATAATCCCTTTATTTCGGTTGAGACAAGCACTCCCCGTGGATCCAGCACTTCCAGCGTAATTCCATCCTTCCCAGACGCCGGACTCGCATCGCCCAGCCCGGTCAGTGCAACCGCCGCCCCCAGCCCTGTGGCTCCCGCCGAAACGTTCTTAAAAAAAGCTCTTCTGCTTGTGTTCTTGTTGCCATTCTTTATGGGAATCATCATATTGCTCCTTCAAGGGCTGACAACCCGTGGCAATCATGCATTATTTATGTGGAATGGATCTTCGCACGGCAAAGCTATTTGGCACGCTTTGCGACAAACTCTTCGGTTCCATAGCTGCCCACTTGCCGGGACCCTTGGATCTCGCTACCGGAAATTTTGCCCTTATACTCGCATCTGAGTTCCTGGCCCTGAACCTTCAACATTTCGACAAAGGATACTTCGTCCCCTTTGACAGATCCTTCCATCAAAGGGGATTCGCTGGAATCATTTCCCATGGACATCATCACCTTCCCCGTAAGTTTTTCTCCCTCGACCTTAAAATCGAAGGTATAATTCATCTCACCAATTGCAGTTTTGATAACCGTAGCCCATTGACCCGATATATCAGCGGCAAGGGCCGGAGCCAAACAGAGAAGTACAACAGATGCAACCAGCAGAACTCTTTTCAAATTCAACATAGGCTCTCCTTTGAGTCAAAGATATTGAATTGCGGCGCTCTCCTAACACAATGTGTTGTCCATCGACAATAACACATATTAATACGCTTTGGTTAATTATATACATGATGTATTATTTCTCAATCAAGCTGGCAAGTGCACAGTCATGGATCCCAAGATCACTAAAATCTCTACACGGTTCACGCACGGACGAATTCTCCTTTGTCTCATCCGCGGTGATCGAAACGCTCTTGTCGACACGGGCATGCATGGGACGCCCGGCGAGAGACATTGCGCACAAAGATGGAAAGCTGGTTGTAGAGTATCCGGAGGAGTAGATCCAAAGGAGCCGTTACAGTCAATGGGGAATGATGGAACATAACAGGGTCATCGCAGAGGAACATCAGGAGTGAGCTGAGAAGAAGGCTGAGCGAGAGGTGAAAACTAAGGAATATGCTGATTTTGACTGTGTCGCGGAGCCCCCTTCACTAGACGCGCGATTATGCAATTCAATTCTATTGAAGAGTTTTCAGGGCAGATTACCCAACGGAGAATAGGGTATGAAATGTTTTTTTCTTCTTTATGCATGTTGCTATGGTTAACCGTTGCGGTCGCTTCCGCACAGATTAAATCGTCGGGCTCGGCTCCGCTGATCGCCTCATCAAAAGTCGCTGTAGTGGATACCGGGGCAGGAAAGATCCAGGGATTTATTCATCACGGAATCTATACCTACCGAGGGATCCCTTACGCTAAAGCCGAACGCTTTATGCCGCCTGTGAAGTTCCCCAAATGGGAAGGAGTGCGTACGGCACTGACCTACGGTTATATATCTCCCATGGTGCTGTCTGAGGAAATCAATGATGAGATGGAATTCCTGATGCCCCATCGCTATGGAATACCCAAAGACGATTGCCAGAACCTCAATATCTGGACTCCGGGCCTCAATGAGGGAAAGAAGCGCCCCGTTATGGTCTGGCTGCACGGCGGCGGCTTCACCAACGGATCCTCGATTGAACAGGTGGCCTACGACGGCGAAAACCTCAGCAGAAAAGGTGACGTGGTTGTTGTCACGGTCAACCATCGCCTGAACATAGTAGGTTTTTTGGATCTGTCCGGATACAGCGCCAAATACAAATATTCCGGGAATCTCGGAATCATGGATCTTGTTGCGGCATTGGACTGGGTCAAAACCAACATATCCAATTTTGGCGGCGATCCCTCCAATGTAACCATCTTTGGACAATCAGGCGGCGGAGGGAAGGTGACGGTTCTGATGGCCACTCCGGCTGCCAAGGGATTGTTTCACAAAGCAATTATTCAAAGCGGCTCCATTCCGCAAATGGGCATGACACTTCCCGTATCGAAAACCACCCGGCGGGTGTCAGAATTAACGCTCCAATACCTGGGCCTGGATCCATCCAAGGTCGATCAATTGCAGAAGATCCCATACAGTCAGTTGAATGAGGCCGGGGAGAAAGCGCTGAAAAAAGCCGGCGAAGAAGAAGGAGTCAAGGGATTGTTCGGACGCATGGGATTAATGTGGGCTCCTGTTATGGACGGAGACTATATTCCGGTACAGCCGTTTGGATCCTCTGCTCCTGCTCTATCCAAAGACGTTCCCGTGATGATTGGATCTACACTGAACGAATTCTCTGCTATGAGTTTCGATCCGAAAATGCGCGACAGCAAGGACTGGAGCTTTGACCAGCTAAAGGCCTTTTTTAAGGAAAAGTATCACGACACTACCGATGCGGTGATTGCAGCGTATCGGAAAGCCTATCCCGATATGAAGTACAATGAATGGCTATTCGTGGACAGCACTTTCCGCCCCGGCGCTATCGTTTCAGCCCAAATGAAGGCGGACCAGAATGGCGCGCCGGTTTACATGTATCTTTTCGCCTGGCAGTCGCCTGTGATGGACGGCCGCAACCGCGCCATTCACTGCGCAGAAATTCCGTTCGCTTTCAACAATGTCGAAATTACCGAGCAAAGCCATGGCGGTGGCAGAGATGCCCAGCTTATGGCGGATAGGATAAGCCGGGCCTGGATCAATTTTGCGCGATACGGCAATCCAAACCACAAAGGCCTGCCCCGTTGGCCTGCTTACACGAGAGCCGGGGGCGCGGTCATGATATTGGATAACAAGAGCATCGTACGCAATCACCACGACAGAGAGCTCATGTCGATCTTGGCGCCCGAATATAAGTACTGATGCGGACAGAGCTTTTAACCGCAGATTTACACGGATCACACGGGTAAAACCCGTGCGCCGCTGCATACTGAATTCTTTCAGAATTCATCCGCGCTCATCCGCGTAGATCCGCGGTTAAAATTCTTCGCTTCAACTCCCAGATTCTGGCGTCAGCTCCCAGTCGGTGGCTTGGGCTGGGCCAAGGCACCGTTCGGATACTTAGGTCTGGCGGAAGACTATTTCTTCTTTGTTAGCGGCTTTACAATACAATCATACTCTTTATATTTTGCAATTTTTGCCGGTATTTCCTCGAATCTTGGCTTCAGATTTTCCATTACTTCCATTATTTCAGTACCATGAAGTCTTTTTCCCTCGATTGTTAATCTTCCTTTCTTCAATTCCTCCTCAGGCCAGGTAATGGATAATGCATCACCCTCCACTCTGACTTTACCGAAGATATTGCATACGGAACACTCAATAGTGTTTGTATTTCCTACTAACATCAAGTTGTTATGACACATGGGACAAGTGCCGGGATCATCCCCCTTGTACTCCACGTCATCGTATTGTTTGCCCAAAGCCGCAGCCACATTCCGGCCTAATTTATTTGCTCTTTTTAGAGCATCGTCCACAAGAACAGCCGCACCCGGTATGGCAGTCAAATCGTATACAAGCAACTGGTCTACAACAGCTGCCTGCATTGAAAAGGTAAGAGTATGCAGCGGGGGGAGTGCCAGTTGTGCGGTTGTATGGGCGCCGCCATTGACGATGAAACCCGCAACTCTCGGTTTGAATAATCTCTCATCCGGTTCGGCGGGCCCCATCCCCATCATTCCGGTCCCACTTTTCTTGGCTTCAACAGCAAAAGCCACATCGACTCTGGGGCCTAGAATCCTATCACGAATCACAAACACTTGACCTGGAGCCGTCCAGCAATAGATGGGTACGCCTAAGATGAATCCGTCGGCGTCCATAATTTTTTCGTAGAGAAAAGAACCATCGTCTTTAATGACGCATTTCCCGGGACCTTCTGTAAACCATAAACAGCTCTTACACTGTTTGCAGTGCCCGATTTCAAGGTCCAGCATGCGGATCAGTTCTATCTCCGCGCCCAATTCCTCAGCCCCCATCATTGCCTCTTTCATAAGAACTTCTGTATTTCCCATTCTTCTGCCACAGGTTAATCCAAGTAGTTTCATGATAATCCCCTTAATTTTTGTAATTCACCTGCTTGACCTTGCCGTGCGGCACGTCTCTTTCTGAGAAAAAATCCGCCTCCTGATATTCAGGCAACGGTGAGGAACGGACAGCGGACAGGCCATCCTTGGGCATTTGCGGCATGCGCCATTGTATGGTCAACGGCGGCTCTTTCTGTTGAGTCGCTCCATGCAGTTTCCCTAGATAAATTTATTGCCGAAGAAATTATTCAAGTGCATAATATCACGCATCCAATTTATACACTATGTATATAATGCTACAGAAAGAATATTATTATTTACTCGCCTGTTCCGCAGCCGCGGTTGCCGGCGTCATTCCAGGCCTGACATTGGAACACTGTAAACCCGGGGGAATAATCCCAACTATAAACAGAACGGACATACGGTGCTACGCTGACCAAAGCCGGCCGCTAAATGATTCCTAAAGAGAGGGAATGAAAATGAAAAATAAAAACTACGGAAAAAATTCCTCGTTGAGCCGACGCATTTTCCTTGCTTCCGGTGCATTGTCGGCCGTAGGTCTCTCCTCCGCAGTTTGCATGGCTAAATCAGCGCATGCTGCAAATTCCGCGTCCGGAGGCAACGGAGAATACATGGTTTTAAATCCCCAGGGGATACGGCAGGAACGCGAACGAATCCCCCTGTCGCCCAGCCTCAAAGATCTGAAAGGGAAAACCGTGTATTTCGTATGCCAGGATAAGCCTGTCCAGACAAGGGAGCTGGCAAATCGGCTGCGCAAACGTATCCCTGAAACTGAAGTTATATTCAGGATGAAACAGGGTTGGGTCGGATCCGACGACACTGAGTTGATAGAAGAGTTAAAGCATAAAGCGAATGCCATGGTTTATGGGACCGCTATTGGCGGGGGCAGCGGCAAGTATGCCGTCGGATGGATTTCAGAATTGGAAAAGCTTGGAATCCCTTCTGTTTATGTTGTAGGCGAAGCGTTGGTGCAGGATGTGGAGGCTTCCTCCAGTATGTTCGGGATGCCCTCCATGAGAACCGCTATCACGCCCCTGGTCCCTGAAGAGAAAGTCACGGAAGACATATCGGATGAGAAATATGACGCAGTCATCTCGGCAATCATTAAGGCACTGACAAATCCACTGACAGAAGAAGAAAAGAAAACGGGGAAAATGTTTACAGAAAAACTTCCCCGCATAGCCATGTCGGGAACTCTTGACGAGGTGCAGGACTATTTTTACCGGCAGGGGTGGACTGACGGGCTTCCTGTGATTCCTCCCACCGAAGAAAAAGTGCGGGAAATGCTTAGAAGAACCAGTCACGCTCCCGATAAGGTTGTGACATCCGTGATGCATCCTGAGGAGTTGACCGTTACCGTTGAAAAAACCGCCATTGTCGGCGTCATGGCGGGCTGCAGGCCGGAATACATGCCCGCACTCCTGGCCATAGTTGAGACCTACGGGAATCCCGCGTTTACTCATGCTGCCCGTTCGGAAAGCTCCTTCTCCATCATGACCTTCTTCAACGGACCGATACGCCACGAAATGAAAATGAATCCGTCGACAAATGCACTTGGCCCGGGCAACCAGGCGAATGCTTCCATCGGCAGGTTTTTAAGTCTGGCGGCTATTGCCCTGGGAGGTTCACGGCCGATAGTAAACAATATGAGCGCCCTGGGAAATCCGACCAGATATTCCCTCTGCTTCCCCGAGTATGAAGAAGAAAGCCCGTTCGAGCCCTACCATGTTTCCAGGGGGTTCGACCGCAAGGAAAGTGTCGTCAGTATGGCAGCCGGGGGATGGTGCCGATCGAGCATTTTAGGAGACCTGGACAGGATCGCGGCTACGGTCGCCGGGTTCTCATTGGACATGGGCGGAATAGTGCTGATGGATCCTGACGCCGCCAGGCTGTATCAATCCAAGAGTATGAGTAAACAGGATATTGAACAATACATACAAAGGACGGCCATCCCTCAACGGCGGGATCCGTCTCCGCGCTGGTTCCGCCTGGATTTTTTGCCCACTGTAGGAGGCGCCTATAATGATCCCCTCAAGGATCCCCGATGCGCCGTCAAACTTGTTATTGTAGGGGGGAAAACTATCCTTCCTAATGCTCAGGTCTGGGAATATGGCCAACCTATATCCACCAGTGTGGATAAGTGGCGATAACGGATGAATTTTACCAAGTTGCTCTCGGACATATTGCAATCACATGCTATGTGTAATCTTAGGTCGCCTCAAAAGCTAAGCACTGCCTGGAAGGAGAAAAAAATGGTAAAGGTCAAAACAGTATGGTTGAGATTGGAAATATTATCATTTTTTATTTGTTTATTAACCCTGGTGCAGGCAGGTGCTTTCGCTGCTGGGCCTGCAGGGAAGGCAAACAGCGTTTCACTTGAAGTGCTGAATCCTCAGGCCGAGATGATTATGGCCTCTGATATCTCACCTATTGCCCCCCGTGTCAAAGACCTATCCAACAAGAATATTGGACTGATCTGGGCCGGCAAGTCGGGTGGAGAGTTTTTTCTCGATGCATTAGAGGTAATTCTGAAGAACAAATATCCTGCGGCCACTATATCAAGGTACACCCATGGCGTGGGCGATTCAGAAGAGAAAATATTGAGGGAAGTGGATGCCTTTGTTTATGCTGTGGGAGATTCCGGCCAGGGAGCCTGGGACAGCGTTTCTTATACAATAAAACTGGAAAAACACGGGAAACCCGGTGTTGCTGTTTTTGGCGAACACCTGATGTATAACGCAATAGCCGCTTCCCACCATTATGGAATGCCGTCGGTACGGATGGTGCCTTTACCCAGCATGGAATATTACACGAACAGGGCAAGCGCAAAGAGCATGATGCCATGTGCCGAGATGGTCTTAGACAAACTAATAGATGCGTTAACACGCCCTATACAGCCTTCCGAGAAACAAGCTGATTTGAAACAAAAAAAGGGGGCATCGGACGACACGGTTACGATTACAGCGGACAGCCTGGAATCAGCCTATGAGAAATTCTACCAGCTATATATGGATAACGAGTGGGGCGATGGGCTCCCGCTTGTCCCTCCTACACCTCATAATGTCGAACAGATGCTAAAGGCAACCCCGCTTGCGCCTGATAAGGTACTGGGCTCGATCAAATCACCGGACGGGAGTTCCATCATAGCGAATGTTACTGTGGGAAAAGTCGCCGTGAATGCTGTAATGGCCGGCGCTAAACCGGAATATTTTCCGGTTATTATCGCTGCTATGGAAGGAATATCCGATAAGGGATTTTCTCATCATGTTTTTTCTTCCGACGGTTCCTTCAACCTTTTGATTGCTGTGTCCGGCCCCATTGCGAAAAAAATCAATATGCACTCCGGAACCGGTTTATTGGGCCACGGATGGCGGGCCAACAATACCATTGGACGCGCCGTAAGGCTGTGCATGAATAATATTGGAAATTTAAAACCGGGGAAACTTGATACGGCATTAACCGGCAGGGCATCATCCCACACCTTTTATGTGCTGGCTGAAAATGATGCATTAAGTCCCTGGGCTCCTTATCACACCGTGCGTGGTTACAGGGCAGAAGACAGTTACGTTACGGTGTCCGGCATAGGTTTGGGCGGCGATTTCACTGGCTACGGCGGTGGAACCGGAGGCGCCTGGACAGTCGAGGGTGTTCTGGAAAGCATTATTAATAATATTGCTCCCAACCGCCGTATGTTTGCTTCATTTATGCCCGGTGTTGGTTCAGGGGCCTTTGCGAGACCTTTTAACTATATTTTCGTGCTGAGTCCCGATACGGCGCAGGCACTTAAAAAACGGGGCTTTACCAGGCAGAGCCTTCAGGATTACATCATCGACAAAACGTCAATACCCTATGAGGAGTTAAGCAAAGCTGAGATAGATGGCATCAAGAGGAGGCTTTCGGAAAAGACCGAAGCCTTTGGCGGAACCGATAACATTCCTGACGATCGCATCCCTGTATTCTGGGAGAACCTTAAGCCCGGAGGGAAAATACCTGTCATCGTTTCACCGGAGAATCTTAACATTTTTGTATCGGGTGATGTGTCCGGCTATAATTTTGGAGCGTTCTATCTGCTCGGGGCCCATTCGATAAAAGCTGTTCGATAGTTAAAATCCCGAAAGATCCACTCCTGGAACTGTTTGGTCAAATGAATACTGCCATTCCTTATACTTACGAGAAAATCATCGCCGTCCGCACAACTGCAGCCTTTGAAGCTGAGGAATTTAAAAAGAAGTGGAATGAAGCTGCAGTCTTTGTCTTTTAGAATGCACGCTTGAAGTTCTAATCACCATTTGCTCTGTGGAATAGGCAGGAATAGTCACTACTAAATAGAAATCCGATACATTCAACCGCGCGATTCACTGCGCGGAAATTCTCTTTGCTTTCAACAATGTGGAAATTACCGAGCAAAGACATGGCGGCGGCAGGGATGCTCAGGCCATGGCGGATAAGGTAAGCCAGGCCTGAATCAATTTTGCGTGATGCGGCAATCCGAACCACAAAGGCTTGCCCAATTGGCCGGTCTATGCACGCACGGGCGATGCGGCCATGATAAAGGTTGGCCTTCGAATCGGTATAATCCGGTATTAGCGGCACCCTAACAATGACCGGCTTTTGTGTTGCATCTCGTCTCTTCAGGTTTTCGAGAATGACCTGATTCGAAACCCCGGCGCTCGCGCCAAAGTGCAAATGTTATTCATTTACAGGCCCTAACGTCCGGTCTTAGTCAGAGTAGCTCCATGTATTTTTTTTGTCATAAAATCAACTTGTGGAACATTTGGATTGTCGGCAGTTATCATGGTAGAACCGCCGCCATAGAAAACTGCCGTCTGACCAACCATTCCCCCGGCTACAATGAGCGCGATATGTTTCGGGTTGAAAGTCGGGACAGTCCCTCCAGGCTTGCAGTCATCTAATGTCAGACCCGGGATGCTGCCGGCAGCGGTTTCTGCTTTCAGCTGGTCCTTCTGGCTCTGCCCCAGCGTGTCCCATGAGATGCGATACTTATCGCAAAGCCATTGGGCGGCTTTTTGTTTTGTGTAGCCGGCAGCCTTCAGCTGTCTGGCAAATGTCGGATGCATCGCTATTTCACAATACCGGCTATTGATCATCTGTGCGAAATTCATCGTCCCCAACATCATTGCCGGCATTGCTGATCCGCCGCCAGGGCGGGGCGCAAGCGGGCCCCCGCCTGCAATCATTGCCGCCAGAGTCTCCATGTCTCTTTCCAGCGTTTGAGGAATCATTCCTCCTCCGGGGCCCATCCGATTTTCAGAGGTGCATTCATCCAATGTCACCGTGCTGTCTTCCGGTTTGAATCCGTGCCCCACAGCAAAGGATTCCCACGGGCTGTCCTTTTCATTTTCGGCGAAAGTCAGATTGCAGTATCTGGCAGGCTGTCCGAGCATTCCCAACTCGGCGCCGATCAGACTCCACCCGATGTTGATCATGCACAGGCTGACCGCACGTCCGATAGCACTATTGGCCCGGAAGCCATGGCCTAAGAAACCTTGCCCCGAATTCATTCCTATCTCTTTTGCGATAGGCCCGTTTACCCATATCAAGACCTTGGAATTGAGCGTTCCTGTCTGAATATGATAAAGATTGAAACTCGGATCCAGCAGACCTTCAATTGCAGCGATAATTACGGGCAGGTACTCTGGTCTTGCTCCCGCCATGACCGAGTTAATGGCGATCCTTTCAATCGTTGCCATTCCATTTCTCGGAGTCATAAGACCTAATTCTTCTTTGGGAGAACGGCTTGTTCCGCTAAGCATCCACTTCACCGCCTCCGGTGTGGGAGGCGTCAATGGCAGCCCATCTCCTATTTGATTGTTGATGCAGTACTGCTGATATTTCTCATTCGCATCCGTGTAATTATCTCCCGTAAATGTCACTGGGTCGTAGTCGTAGACAAATGGTTTTGGATTTTTTTCAGCATCGGTCAGCGGGCTCGTTAACGCACTGACTGTGGCATCGAATATGGAGGCTGCTATAGGCTTAATCTTTTCCATAAGCCCTTCGCATGCAAAAAAGGTTTCGGCAGGCACCGACAGGATGCGAAGAGTGGGTAGGCCGTTTGCCTCAGCCAGCCGCCTTCTCTGATTAACCAGTCCATCGACGGAAAAGGAAACTCCGGGTATCCCGAGTTTCTCCAGTTTGACACCACAGTCCACCATACTGGAGCCCGAGGTCTTAACTCCCTCCAACCAGACATCGCATTGTTTCGCGATTTCAGCGCTGTTTTCCGGCTGCACCGGAGTCGGAGCAGAAAAGCGTTTGAAGGTGACTCCCGGATACTTGTTTTTAAACAACTCTTGCATTGCATCGAAGTAGAGGACCGCATCAGGCTTCTCGCTTATAAGTGCGATCCGCTTGCCTGATAGATCTCTAATCCGGGGACTACTTAATCCGGCTATTGGTACGGAATGAAGAACTCCTCGAGGATTGAGCACCTCCAGTTTAGCTTTGCCTTTGCCGGATCTGACGGCTGCGGCCTTTTGTCCCTTTTTACTTGAAGCTTGAGACTTGAGAGTGCTGGCGCTCTCTTGAAATGCGAGGCCCAAACCAGCAGATGCGACCACCGCTGCTGCAGGCAAAGCCAGACCTGACTGCAAAAAAAACCTTCGCGATTGATGAGTTTTCACAATTGCTCCTTATGTCTAGGAACTGTTCAATGCTCATGCATTCCAACCAACGACCGGTCACTATCCCAACAGGGCCGCAATAATTCTCTTTATCCTTGTTTCTTCACCAAACCAGCCTGGCCATTATATTATTCGATGTGTCGTATTTTATACATAATGTATTTAATTTATTTTCCGTGATATTATGGCGCGTCCAAATCGAGACTGGAATAGCCCGTCAATCCAATGACAGGATTTATGGGAGCGGCTTTGCCAGTCCAATCACTCAGTCATTCCAAGGGGGGCAGCAGAATGTCGTATTTCAAGAATGCATCCATCATTACGTTCATCGCCTTGTCTTCGGTTGTCATGGCATTTTCCCAGATGCCGCCGGGAGGAGCGCCCCCACAACCGCCGGGCGGAGGTTTTAGCATGCCGTCGATGCCCAAAAAAGGCGTTTGCCCACTGCCGATTCTACCAGCGCTGCCTGCCTATGACGATACGGCCTTTTTTGCCCAAACAAATGTTCCCCATGGCAAGATCGAGCAGGTGAATTACCGGAATCATGCCGGCGCCGATAAGCGGATGCACATTTATCTGCCTCCGAGCTACGACAAAGATACAACCATCACGTATCCGGTCCTCTATCTGAATCATGGAGGTGGCGATGATGATTCTAAATGGACTTCAACCAATGAGCGGATGGGCGGGAACACCCAGTTCATTTTGGACAACCTGATTGCGGCAGGAAAGGCTAAGCCCATGATCGTGGTGATGCCGAACACGCGCAACTGCGCCAGCGCAACGCCTTCAGCGCCAGGCAAGGACGACGCCTGCACTCAGGAGTACCTTAAAGACATTATTCCTTATGTGGACACCCACTATCGAACCAAAGCAGACCGAGCCCATCGTGCGCTGGCAGGATTGTCTATGGGCGGTTTCGTTGTAATGCATACTGGATTGCCACATCTGGATACATTCAGCGAGTTGTACGTTTATAGCTCGGGGCACACAAACGAGGCCGCACTGAAGCAGTTCGCAGAAAATTTCTCTCCGTTGCTTAAAGATCCCGGCACCAACGATCTCTTCAGAGTCCCCTACTATATGGCGGCCGGCGAAACCGACATCGCGCTGCAGAACGGTCAGAAGGTTCTTGCGCTCTTTAATCAAAACGGCCTTCGAAACTTCTGGGTATTAAGCTCCGGGGGGCATGAATGGACAAACTGGCGGAGATATCTTTACCAGACAGCACAAATGATGTTCCCCGACTGTAGAGATAAATAACGCATCCTAATGACCAAAGAAACCCCGCAGATCGTGACGCCGGAAACTCAAACCAAGATCAAGCAGTATGAGTCGTATGGCAAAGTGATCCAGCCTATCCGAATAAAAATGCGCGCCCAGTGATTCAGGAAGGAGAACCAACATGGCAGGAAACAAAGGGTATGCAAAAAATGTGGAACAAATCGGATACCACGACCTGGGAGGCAAGCCGGCCTTCCAGATGGCTATGCAGCAGGTTGGGGGCAAGTATTACCTCTACACGGCATCCTATAAAGCTTCCGGTTGGAGCATCCTGGATGTAACCGAGCCTTCAAAACCCAGACATGTGAGATTTCTGGATGGACCGGATATTCCGGATCAGGGAACTCCCAAAATCCAAGTGGCGGACGGACTCATGATTGCGGCAATGTCCGGATTCGGTCCATTAAAATACGCCAAGGGCATCTACATCTTCGATGTGAGAGAGGACCCCGAAAATCCAAAATTCCTTTCCTATTGGTCGAGCGGCGATGATGGATTCGGAGTGCACCGCTTTTTCTACTCCGGCGGACGCTATGTTCACCTCTCCGCGACATGCAAGGGATTTTCTTCGATGATTTATCGGATCGTCGATATCAGCGATCCGAAGAACCCGATAGAGGCCGGCAGATGGTGGCTGCCGGAACAGTGGGAGGCTGGCGGCGGTGTCAATGCCAGCCATGCCGGTTTGCACGGCCCCCCTTATGTTCAGGGGAACCTCGCCTATCTAAGTTATAGCGGAGCAGGCTTGGTGATCCTGGATATTTCGGATATTGCAACACCGAAACTAGTCGGCAACCTGCGGCACCACCCTCCCTTTGCCGGAGGCTTTTGCGGCGCATGGTGCCATACGATCGTTCCGCTTTCCAAACGCCCGTTCGCGGTGATGACCAGTGAAGGAGAAAGGTTCCCGCTGTTTACCAAAGAGATGATCAAAGGACAGCCGCAACCCATGGCTCTATTTGGAATGGTGGATGTTTCTGATCCGGCTAATCCGACGCTCATCTCTACTTTTCCCTATCCTGAAGTTCCGCCAGGATTCCCCTATAAAAACTTCAATGATTGCGGAATAGGCTGTCCCGGTCCATTTGGACCTCACAATCTGCACGAACCGCACGGACATCCTGCGCTCGAAGACAGGAACGATCGAATTTATTGCTGCTACTTCCATGCGGGGCTGAGAATCTATGATATAGGCGATCAGTTTATTCCACGGGAGATCGCCTACTTCATTCCTCCGAATCCCACGAAATGGCTTTTCGGAAAACCGATGGATCCGAAAAATCTCCGCTTCAGCCTTTTCGATCAGCCACCGGGCCCCATGATAGCCACAACAGAAGATGTCCTCGTGGACAACCGGGGAAACATTTTTATGGATGCATTTCACGACGGTATTTATGTCCTGCGTTGCACTGTCTAGCCTGCAGACGGAAAGGGTAAAAGATATGCCGAAGTTTAAAATGATCATCCTGGGAGGCATGGGGATTGATGAATTGCCATCTCGGGAGCGATGGTTGCTTAGAGAGCATGCCGGCGAAACCATTAGCTGGATTGGCCCATGGCTGGAGCGCTATGTGCGATATTGGGCGGTGCTCCCTCCCGCGAATCTTGTACCCGATATTGTGCGTTACGGTTCCTATACAAGCGGCATTACCATGCATGTCTACAATGATTACCCCCCACGCCCGGCGGAACAGTGGGGAATGACAGGCATTATCCCGATGGGGCTCGAAAAACATTCCATCAGTCCGGCAGATGCTTATAAAAACGTTGTGCCTTTTGAACACAGCGGGCCTGTGGATACGGCATTCTGTTATGTTCCATTCGCGCCGAGCGACGATTTCATGGGTGGTGATCTGAATCCCTGGAGTACCAGTATTCTTCGCTGGTTCACCGTCATTCGGTATCCGGCATGTGTTTCAAAAGAAGAAGGGGAAGACTGGTATCGAAATGTTCACGCTAAAGAAGTCATGAACCAGCCCGGACTCCTCCGCTATTTCAGCTACGTAACGATGAACTGGCAGGGATCTCCTCAATGGGACAGAGTCGTTGAACTCTGGTACCCAAACTACAATGCCTGGCATAATGCCGTGGTCAAGTCTCCGCCCTCATATACAAAACCGGCTTGGGCAAAATACGATGAGTATCCCTTCTTCGAACCTCATAAAGATTTTTTGGGCTGTTTTGTTCTGGAACGCCCGACCCATGATCTCCTGCAAGATTATATGGGCTACGTCATAGGACCATAAACAACTCGGGGTTAAATCCGTGATATCTGTGATAACAATCCTGCAAATTCCTGCTTTTTGAGCAAGTTTAAGAAGTAAATCCCGAAGGGGTTGAAGGCGAAGCCTTTGGAGTGCGGCGGCTTGCCGCCTCCTTTAAAACAGATATCGATTCGTTGCCAAGGCGGCAGCAAACTGCCGCACTCCAAAGCACTGGGAGTCCGGCAGAATATCTTCCATAATATTGACATACTGATATAGAGTTTATCCTCATGGCCAAACAAAAGAGAAGCAAAAGCGTCTACGTGGCGCATCGAAAGAATCAGCGGGAGAAGATCCTTGAAGTAGCCAAGCAGATTTTCATTGAAAGAGGAATCGAACCTGTCACGATTGCGGATATCGCAACCTCCTCCCGACTCACCCGAGCCACTATTTATAAGTATTTCGCCAACCGCAAGGAAATCGCCTTCGAGATTTTTAAAATTATCATTTCCGGGTGGCACGAACGCGATAAGTCGGAGGTGTGGAGCCACCCCGGCACCGGTTATCAGCGCCTGGAAAGGTCCTTGAATTCTTTTTGCGATGATCTGCTCCAGTTTCCGGAGGAGACAAGGTTCGTTGCGGAGTTCAATCGGCTTTTTGCCAAAGAGGTCTTGCATGTGCTTCGACAGAGCCTGGGAGAAGATAGCGATTTGGTAATCCAATGCTTGAGACAAGGTGTCGCGGACGGCTCTCTGCAGGCCGAACTCAATCCCAATCTGGTAATGGCGGTCATCTATAATCTCAATGCAAGCCTGTTGGGTCGTTTGGGACAAATGGTCAAGTCGGAGGAAGAAGAGTATGGCGTAACCGCCGACAAAGTGATGCGCGAGATCTATCGAATCTTTATCAATGGAATCAAAGCCAATTCCGGAAAGAACAAACTAAAAGCCGGACCGGCAGGAAGCTCTTCCCGAAATACGCGTACTGTGAAATCTAAAAAGTGAATACGCTCCGCCTTCCCGGAAAAAGTTGCGGCAATAGAAACATTAAGCCGTGATGTTATACCCTCTGTAATCCTTGAGAAAGTCGCATTCGGGCCGCTCGAGAAGAAATGTAGATACAAAGTCCACGTCCGGCTGCAGGAATGGATACCGGTCATGCTGGCTCCAGGATGGACGCGTGTACTGGGGCGGATTTTCGAGGATTGCCTTCTGCCATGAGGAGTGATTCTCAAACCAAAGCTCCGACACTCGCACAAAAGGCCCAACCATTGAACTCGGATCCACTGCGGAAAAGCTGAAGAAGCGTTTGAGCCCAGGCTGTGCGCAGACTTCAGCCGCATGCGTTTTGATATACCAGGCATCTCCTTCTTCTCTTGATACACCTGCAGGGTATTTAAATATCGTAACCCATCGCAGAATGCCTCCGTCCTCAATCGTTAATCCACTGCCCATGAAATCTTCGGTTGGACGAGGTGGCACAAAGATAAATGCCGGTGCTTTTGCCTTCCAGGTTTTTCCCCTGGCCTCCTCCCCTTCTGGAATGCCTACGGCTCTGTTGTAGTCTTTAGGCCACACTTCTGAAATCGCGCTGCCATGCCCCATGGCACCTGCTTTAAACGGGCTTTCAGCCCACCAATGTTCGGTCATGCGCCAGTTGTAATAGCCAAACGCGTCTCCGCCTCCAGGGGCCGGAACTGCCCGATAGGTAGTATAACGGCGAAGGATCGGCGCAAGCTGGCTCATCGTCTCCGGAGCGTGATCTTTATACAGCCACCGCTCCATTAAAGGAAGAAAGTCCCAATTTATAAGGTTCACCAGAAGGTAGCTTCGGATCATATTTTTTCCTTATTGATCTGTCTCAACCTGCAACCGGCGGTCACGCTTTTTGAATATGTTTGTATCTCAGCGTTTCCCCTTTGCCTTCCACTGTCAGATCCGCGTAGGGGTTGTACTTTGTATTGGTGACCACGGCGAACAGGTTGTACAGTTGAGGCAAAAACACTCCCCAATTGCCTATTTCCTCCCCGCAGTGCTTCGCCCATACCATGCCTTCTTCCTTTGACTCTTTCTTCCGGATCCCAATGGCATTGGATTTCCCTTCCACTCCATAATCTGTTTTCTGCCATTGATGAATCCGATATCCCATCGGCTCTTTCACATTCAGGCTCTCAGGTCCAAAACCCAATCCGGCGACAACCACACAATGTTCATAGACAATGTATTGCTTTACGAACAGCGGCAATGTTGTTATGTCTTCAAACCGGATGTACAGGTTCTGGAACGTGCCGTCCGACCAGGTTTGGGGAGCCAAATGCACGGATCCTATCGGATTGCCGTGAACGGGAGGCACCACCCAGGTCAGAGGCTGGTGTTCTTGCGGATGCCACAACAGAAATCCCTTTTCCATATTGCTCCAGAACCAGTCGATCATCCTGGGCGTGATACCTTCGTGCTTCCAATCGATGTGCGTTCCTATTTCATCCTGGGTTATCTGCATTTCCATATCTATTTTCCTTCGCCTCTTATTGCGGGCACGGCATAGGCTCTGTATTTTTCGCTCAGTGCCCGGATCGTCTCCATATTTTCAAAAGCTTCGCGGTGCGTCTGCTGGATTTCATAGAAGTGGTTTTGGCGTCCTTCAGAAAAGACCCGGCATTTTTCCAATCCATCGTCTGCCAGCACGAACCGGGAATTCCCATCTTCGTTCACGAGCGATCCCCCGGCGCCACACATACCGCATTCAATATCGTAGCGTTTGCCATCCCATTGAGGCTGTCCCTGGATCATCACATTGGAGTGGCAGACGGGGCACCAGCCGCGATCTCCCATCCACTGGACCTGATCGTAGGGCATCTTCATGGCTTTTACCAGATTCTCGCCAATTTTTCGAGCTCTGGCAATGGAATCGGGCTTCAGCAAAACCTGTCCCGGACGCGCCACACGGCTTGCCATCATCTGATCTACCACTTTAATCGATTGCATGAACATGGACATCTGCAGGGCGGCAAGCGTAAGGGACATCCAGCTTTGAGTTGAACCTCCGGCTGTGATCAAGGCAGCCACTCTTTTCGGAGGAGTCTCGATGATCCCGGCTTCAAGCAGAAATGCAATTTCGTAAGGAAGCCAGCGGTCAATGAAGGTTTTATATATGCCCGGCGGCTGCAGCACAAAGGTAGGGACCGCGACAAGGATGCCGTCCGCTTTCAGGAATTTATCCATGATCAAGTCCATGTCATCCTTCCCCTTGTGAACGCAATCCGGGGACTTCCCTTGTGTGACCCGCATCGTGCACGTTTCACATCCATTGCAGGGGATGATTTTTACATCATGAAGGTTGGCCATCTCGACTTCGGCGCCGTTTTCAACGGCGGCCATGAATGCTTCTTTAGCCAGTATTTCGCAGTTGCCCATTTTTCTTCCGGCCAGAATCCCAAAAACTTTCATCGTTTCATCCCTCCTATGGCGGACTGCATTGTCGAACCAAGATATTTTACAGATTGTTCATTATTATATATATAGTATATATTTAAATGTTATCGGAAGTTTAAGGGGCATTGAGGCGGGAGGATTAAGAAAGCTTGTCCTACCTATCCCTTACGGCTCGTTGCACGAATAGACTCACAGCACAAATCGGGGACGGACAGTGCCTGACCGTTCCACAAGGGGAGGAAAATGAAGATCAAAGGCAACAAGGTCGCGGCTATCATTCTGGCGCTCGGCGCGCTCCCGCTCCTCGCGGCATCAGCGGCGGCCGCCCAGCCCGGCGAATCCAGCCCGGCGGCTCCGGATTTTGGACCCAACGTCATAATTCTCACGCCCTCGATATCCACCGACGAGATCAATGGCATCCTGAAGAAGGCCGCGGCCAAGTCGACCGGGTTCGACGAGAACCGCACCGCGATTTATTTCATGCCGGGCCGCTATGGCGCGGCAGCCACGGGCGCCGACGATCCCAAGACAGCAAAGGACTACGTCAGTTCCACGGTCGGGTTCATGGAGACTATCAGCGGCCTAGGAGAATCGCCCGACGAGGTCGACGTGACGGGTAATCTCAGTGTCTGGGGCGGCTTGGGCACGTTCTGGCGCGCGATCGCCAACATGAAGATCACGCCGATCCAGGCGGATGAGACACCCCACACCATGCGATGGAATACCTCACAGGCGTCCTCCCTCCGCCGGGTTTACATCAATGGGAGCCTGGACCTTGCCGGCGGACGGACCTTCGGCACCGTGATGGCCAACAGCAAGGTAACCGGCGAAGTCCGCTCAGGCATGCTCTTTGCGACAGATCCGCCCGGTACCGGGCAGGCCCAGTACTACACCCGCGACAGCGAGATCGGCAACTGGGTCGGCCGGGCGATGAACTTTGTCTATACCGGCGTGAAAGGTGCCCCACCCACTGATTTCGCCGCCCCGGGCGACAAGACCACTCTAGCCACGACGCCGGTTTCACGGGACGCGCCCTTTTTGTTCTTCCAGGGTGGTCAGTACAAGGTGTTCGTGCCCAAGGCGCGCCTGAACGCTTCCGGCATCAATTGGGGCATTTCCAGCAAGGAAGGCACGGTCCTGCCCATTAGCCAGTTCTTCATCGCCAAGCCCAACAATACAGCGGCCGAAATGAACAAGGCGCTGGCCAGCGGCAAGCACATCCTGCTGACACCTGGCGTGTATAAGCTTGACGAGTCCATTCATGTGACCCGCGCCAACAGCGTTATTCTCGGCATGGGCTTGCCGTCCCTGACACCGCTGAACGGCCAGCCGGTTATTGAAACCGACGACGTCCCGGGCGTGATTATCTCGTCCCTCTTCGTCGACTCCAACGGAAAGAAGACCGACGCGCTGCTGCGCATCGGTCCGGCGCGCGCGCGCCGCGGCGAGGCCGCTAATCCGACGACCCTGAATGACATCTATGTTCGCGTCGGCGCCATGTATGCCGGCAGCGCGACGACCAGTATTGAAGTCAATCAGAACCACACCCTGATCGATCACACCTGGCTGTGGCGCGGCGATCACGGCAACAGGGGAGCAATCGGATGGACGGTCAGCACCGGAGACCACGGCTTGGTGGTAAACGGGGACAACGTCACGGTGCTGGGCCTGTTCGTCGAACACTATCAAAAGACCGAGGTCATCTGGAACGGCGATGGGGGCCGCACAATCTTCCTGCAATCCGAAGTGCCCCACGACCTGCCCAGCCAAGCTGAATACCGGAATGGCGACGCCAAGAACTATCCCATCTACGCCGTGTCGCCGCAGGTAACGTCCCACGAAGGGATTGGCTTCGCGATGTACGTCGTCTTCACGACCAGGGAGTTGATCGAAGTGGATAACTTCATCACAGCGCCGAAAAAGCCGGGCGTCAAGTTCCGCAGCCTTACGGCGGGTTGGACCTTCGGACACGGACAGGTCAACAACATCATCAATGACACCGGCGGTTCCGTCGGCGAGAAAGGCCCGTCATCACACGCCACGAACATCAGGATCAGCCGGCAGATGGCGGAGTATCCGATACCCGCCGGCAAGTAGAGAATTGTCTGGAATGGGAGTAAGGCTTGCACAGCCGGGGTGCAGTTGCTTTTGAGTTGATGCACACTCTACTTCACCATGAAGCCGTCTTGGGGCCCGCAGCAGCTGTGGTTTTACAGGTATGGGTTGGTGAGGACGGTGCATTGAAGGGTTTATGTAACTATGGACAATCGACCTTTCCCGCCTTTCGAATTCAGTGGCACCCTACATCAGAATTGGTGGCTTTAGAGATTTTGAATACACCTATTAATGCATAGCGAGGTTAACGAGATGATCAAAGCAACGTTTGTATTTCTGCTGTCACTGGCTGCAAGTGCGCCATTGGCTGCGGCCGAGAAGACAGTCAAGACGACCGGCGGAACCATCTCAGGTGTAACTAATCCCGACGGATCCGTTACGGCCTTCAAAGGCATCCCGTATGCAACGCCACCCGTGGGCGGCTTGCGCTGGCGGGCACCGCAGCCGGCGGCCGCGTGGAATGGCGTACGGAAGGCGGACCACTACGGCGCCTCCTGCACACAGCAACCAACGAGCGCCTTCGGTCCGTTTACCAGGGAGTTTCTTTACATCACTCCGGCTTCGGAGGATTGCCTTTATCTGAACGTCTGGACACCGAAGGCGAAAGCCGCGGCGAAGCTTCCCGTGTTGGTTTATATCCATGGCGGAGGCTATGACAGCGGGTCGGGAGACGTGCCGATTTACGAAGGCGAAGGCCTTGCCAAGAAGGGCGTCGTGGCTGTGACCATCAACTACCGCCTGGGCGTCATCGGCTTTCTCGTGCATCCCGAGTTGAGCAAAGAGTCCGGCAAGAACGCTTCGGGCAACTACGGACTGCTCGATCAGATCGCCGCGTTGAAGTGGGTCCAGGCCAATATCACCGCGTTCGGTGGAGACCCGAACCGCGTCACTATTGCGGGTCAATCCGCCGGCGGAGGATCCGTGCTTTCGCTCATCGCTTCGCCACTGGCTCGCGGGTTATTCCACCGCGCCATTGTTCAGAGCGGGGGCGCTTCGGCAGCACGTGGAACCGGCATGCCGACGGGCGCGGGCTCTGCAAACGCGGAAGCCGCGGGTCAGCGTTTCGCCGAATCCAAGGGCGCCAAGTCCATCGCCGAACTGCGTGCAATGAGATGGGACAAGGTGATAGAGGGTACTGGCATGGGAGCCATGTTCGCGGCCGGCAGGGGCACGCCGGGAACAACGGGAGCTGCTGTTCCGTTCGGCCGCGCAGGCGGCGGCATGCCTGCGATGGCTGCCATGGCGGGCAGAGGAGGCAGCCCAACCGCCGCTCCGATTGTGGATGGCTACGTGCTGCCGCTTTCGGTCACCGATGCGGTCAGCCAGGGAAAGTTCAATGATGTCCCGGTCCTGGCGGGCATGAACACGGGAGAACTTGGAGGTATCATGGCGGCTCCCATCGGGGAGGTGAGTCTGGAGAGTTTCCGGAACCAGGCGCGCCAGCGATACGGCGCAAACGCGGACAAGTTCCTGGCGCTTTATCCTGCATCCAATGATCAGGAAGCCGCCGCAGCGCAGGCACAGGCTACACGCGACCAGTCGCTGGTTGGCATGTACCTCTGGGCTAAGCAGCGCTCCAAGACATCCAAGACCAAAGTATTCCAGTACCTCTTCGACCACGCGCTGCCTGGTCCCGATTCCGCCCGTAATGGCGCCTTCCATACCGGCGAAGTTCCGTACACTATGAACACCCTGTACACCGCGCCGGAGCGCCCTTTCACCGATGCAGACCGAAAGATCGGTGACATTCTGGTTTCCTACTGGGCGAACTTCGCGGCCAAAGGCGACCCCAACGGGAAAGGCTTGCCCGCGTGGCCGTCATTTGGCGAGAAGGGCGTAATCATGGAACTAGGCGACAAAAACGAAGCAATCCCGGTGGCCGGAAGTTCGGCAAGACTGGCTTTCTTCGAAGCCTATTTAACCCATCCATAGTGAAGGGCGATGGAAGAGCACTGCTCTGCGGCGTCATGGCGCGGTAATAAGAAACAGATTATTCTGGATTCCGTATTCGGTTTTCTTGGTGCTGGACTATATGCCCAGCCTCCGGAAATCAGGATCTGGAGCGGGAAGCCCCCGGATCTGAGAATTTGTCACGCCCGGAATCGGCGTCGAGCGGCGGACGAATCATTTCCAACGTCAGCGATCCCACGTTCACTCCCTGCCTGGCCGACTCCGCTGTACCATGATTTCATTGAAACCTGGTATTTGTCCGAAAAGTATGGCCTTCATTGCCTGATAATCTCTCTTCAATTCCGGCAGATGATGCTCCGGCGGCAGCAACTTCAAACTTCCGGACTTTGCATCCTCATACTTGGCCCAGGGACAGTGGTAAAAATGCCTTTTAATTTGAACTACATCCTGCAACGTCACGCATTGAGAGATTGATCCTCCGCTGCCAATTGCTTGATGATTTCGTAAATCCAGGAAGTGACGTATCGAGCTTCTCGAACAGCACGATTGCATTCGGTCAAATCAATTTTTCCTCGGAGTGTCGCCGGCACTGATTTATCAACATTATTTTGCCCAATACCTTGAGCGATTGCGTCAGTATCCGGATCTGCCGGAGCATTCAATAATCTGCTAAATGCCGGATATTCGCAGACACCTCGCAACAAATGGCGAATTTTGCCTTCTTTGGCTAACCGGGACAAGGATTGCAGCACTGTTTCATGGCTACCCAGATCCAAGAAGTCTTTCGGGGTAAACACCTTACCCCTGCAAAGGCCATAGATCCGTGAAAGTATTTTGTTTGTAATGTTTTGGTCCATATGCGATTCGAGTGCGTTGTCACGAATAACAGGTACTTTTCGTGACAAGAACAAGCGGATTTTTCTACTTTCATCACTATGCGAAGCAAAATGGACAAAAAGACTCTCAACTTCGCTTTTTGTGGCACATTCTCAGTACCGCTCTCGTTGCAACTCCAACCACGATGAAATCCATGATTGCTACGAAGACAAGCGTGGCATCTTCTTCCGTGCCATGTCTGAAGAAGAATGCCGATATTGCCATGCTTAGGATCGCAACCCATATACCGAGACCGATGATTCGTATTGCCTTTAACATAAGCTTTTGCACACCTCCCGCGCGTAAGAAACGCTGAAGCTTTTTTCACAATGGCGTGAAACCTGTTTGCAGAAATCTGCCCGCGAGCATCAACTCACCAATTCGTTAAACAGATCGTTCTCGAACACAACGCCTTCCCGAGCACAGCCGCATTTGACATCCTCCACAAAATCGGCCATTGAATAGCCAGAACGGCCAACCGAAATATCTCGGATTTTGTGGACGATTTTCTCAAGCCGCTTTTTCTGCCAGGCACGATTGCGCGGATCCGGTTGGGCGGTAATTTCCTTTACGAAATACTTGAAACTGTTGATCTTTGTCGGTGTTCGCCGAGAAACTGTCTCTAACACCGAGATGATTTTGGTTGCCGGCAAATTGGAGATGTTATTCTGCAGGTAGGCTTCAGAATCGGATTGACTCCAGCGATTCCCGGTCGCTTTCTCATACGCTTCGCGCACAAGCAGAAAACTCGTTGTTTCTTTCTCTCGCGGCGCAGCCGCGCAAGTGTGGTTTTCCACAAGCTCGCCGCTAATTTCGCTTTCTTTGCCTTTTGATGATGATGATTTATTTATTATTTTTATATCATCATCATCATCATTTTTAATGGTGGCACCTCGTGCCACCGTGGCATGTGGTGCTAGGCTGGCACGTGGTGCCAGGGTAGCATCAGGTGCCATGCAGCCGGTTTCTGATTCATCGTATTCGTCTAGCGGAATATTGGGATTGTTTGAAGGAGCATCTTCCGGAACCAGCACCTGGTAATAATTGCCCCGATCTTTTCCACCGAGCCTGGATCCAAGCCTTTTTACTAATCCCCGCGATTCGAGATAACTGATTGTGTTTTGAACCTTTCGCTGAGACATCAGCACCGATTTTGCCAATGTCGGAAGGCTAACCAAGCATGTATCACTCCGGAAACCATATGACTTTAAAAAGAGCTGGTAATAGACCGCTTTTGCAAAAGGATCGAGCGTCGGAAAGAGGCGGAAACTGATGGTATTCGGAACGCGCAATTCGCCTTCCACCCTGGCATATCGTGCTGCCGTGGCATGTCGTGCCAGGGTAGCATGAGGTGCCACGGTGGCACCGTGCCATGCAGGAATGTCGTTCTGTACCACGGTGGCACGTGGTGCCAGGCAGTTTTCCACAGGCATTTCGTGCCGAATATCAGGCTCCGGCTTGCTGACGATTCCATTAAGCGGAACGTACTGCTTTAGCAAATCTCTGGTTGCGGAATTGTCACCCTGGCCTTGGACCAAATCTCTAGCGATTGATGCTTTCAGCTGCTGCATGTCTCTCTTGTTCATGATCCATTTCCTCTTTGAGTTCATTGAAGAGCTTCGTGAAGTCGAAGGTGGCGGACGTAGCAGCAGTGTTTTCTACTACTCCTTTCTTCATGGCCGTTGCTTCAGCAACGCCGACATAGCGATGGATGATTGATTCCAGAACCAGGCTCTGACCGAAGAATTCCTCGACCTGCTGGCGGATCACCTTGTCCAGATTCTGTCTTTTGTTAAACATCGTTGTTAGAACGTGGATCTTCAGGTTGGGATTATGTGTCTCACTGATGGCGGCAATCGTCTTGAGTAGCTGAGTCATTCCTAACAAAGCGAAGCTGGATGAATCTATCGGGACGATGACTGAGTCGGTCACTACGAGAGCATTAACGGTAGCCGCCCGCATTGCCGGTGGTGTGTCGATCAGGATGACATCAAATTCGGATTGAATGGGCTTGAGTTGCCGGCGAAGGAGAACTTCCCGGTTGACCTTCTTAGCTTCAAGGAGGTCATCGGCTTCAATGTCGATGGAATTCGGCAACAGCTTCAACTGAGGGCGGACCTCGATAAGATAGCGGTGGATATCGAGCACTTCACTAATCAGCAGACGATGCGCCGTAGAATTCAGCTGATTTAAATCCACGCCGAGACCGGCGCTGAGGTTCCCTTGTTGGTCTAGATCAACAGCAAGTGTGCGATATCCTGCCCTGGCAAAGCAGATCGCCAGGTTCAGGGCAACGGTAGTCTTGCCGCAACCGCCTTTGGCATTGGTAAAAGTGAAGATTTGAGCCATAATACACTGCCTCCGTAAGCTGCTATTTCGTATTTCCTGGGCATTCGGGGGCTTGGCCAGAAAACACGAGTGCAACGGTTGTGCAACGGTGTGGCGTCCTACTGGAGCCGAAACCGTACTAAAGCACTTTTGGTTTTATTAGGTTTTTGTTGGTAATTGTGGCAAAGGAGGATAGGGTGATTCGACCGTTTGGGCCTTCATAACCCCAAGGTCGGTGGTTCGATTCCACCCGTCGCTACCAAACATACTCACCTATAAACCCTAGATTCTTAAGAATTAAACCCTGATCGACTGACCATCTCAAAAACAACGTTTTTACGCAAAAATGTGCCAAAAATCCAATAGTGTGGCGGTTGTGTGGCGGTTTTGCGAAAAACATCATTTGGAACGCTTTCCTTTCTTGGATTTCTGCCCATTTTTAGTCAGGTTTTCGCGTTCCTTTGGAAGTTGCGAAACATATGCGTCGGTCTTGCGGATTGCCTCCTCAAGATCGCGCTCATCGGTAATGTTATAACGATTGAAGACAGACTCGGTTTTGTGTCCGGAGATCATCATCGCAACTTTGCGATCAACTCCAGCCCGAATCATATTTCGAACTGCGGTCCTGCGAAAGTCGTGAAACAGGGCATCCGGTTTCTCCGCTGCATCACAGGCAACTTTCCAGGTCTTTCTAAATTCTTTAACCGGCGCTCCCGACTCGGGTACCCCGCGACCTTTAAGACGAAAGAAAACCAACGGGGACATGATTATCTCGCCACTCTCACCCTTAAAGCACCTGGCTTCCCAGCGCCGCTGTATGATTTCCCACAACTCTCCCATCAGTGGAACAATGCGGGATTCTCCATTCTTGGAAAATTGAGCTCGCAGCCGAAGCTGTCGTGTTTCCATATTAAGCTCATTCCAACGCAGCGATGAGATTTCGCCTTTGCGCCATCCCGTCAAGTACCCCCAGCGAGCGAAATCCCGGAGATCTTCGGGGAGATGCTGCAGAATGAGTTCAAATTCAGCACGTTCATAAAATCCCTCACGAATGCGTTCATCAAGTTTTGGAATTGTTGGAGATTGGCCAACCATCTTTGTTTTTAGATTGTAGGCCTGACTGAGATATCCCATTTCCCGGTTAACCGTTGCATTTGAGACCGGGCGCAACCGCTTTGCACGTATCAGTGCAAGCGCGATCTGATACTGAATGCCCTTGGCTTTTTCAGCTGCTACATTTGATGCCCCCTGCAATCGAACTCGAATATAACTGCGAATCAGATCATCATCGACCTGCATCGCAGGCATTCGACCGAGCACTTCGCGGACAGGAGCCAACTTCGATTTGGCTTGCGGCGACAGCTTTTCTCGAACCTCAAGATCGGTCACGAGAGCATCAAGGATTTCACTTACTGTGACCCGCTCTCCTCGCGGACCGACGAATTTCTTAGCTCCAATCTGATCCGCGCCAACCTCTTTCAATCTGCGGCGCAGGACCTTGAGAGCTTTTTCATGGCTCCGTTCCTTTGTAGATTCTCTGAAACGTTTACCCCGAAGATAGTACTGCATATGCCAAAAAGGACTCCGAGGCTTTTGGTAAAGCGTTCCGTCACCGTACATACGGTCTTTTAGCTCAGCATGTACTTGGTGAGGATTGTTTAAGTCCTTATCGCCGCTATTCAAGCAAACCTCCTGCCGGAGCGAATGGCCGCATCAATCCCCTGCTCACTGAACCGCAGATTTCGGCCGACCCGGACTGTGAACGGCAATTGACTAGCTCTTTTGTAGAGCCAGTCTTCAGAGCATTTCAGCCTGACTGCCGCCTCCTCCACAGTTAGCAGGTTATCTACATCCGGCTGAGGGCGTTCCGTGTTTTCAGAAACGAGTCGTGTCGCCAGGCTCATCTGGATTGCTGCCATCTGTGCCATAACGGACGCAATATTTTCCGGTGCAATCGTTCCTGGATCCGGAAAAACAATTTTCTCTTTATTCAAATTCGCAACTCTCCAATCTGGCCAATCAACTTGGCCCGAAATAATGAAATTAGTTTACCCAATTGTGGATGGAATCAGTTCCGGTTAAACCTCCCGCCGATTTCGGCAGGGATATTTGCGAGGAAATTGCCGGTTACCACTGTGCACTGATCCAACCAAAGGTCGATGTCCGACTTCCGAAACCTCACCTTCCCGGCAATCTTGATATGAGGAATCCGGATCACGGCTTTTGGGCCGGTCATGCTATAAACACTTTTAAGAGGAATACCCAGGTACTGGGCGACGTCCGAGATCTTCCACAAAGGTTGCACTATCATTGTTGTACTCACTTTCCGGCTGTTCATAAACCGTTTCCAACCTTTCCCATTTTTTCTATTTTTTCTTGTCCAATTAGAAGTGTTACGAAACGCCAAAAAACTTACCGACTTTTTTATAAAATTGCATCTTTTTGCTATTAGGACTTTCGTTTAATCACAATCATGTTTCTTCAATGCAAGAGCATGCGGGAAAAAATGTGCTCAGATGATCACTTATCAGGGAAATAATTCCTCATTTCCGATCACTTTTAATCACTTTTGATGCCGTGTGAAATTCCTCATGTGATCACAACCTATGCTATTTGCGCATTTAGCGCCCGATGCTTATGTGTGGATAGAAAATTGCTGTGTGGCAAACAGCCCCGACAAAGTAATTAGGATGTAGCTTCAACGCGGTTTTGATTCTTTTTACGGCGTCGGGCGTTGAATCACAAGGTTGCACATTCATCGCGGCAGGCACCGGCTGGTTTTTTGCTCAAAGAGGATAATGTTTGATGTGTCCGCAGTAGTTCCCGCGTTCACGATGCTTTCGACGAACTAATCTTCTAAAAGTCTCCGCTCAAAATAACGTAATCCCGTTTCCAACATGACCATTCAAAGGAGAAAAATAGTCATGAAGCTATGCAGGATTATCGCGGTGATCATCTGGTTTTGTTTTCCCCATTTATCTCACTCCCAAATCAGTTCCGGAGAGATTCAAGGAGTTGTCCGTGATGTAACGGGAGGAGTACTTCCCGAAACGCTCATCATGGCCAGACACGTTGAGATGGGTATCACGCGCACTTGCCCTACCTCCGCCGAAGGATTTTTCACGATTACCCAACTCCCCGTAGGCAGCTATGAGATTACGGCTCATCGAGCAAGCTTCGCCGAGGTGAGGATCACGGGCATTATCGTCAACATAGGTCAGGTTCGCTCTATTGAGGTGACGATGCGGCCTTCGTCCATTTCGGAATTCATCGAAGTTCAGGATAAGTCACTACTAACCGATCCGTCACAACATGAGATCAGCAGTGTAATTGACCAATCTGAAGTCGGGGCGTTGCCGCTTAACGGTCGCCGGTTTCTGGATCTTGCACTGCTTGCTCCGGGTATTTACCAGGAACACGAACGCGGGCAGTTGAGCTTGTCCGGTGCCAGAGGGATCAATAGCTCGATTAACGTCGACGGGGCCGACTTCAATCAGCCGTTTTTCGGAGGCCAGCGCGGCGGCGAGCGATCCAACTTCGCCTATGTGCTGAGCCAGGAAGCCATTCAGGAATTCCGCATCGCACATTCCAACTTCTCGGCGGAATTCGGTCGAAGCGCCGGCGGAATCATTAAT
>JAFGIY010000242.1 GCA_016929335.1 Acidobacteriota bacterium | reverse complement strand
CGAGAAAATTGACAGCGAATGGAAAGTGGTTGATCGAATTGTCATATGGGTGCCGTGATTTCAAGATGCGCGATTGTCCTGAAGTCCCGTTCGAGGAAACGTCATTTAGGCGCCCAACGCCTGGCTGAGTCAGCCCAGAGTCACTCCGAGAAAAACCGTTTCCGGACAATTGTCTGATCAAATGCTCGGAAAATCTTTCAGATTCAGCTATCCGCAGCCATTATAGCCCAATATAATGGATACAAAGCTGTTTGCTTCTTTGCCGTGCGCGAATTGCTATTGTTGGATTGCTTTCTATGATTGGCATTTTTGTTTGCCCACAATTGCTTTTATTTCGGAAATATTTTTACCTTCCGTAAGGGAGAATGGAGATATCAATGATGTTTCTCTATTTGATCTTCACGATGCTGGTCGGTTCCATAATGATCGTCGGTATTCTCGCGATGCTTATCTTGGGGCTGCTTGAACGTTATCGGAAAAAGGACAACACATTTTTACCGAAAGTTATGACAGTGGCTGCCGGATTTATCGCCGGCATGGTGCTGGCATGGATTGTGGCTGTATTTGATATGAATTGGCCCCTGCCTTTTTGGGAAACCGTCTACGCCAGCGGCCATAGTGAGCTCTATGGGCACGCGATGGAGCATTCCTCTGAGACAATCGTTTTATTCGTGATGTTCGGCGGGAACATTGCTGCACTGGTAACCCTGATTAGTTTATGGCTGACCGGGGTATGCCGCGCACGCCGGATCAATATTGCATAGCAGAGTTCCCAGCCGAGTCGAAACCATTTCCTCGTTGTTGGTCGGTACTGCGCTCTCAGCGGCTACTCTGGAATCCTCAAACTACTCTTCAATGTCACGCATGAAGCAAGCCATAAAAGTGTGAATTATTTCAACACTCCTGCGAAGTCCCATTGTGGGAAGTCTCCGCTATTCGACAAGGTCATTGTTACATCCTGTCGCGGTGAAGCTTCTTCAATAAGCTAAGCAAATCCTGCGCAAATGGGCCGGGGTAATAGAAGTTGGTAAACACCCATGCGCCATTTCGGGATGTCACTTCGGCGTAGAGATCAGGGCCATTATGCGCTTCACAACCTCCGACGCCGTGAATCTCAGCCCAATAGGATTCCCCTCTCTTTACAACGGTGCGAACCTCGTACCGATCACAAGGATCCTGGGCTGCAAGAAACGGATCAAAATCCAATCCAACAATGTAGCCAGAATTGTCGCGGGATTGCGCTTCATAGTCCTGCATGAGCGCCTGCAGAAGCTCTTGAGTCAAGCTGCGGCGCATTTCTTGTGTCGCAAGAATTTTGAACCTATCCGCATCGACAGCCACTTTTATGTACCAATCATAAAAACCTGTAGCGAACTGTCGCACTCCACGAGCAGCAGAGTCAGTATCACTACCCTGACCAAAAGAAAAAATGCCACACATAAAAAATACGATGATGATCGACAGTAATCTGATTTTTGATTGACGGATCATAGCGGCATTTTAACACTGTCTCCGGATTTCTCCTCGGAAGTCCCGTTTGAGGAGACCGGAAATAGTGCTGCGCCATCGCACAAACAGACACCATATCGTGGAAGTCTATGAGGCTTTTGCGATGTTCCGGCTTAGATTGATCGCCTTGGGATCCACCAATTCACCTGTAATGTGGCGGTGGAGAACACTGCTGATCAGCGTTTGATATGGAATCCCAAGCCGTTCGGCTTCAGACCGCAGATCAGCAAGCACCGCTCCATCCAATCGAATGCTGATGGGGGTCTTGGCCGCATCCGGATCAACTTTTACCTTCCCCGAACGCTTTCTGAGCTTGCCGAGGTCATATTCCTTTTTCATAAGCACTCATTTCTTACGTTGCTGCTTTTCGAGCGGAGATAATGCGGATCGTTGATCCCTCTCCTCCACTATTGCTCTTCGAGCACCATGCCGATTTTTATCAGATAGCTCTTCAGTTCTTTTAGGATGATCCGCTTCTGCTCTTCTGCCTGGCCTGCATTAAACGGAATCCATAGGAAAACAGTCCCTTTAGGAAATTGCGCAAGCTTGTTCTTTGCGGCTTCAAGCGAAGAGACATGATATTGGGCGATGTCAAGGGACCAATCGTCTCCGAGGCCGGGCCGGAAGGACAGGCGTTTCTTTGGAGCATCAGCCTCAGATATCCGATACCCTACCTGATTCCGCTCCTGGTCGGTCAAGCAGAAAGATTGAATGACTTTGAGCTTCGCTGCGTCAGCAATCCATCCCTGCGCATTGGCAAGAGCCGTACGGAACGCTGTTTCCATTCTGTGCACAATGAACAAATCGGGCTTGAGTGCGAACATAGGGCTCTGCAGCTCCTCCTTTCTATCCTTCCACTCATCGTGCCATTTCTGAAATCGTTTCAGAAGCGGCTCTTCTGCTTCTGCTGATCCGTGCTTGCCCAGCACTTCGACCGACTGAAGCACAACCTCCGGCTCGGGATCGTTAAGGTGACGGATCGCGGCAGACTCCAATTCGAGAGAGGGATACAATTCCGCTACGACGCCAAGGACGTATTCATTACAGTCATTCTCCGAACGACGCGTCAGTGTTTTCTCCAACTCCGCCGCGCCGAAAGCAGGATCTGCTCGAAGGAAGTAGGCGATAATGGGAGCTTCCGCTTCACATGAGAAAGACCAATTGGAGCGCTGCATCGCCGATTTGACGCGCGGCAGGATCGCGGGTGTGCCATAGCGGGCTAAAAGCTTCATTTGCAGCGGCAGTTGTTCAGTCGCAATGCGCCTTTGTTCTTCAAGGGCAGCGGCAAACGGTTCGTCCATCTCCGGCAGCATCCTGTCGGGCAGCATTGAAAGAACATCAAAGCTCGCCCGTCCTGTTGGATCCGCAATTTCCTTAAGAATGAGTTCCCGCCCTCGCTTCGGATCGAGTTCGTAGATATGCCGCAGTGCAACTCCGCCAATGGTTGGATGGTATGTGTCCGTTTCCTGGGAGGGATGGGCATAGAACTTCTCCAGGACCGGAAGCATTCCGGGGCTTTTGATGGACGACCATTGGTATTCGAGCAGCAAGCATTGCGTTTTCGCTGGCAAATCAAAAAACACGTTCGTCAGCTGCGTTGAAATACCCCGTATTGTGTTTGCAGACAGGCGGTCCTTGGGCTGCCGCATTGTGTCGGCCAAAAGCGTATTTAGCGAAATCGCTCTTGCCGAGCCCTGCTTGCCTGGTATGGCAGATGCCAGGCGATTCACATATTCATCACGTATCGCAGTGCGGGCAAGCTCTGCCTTTGATTCCTGCTGTTCCCACGCTTCAAGCTTCGCTTTGTCCTCATTCCCCGGATATGGAGCCATCCTGTGAGGATGCCTGCATGTGGTCAGAATCCACAAATACCAGTCCGTGATTGGATAATCCGGTTTTTCGATGCCATCTTCCATTTCCTCTATCACCATTGCCCGATGCGGGGATCCGATCAACCCGAAACCAAAATCCGACTCGAATTCCGTAAAATGCCGGACCATGTATCGGACTGCATCCTCAGTGCCAAGGTACCGCAAGACTCTGACCGCTGAATGGATTTCCTCGTCCCGGCGCATCGGTTCGAGATGATTGCTTCTTTCAAGAGCAGCTATGGCGGATTCAAATTGTTTCTTACTCCAGGCTGTTTCCATAGGAACTATCGTAAACTCAATAATGCTCGAGGTCGCTGCAATGGATGTCAGATTATGGTTCGCCCTGTCCACAGTCCGTACTCGGTTGGAGACAACGTAGAGGCGGTATTTGCCGGGCCTGTCAATGCGCACATACTCATTGAGATCGCGGGTGATCAGATATGGCTTCGGGTCGAGGATCGGCGCCGAGCGAATGCCCCCCATGATTCCTCCCGCCTGACGGTCATGAAGAGGATCTGATGCGCCGTCAGAAGGATCGAGATGATAGGAATCGATTTCCAGGCGGCCGCTGCGGTCGTATTGTGCGCCGTCCAGTTGGTACTTGTCTTTCGCTGTGCTTGCGAAAGACAGCTCTACCTGAATGATCTCACCTTGCCGGAACCGGTCCTTGTTTCCCTTAAAACGGATTGAGAAATCCACTTCGCCCGGATTTATGGATACTGCCCGCTGATGCTCGATAAGGAATTGGTCAAGGCTAAGACAGGTGTCGGCTGCGCTGAATACGGCGACGAAGGTCATCCAGATCACGCGAGTCCAGCTCGACATGGCAGTTCTCCCGGATTCGGTCAGGCTGCATTACATAGACTGCGAACTCCAAGATAAGTTCCACAAAAGATACCGTCCTTCTCAGATTGCCGGAATTCTCACAAACTTCACATTGCAGAACTCGTGCAGCCCTTCTTTTGATCGAGTGCGTCCGATACCACTTTCCTTGGCTCCGCCCCACGGAGCACCGAGCGGCGGCACGCCATGGGCGTTGAAGCCCACTACACCGACATCCAGCTGGGAAGCGATCCTGCGGGCCAGAGACGTATCTTTTGTCCAGATCGATCCGGTCAATCCGTAGCAGGTGGAATTTGTCAGCCGCACGGCTTCGGCCCAATCCTCAACAGGCAAAACGGGCAGCACCGGCCCAAAAGTCTCGCTGTTGGTCAGAACCATATCGCCGGTAATACCGGTAAGGATGGTCGGCGGATAGAAGAATCCCCTGCGCTCCAGCCGCCTGCCGCCCGTGAGTATCCGGGCGCCTTTCTGAACGGCATCCGCCACGGCTGCTTCCACTTTCTGCAGATGAAGCGGTCCGGCCAGCGGTCCCATATCCACATCACCCAGCGGATCGCCGACGCGAATCTTTTGCGCTTCAGCGACTGCTTCCTGCAGGAACTGCGGGTAAACCCGCCGTTCCACATAGACCCGCTTTATCGAGCAGCATACCTGGCCGCTATTCGTGCAGTTAACGCGGACAATTTTCTTTGCAGTGGATTCTATATCCGCATCCTTTAATACAATCGCCGAATCCAATCCTCCCAGTTCCAGCGAGACACGCTTGAGGCCGGCGGCGCATGCTTTCATGATATCTTTGCCTGCCGCTGTCGATCCGACCAGGGCAATCATCGCGACACCGGATTCCACGACGGCGCGTCCATGGGCTTTGCCGCCTGCGACAAGCTGTATCAATCCTTCCGGAAGCCCTCGCAGTTGTTGAAAGAGCCGCGCCAAAGCGATCCCGGTACGCAGGCTGTTTTCCGACGGCTTATAAAGCGCGGCATTTCCGGCGAGCAGCGAAGAAAGCAGGCCCACCACTGAAAGCCACACGGGCCCGTTCCACGGCGTAATAACGCCAATCACACCCAGCGGCGCGTATTCTATATAGCCGGCTTCCCTTCCGGCTTCCGTGACTTCGGGAGCCAGCCATTCCGGAGCTATCCGACATAAAAACTCGATGCCGCCTTCAGTGCGCCGCAATTCGCCCAGGCCGCCGGCAATGGGTTTCCCCATGTCCTCGGCAATCAGCCGGGCAAATTCGGTTCTGCCTGCTGCCAATGATTCGGCCAGCGGCAATAGAACGGCGGCACGTTCAGCCGCACTCAGGGCGCGCCAAAGCTGCTGAGCTTCCTGAGCGCGAGTCAGTTGCCGCGGTATGTCTTCAAGAGGCGTTTCGGATATTTCCGATATCTCTTCTGTGGCCGGATTGATGACTTGCATGTGCCGCTACTTTTCCTTTGCTCTTTCCTGCAATACTCTGGTCAGCACTTTGCCTCCAACACCCCAGTTGTCCAGCTCGTTTTCCTTTATCAGAATGGTAAACGCATCTTCCTGAATACCCAGGGTTTCACTCGCCGCTTTCGTTAATCCGCTTATCAATCTTTCTTTTGTTTCCCGGTTCATCTTTCCGGCTTCCACTTTTATAAATGGCATTGTATTCCTCCTTTGTGTAATGACCTTGTAGCACTTGCATCCGGAAGTACAAGCGAAAAAAATTCCTCAGAGCAACGCCGGATTATAATAAATACCACTCCGGCCGAGCCCTGACTAAGGGACACACTTGACACTGTGGGTGTTTTCGTTCTGACTGCAAGCAAGGGACGCAGGGGGGAAGAGGTCCCGCAATTATCCGCCCTCAGCACCGCATTCAACGCCAGAGGCGTTGCGCACCAGAGCCCAGGGTTGGCCGCGCTTTTTGTGGCCAACCCTGGGAGGAATCGTGCAAGGAACCAACCCTGAAGGGGTTGTGTACTCGCTCAACCCTTTCAGGGTTGACGACAATGGCATAT
>JAFGIY010000241.1 GCA_016929335.1 Acidobacteriota bacterium | reverse complement strand
GATTGTCGCGTCACAGACAGCAATGGCAAGCTATTACCGTTGCTTCGAGGGAATTCCGGCAATTTTCGAGGAGGTGGAACTTGGCTGTTTCCGGCCTTATGGATCACGAAAATGTCCCATGCTAGAGCAAGCGCGAGCTCGGCTCCGATGGGCAAAACACCGGAGATTTGTGGCAGGCCTTTTGCCAAACTTCAGTTTTTGTACGGTTGCATCGGAACTAGAGAGCAGAATGCTCGCGGAAATCGCCCCCGGTTATCCATTCATCCATGTTATCCCCAACAGTATCGATCTGAGCCGATATGAAAGGCTTGCCGAAGAAAAGATCCATGGTTCTCTGATCTTCACTGGATCGCTCCGCTATAATGCCAATCTTGATGCTATGGACTGGTTTCTGAAAGACATCTACCCCATGATCCAATCAAGGGGAGACGACGTCTCCCTCACAATCACGGGCGATCCGGGATGCGGCAAACTGCCTGATGCCTCCAATGTTGTGCAAACTGGAAGGGTGGAGGATGTGCGTGAATGGGTAAGTGCGGCGATGGTCAGTATTGCTCCAATCCGCATGGGTGGAGGAACCCGCTTCAAGATACTCGAATCGTTCGCGCTGCGCACCCCCGTCGTGGCCACCTCCAAGGCGGTGGAAGGCATTGAAGCAAAAAACGGGGAGCATCTTCTGCTTGCCGACGCGCCGGAGGATTTTGCCCGATCCGTGCTTCGCCTGCTTGACAATCCGGCGGAAGCCTACCAGATGGCCGATAAGGCTTTCGACCTAGTCCGCGCCCGATACGACTGGCGCACTCTTTCCCAGAAATTCCTCCATCTCGTCGATCAGGCCGTCCACAATTTCTGCAATCCGTGAAGGCTTGTGGCCGTTGTGGCGAGGCTTTACGCTGATCCTAACCAAACTCTCCCGCGATTAAGTTTGTTCGGCGGCGGCACTGTTTGCTTCGAATATTATCCTGAGATTCGCCCAAAAATAGGTTTACGTTCTGGCGCGGACGGCAGACCAATTCCTCCCACCTCCCGCTGAATTGAGCCAAGATGCTATAATAGGAAGCGATTTAGGAACCATATGTTCATTCAAGCCAAACCGCAAAGACCTCCAAGGAAAAGGGATGCTTTGAGGTCTTGGAGCTCTTTGCGGTTTGCGGTTGGAAGGAGAATCCTGAAAAATGGGTTGGAAACAGCCTCTGGACTTGCGTATCCAACAGCATGGGCATTAGAAGGAGTTCTTAAATCACCCGATACTATTTGTATCCTTTGGGACATGGAATATATTGGTGATAAGATTTTTGGCTGCTCTCAATAGAAAAGAGGATTAAAAATGCGTCCGGCATTGACTTTAATAATTTCTTTAAGCCTTTTCTTCCCCGGCCTTGTCATCAGCCAGACAAGCGAGAGGAGGGATCCCGGAATTCCGATGAACTACAATCCATCAAAATGGTTTGCAGCGAATATCCCCAAACAGATTGGCTATTTTCAGCGCCTGCCGGGAATATCCCCTGATTACCGGATGGGGCCTAGGGACGTCCTTAGGATCGATGTCACAGGAATGGCAGGACTGAACCAGAATTTCAGGATAAGCAACTCCGGCAATATCAATTTCTCTCCTCTCGGTGACATCCATGCGGCAGATCTGACCGCTGAAGAGCTCGAAACGGAGATTTCCATGCGCCTCAAGAATCAAGGCCTTTTGAAAAATCCAGAAGTGCTCGTATACATTGAGTCCTATGAGGCAAAGCCCATCTATGTGGTCGGAGAAGTGGACAACCCCGGGGAATATATCATGTCCCAGCATATGACCCTAATGGATGCAATATTTGTGGCAGGGGGACTGGATTTCACTGCTTCGCGCTATGGCTTTCTCCACAGACGCATACTACCGGGCAAGGAGGCTGAATTCGTAAAAGCACAAGAGCCCATCGGGAAAAGGCCTATATTTAACATCTGGATGGACGGCAATGCGCCGCAAGCCGGCATAATGAAAAATCCGGAGATCGCGGCACCGGGCACCGAGGTGATCAAAATTGATTTGGAGCCGCTCAAAGCAGGCGGTCTCCTTGAACCCGATATCCCCCTTAGGGCAGGCGATGTCTTCGTGGTTCCAAGGAGAAATGTCCAGTTCTTTTACGTAGTCGGAGAGGTCGTCAATCCGGGCGCTTATGAAGTCCAACCCAGGATGTCACTGCTTGCAAGCCAGGCTATTTCCTACGCCGGAGGTCCTGCTAAAACCGCAAAAACGAGCGAAGGGATGCTTGTTCGCTACGATGAGAACGGGTCCCGACGGGAGTCGCAAGTCGATTATGCCGCCATCCTGAAAGGAAAGCAGAAGGATTTTGCTGTTCTTCCAAATGACATTATCTTCATCCCGGGAAGCAATGCCAAAACATTGGGATATGGTCTTTTGGGTATCGTCCCCGAAACTTTCCGTATCACCGTAACGGATTGACCGGCCATAAAACGATGGGAGAATACTATGTTTCCGATCCTATTATCTCTATTGCTGCTTTGTTCTCCGGCTACGCAAGAATTGGCCGCCCAACAGGTAAAAGAGACTCAGACCAAAGATGTCCGTCAGGATTATCGCGTAGGCCCAGGCGATACAATGTCGATCAGAGTCTTGGGATTAAGCGAATTCGATCAAACAATACGCGTCAGCAACTCCGGCAAGATTCACGTTCCACATCTGGGAATTCTCAGGGTTGCCGGCATGACGACATCCCAAATTGGATCTGAGATTGGGAACAGATTGACAGAGCAGCAGCTGGTTAAAGAGCCATGGGTCCAGGTTTACATAGCCGAGTATCGCGCTCATCCCGTATTTGTCCTCGGAGAGGTGATGCAACCGGGGCAGTTTATGATACAAGATGAAATGCGTGTGATGGATTTGATCTCCCTGACCGCCGGCCTCAATGAGGTCGCATCTCCAATCGGTTATCTGTATCGACGCAATGTGGAATCCCACGATGTTTCAGACAAGGATGCTGTGCAAAAGCCCATTGCGGATGAGGCGATTGAAATCAATTTTCAGCAACTGTATGATGGGAGCAGACCCGAATTGAACATGAAACTTGTTGGCGGAGACGTTTTATATGTTCCACAGAGAAAAGAAGCATTCCTTTTTGTCGTTGGAGATGTCTACCGTTCCGGTGCCATCAAGATCCCTTTTGGACAGCAAGTATTGGCCACTCAAGCCATCGCACGAGCGGGCGGCCCAACGAAAACCGCCAAAATGAGCAAAGGCATGCTGATGCGTTATGATCAGAACGGAGAGCGCCAGGAACTGGCTACTGACTTCAAGGCAATCTTGGAAGGCAAAAAACCGGATTTTCCGCTTGTGGCCAATGACATTATATTCATACCGGGAAGCTCCGCCAAAACCCTCGCTTACGGTTTTCTCAACATCATACCGAGAATTGCACAGACAGCTCTGATAATTCCCTGAAAACCCTAACCCAAAGGAATGCGGCCAGTGGCAGCTTTATGCAGCCATTGGACTATTTCATGCGATATCAAGGTTGAATGCCGCGGCAGTTGTGTCGCAACCGTATAAGCCTTCAACATGCTGAATCACATAAAAGACCTCCTCCGTTCCAAAGAGCTGCTCCAGGCATGGGTCAGGCGTATCATCCGTGCCAGATATCAACAGTCGGTCCTGGGCGCGTTTTGGGCTGTACTGCAGCCGGCCGCGACGGTTGTCATCTTTACTGTGGTGTTTACACGGTTTGTTCGAGTGGATACCGGCGGCATTCCGTACGTTTTGTTCTCCTTTACCACGATGGTCCCATGGACTTTTTTTTCCACCTCTCTTAATGACATGGTGAACTCCCTGGTCGAAAACATGAGTCTGGTGACCAAAATCTATTTCCCGCGTGAGGTCTTACCATTAGCCGCTCTTCTAGCTCGCCTGCTCGATTTTGGCATCGCTACAGGTGTATTGCTGCTGATGATGGTATATTATCACGTTCCGCTATTCTCGGTCTCGTGGCTCTATTTACCGGTAATTTTATCCATTCAGCTGGCACTCGCCCTCGGTCTCGGGCTTATGGGATCGACGCTGAACGTGTTTTACAGGGATATCAGGCATTTGGTTGCTCTCGGGCTACAGATATGGCTCTATGCGTCTCCCATTATTTATCCGGTTTCGGTGGTGCCGGTTCGCCTGCGGCCTCTTTTCTTTATGAATCCGATGGCAGGTGTGCTTGAGGCCTACAGGGCTGTTTTGTTGCATGGAAGACCTCCGGATTCCACTCTCATCACGTCCGCATTCATCGCTCTCTCGACATTGCTGATTGGCTATTGGCTTTTCAAGAGAGCGGAGCTCCATTTCGCGGATGCTATTTAGGTTGAATTCATGACCGCAGCGATTCAAGTCGAAGGCCTCTCGAAACGCTATCGCATCGGATCCAGCCTCTCAAATCTGAGGTCGGTCCTGAGTTCCGGCGATTGGTGGACACGGAAGCCTGGACGCGGAGAATATCACTGGGCCGTTCGCGATGTCAGTTTTGACCTCCAGCCCGGGGAAGCCCTTGGCATTATCGGTCCGAATGGCGCTGGTAAAACTACAATCCTAAAAATCCTCTCTCGGGTTACAAAACCAACCAGCGGCAGGGTGCATGTCGCGGGCAGGCTTTCCGCACTGGTCGAATTGGGGGCTGGCTTCCACCCAGACCTTACAGGAAAAGAGAATGTCTTTCTCAACGGAGTCATTCTCGGGATGCGAAAATCGGACATTCAAGCGCGCTTTAACAAGATAGTCGAATTTGCGGGAATCGGCAACTATCTCGACACTCCGGTGAAACGTTACTCGTCAGGCATGTACGCCCGCCTCGGATTCGCCATCGCAGCACACATGGATCCGCAAATCCTGCTGGTGGATGAGGTGCTGGCAGTCGGAGATCATGCTTTTCAAATGAAATGCTATGCGCGCATGGACAAATTGCGGGACAGAGGAACATCACTCATATTTATTTCCCATAATATGGAAGCTGTCAGGCGGGTGTGTCGCAGAGGCCTGGTCATGTATCGAGGGCAGGCCATTTTTCAGGGAACCGCGGCCGAGGCGGTCGTGGCATACTCGGATGCAATCCGAAAGGCAGCCAAGGAATCCCGGCTCACCGTGCCTAATGAAAACGGTCTATCGGAACTCGCCATGACGTTTGATGCCGAGGTTCAAAATGTAAGCTTGCTGGATGCCGAAAAGCGTCCCGTCTCTGTGCTTAGGAGCGGCTCTGCCGCAGCGGTGGCGATCGATGTGTTGTTTCATAGAGAAGTCCGAGCTCCGATTTTTGCCTTTGCGATACGCACAACGGATGGACGCTTGCTTTACAATACAACCACGCGGTGGATGAAGGTTCCAACGCCGGACTTCCTGCCCGGGGAGCGATGCCGCGTGGAATTCAGCATGAAATTGCCGCTGCTTGCGGGTGAATATGAGATCAGCGTGGATATTGCCTCCGCCGATTTGAGCCACTATTACGACCGTTTGGAGCGAGCCATTGGTTTTGGGATCGAGGGCCCCCAGGAAGCTCAGGGACTCCTGGATGTCGGGGCCACTGTGGAATTCATTAAAAACGGACGCTCAGCATTGGCATGAATACCAGCAAAGTGAGCGTCATCCTGCCGGCATATAATCAGAAAGATTATGTGGAGAATGCTATTCGAAGTGTCCTGGATCAGACCTATGGATTATTGGAGCTGATTATTGTCGATGATGGATCGACCGACTCCACAGCCAGCATCGTACCCCAATTCGATGATTGCAGGATTCGATATATTTATCAGGACAACAAGGGACTTCCCAGTGCCCGCAATACAGGCATCAACCATTCCAGCGGGAAATATCTGGCTTTCCTCGACGCCGATGATGTCTATCACCCGGCCAAACTTGAGGCTCAAACTGCATTTTTAGATTCCGCTCCAGATGTGGGATTGTGTTATCACTCCAGGATTGAGATAGACAACCAAGGGAACTCCCTTAATTTTGTTAAGGCACCGGCTGAAGTGGGCCTGAAGGAGCTGTTGCTTGGCTTCCCCTTCAGCATCAATGATGTCCTGATTCGCCGGGAATGGATTAATACTGTTGGCCTCTTCGACGAAACGTTCGTTTTGAATAGTGAGGACCGAGACTTTTACCTCCGGCTTGCCCTTGCGGGCTGCCGTTTTGCCGGAATTAACCGCTACCTTTCATGCCGACGTCTATACAGGGGACGAAGCTTTGCGAATTTAACGGCAAAACTGGATTCGATGCTGCGCGCCTTGGAAACGGCTTTTGCAGACCCCCGCTGCCCTCAGGAAGCGTTTGCCGTTCGCAACCGAGCCTTTGCCACGGTCTATTTGGGCTGGTCGTATCAGTGCTTTATTCAGGATGCCGTAGACCAGGCTCAAGATTGCCTGTGTTCGGCCTTCAGGCTGGATCCCTCAAAGTACGCTGACCCGAGAAATCTCGCCCGATTTCTTATCAATTGCAGCATAAGAGAGGGAGGAGAGCATGAAAATATTCTTCGAAAAATATTTTCCGGAATCCCGAGGGAAATGCCTTCTCTCTCCGGTTTATGTGATTGGGCGGTGGGACGCGGATATCTTTTGAGGGGAGTGCGCGACCTGATGTGGGGCCGGATTAAAGAAGGCCGGGCAAATCTCGAGCGTGCATCCGCGACGGGAGCCCGCACGGATGGTCTCTTTCTGGAAGATCTGACCCATAATCTTCTTAATTATGAAACCCTGAATGGAGGCGATGCCGCTCATGAGGCCCTTCGAAATATAGCGTCAAACCTTGCAGATTATGGGAATCAAGCGGGAGCACGGAAACTGTATGGCCGCTATTGGATCAACCAAGCCTTTGGAAATTATCACAGCGGCCTTTTCAACAAAGTTCCTGTCAATACATTCAAAGCTGTATGGCGCGATCCGGCACTCCTCACAAACCGAGGTGTCTGGTCCATATTAGTCCGTTCGTTGGCTCCTCCCCTCCGCACTCGAAAAAGACATTTATGCAGCACCTGAGAAAAACCGGCGATGCCACAGACCGCAAGGTCAAGTTGCAGGTCTATATGGCATTATCCGTATCCGCCCGGTAAATCCCGTTATCACGCCTCTCCATTCTTCCCTCCCATAATTCCCCCTCTGCCGGCTGTAAATACAATTCGATCCCATTTGCTGCAAAATTCCTCTAGATCAAGGGCATTCTTGCCCTGGCATCAGGGGAAAACAATTCTCAGACAGCGCCATGAGGTGCGCCAGAGCTTGAGGACAATTTGATTAGTTTCTGTCACGAAACTCGTTATTTGCCAAGCCCCGCAAGGGGCGATCAGAGAATAGCCAGGGGTGAGCGCAGCGAATCCCTGGTTAGAATCAGCAAGGAGAAGCCCTGGAAGGGCGAAGAAAATCATTGCAAAACAAAGCCTTTCGCCCCTGCCGGGGCTCTCCATTTATCATACATCCCACCCCGGATTCGCTGCGCTCACCCGGGGCTATTTTCGCTCCGCTCCTCCGAAGCTTTTGCCCGGATTCGGAGTTTCGGAACAGAAACTAATTAGCCCCATTTCCTTGCATTGAGCTAATGGCGCCCCAAAAGTTCGCCGAAATGTCCGATATCAGAGGTGTCTCTGTGATAAAAAACCTGATTACGTGCATGTTTCTGATCCTGTCCGCAGTCATAACAGGTCATGCGGCAACCTATTACCTATCGCCCAGCGGGAATGACGGCGCTTCGGGAAGGACGGAGGTTGATGCATGGGCAACATTTGACCGCGCATGGCAGGATTTGTACCCCGGTGACAGACTGATGCTTCTCGACGGCGTGTATCACCAGTCCCTGAAGCCGAATAAAAGAAACGGCGAGTCAGGAAAGCCGATCACGATAATGGCAAAAAACGACGGTAAGGCCATCCTTGAAGGGGACTACCGGAGAATACCCCTCCAGATAGGGCTTTACCTGGGCAGCAGCCCGGTGGGGCAATTTTTTGTAATCGACGGTCTCGTGGCAAGAAACAGCAGCGAGGGGACCTGTGTTATCCATGGGGACAACAATATTCTAAGAAGGACATCCTGCTACAACGCGGATAAGGACAAAAATGTGCACGTAATAACCATCACGGGGAAATACAACCTTGTTGAGGATTGCGTTGCATCAGGCACGGGCAGGAAAATGATTTTCACCTGGGGAGGCACACAAAACATTATACGACGCTGCTTTGCAAAATGGCAAAGGTTTGATGCCAGGCAGCATTGCAGTGAATGGCCGTGGGGGGAAAATCTGGAATTCTACAACTCCAGCGACAGCATCATGGAGAACGTCATCAGCTTCGGATCCGGGGCCAATGCAGGCATCGGGATCCTCGGCAATATCAACAGCGACAACGGAAACACACCCTTTTCTGACAACAACAAAATCCTCGCCGCCATCTCAATTCGCAATGGAGTTCTGCCCGATGGGAGTACTAAAGAGTGGGGTATAACGCGCCCTCAGCCCACAGAATGCTACCTTCTATCGGCATACAAGGACTGGAACGGATGGAGATCAGGATTCGGCCTGAAACTCTGGGGCAGCACTGCGCGAGTGACCAATAACGAATACATAGATATCTTCTCTTGGGGAAATGCCGGGCTGGGATTTGCATCGTCAAAAAACACTTCCGAAAGCAATTCAACCGGCAATTGGATTGATCATGCCACAATTGTTAAGAACGGCCTTGATGGCGGATCCACATCCGGCGGCGTGAACACCGATGTGATACTCGAGGATCTTGCTAACACGCAAATGAGGGTCACCAACAGCAAAATCGGCGACGTATATAGGAGCGCAACAAATCAGCATTACACGGACCTTTATGCGGGCGAAGGCGCAAGACTCGACTATCAATATATAGACGGTATCCGCATGGACGGCAGCGACGGACGTCCAAAAATGAGTTACTGGCCATGGCCTATGCAGAATCGAATCCTCGAGGAGCTCGGCATCGACGTTACGGGCGAAATCACAGAAATTCTCAGGAGCGAAGGCGTGCCCGCCGGCACCATCATTCCGGCCCCGACAATTTCGCCACTACCACCTTCTCCGGCCGCAGACCTCAATCTCGGGATGGTCCAGACATGGTATCTGCAGCCCGTTCTTGTGACATTATCGAGTCCGAAACCGGGAGCTGTAATTCGCTACACTACCGATGGTACGGAGCCTACTTCATTGTCGCCGATTTATACGGATCCGTTGTTGTTCGCCGGTTCCACTTTATTGAGAAGCAAAGCTTTTTATGATGGCCAGCAAAGCCATGCGAGATCTGCGTTGTACCGAATCGATACCCGAAAAACCAATGAAAGACCCATCGTTCGGGCTGACCTGCTTCCGTTCGTATCAAAATATGCTGAAATTGTCTTTCCAAACAACCGCGTCGATCTATATGGTCTGGCGGAGGATTACACGTTCCCCAATCCTCCCGGAACATTGAAAACAGAGTGGAGCGCTGTAACGGCTCCGGCAGGTGCGGTGGCTCAATTCAACAATCCAGGCGCAGCCAGATCCTCGGTTACGGTATCTCACGCCGGGACTTATGTTTTCCGCCTGTCCGCCAGCGACGGTCAGTTGACGGCCTCGGATGACGTGACTCTGGTGGTATGGCCCGAAAATCTAAAGGGTGTGACACACACGATACCGGGAAAAATCGAGGCGGAAAACTACAAGGCTGGGGGAGAGGGCATTGGTTATCACAATACTTTCGGCTATGCAGATGTCAGCTACCGCAACAATCCAGCGAGTCCTGTTGATGTGAGGACGGCCTGGAATGACTTCCATGGATATGCTCTTACTCATCTGGTCCCGGGAGAATGGACAGCTTATGATGTTTCCGTGTTGAATGCCGGTGAATACATTCTAAAACTCAGAGTAGCAGGAGCCGCCGAAAGTGGTGTTGTCCATATTGAAATAGATGGCCGGGATATCTCAGGCCCACTAGTTATTCCGGCCAACGGCACCGGAACGGAGAGGCTCTATCAGACCATTTCGATACGAATCCCCTTGCTTGCCCAGGGTTCCCATGAAATGCGTCTGGTCGTGGACAGAGCCTCCGTG
>JAFGIY010000240.1 GCA_016929335.1 Acidobacteriota bacterium | reverse complement strand
GATACCGACCCCGACCCCGAGATATCAAAAAGCGCCCCGCTGTGCGGGGCAGGCTGAAGCCACGGCTTCTAGCCGTGGTCGATCACACTATGGCGGATCTCTGCTAATCACTCAGCAATATTTCAATTTCCTGCGTTTCCGCCTCCCGCACCTTTGCCGTATGGATGTCTCCGCTTCTTCCGGACAGACCGTTTTCAAGCGTAATGGCTGCCATGACTCTATACTCGCCCGGAAGCAGTCCGTCGAACGCAAACCGTCCGTTATCATCAAGCGGCATGCTCTTGGCAAACGAGGCGACCGAGGCATTCTTAAGGGGAATCAGTATTCGAATTCGTTTGAAATCCACTACGGAATGGACGGCCTTTACACCGCCCTGGATTCTGCCGGTGCCTGCGGTAACCTGTATCGTGACGCCGGCTTCATCCCTATCGTGAACTCTCAGCGCGTTGCTTATGTTCATCCCATTCTGTACGATCCGGACAAAATAGTCTTCCAAGGGCAGTCCCGCTCTTCTTCGCAGCGACAGCTTTCCGATGAACGGCGGCAATCCGCGAATCATAAAGCGTCCCTCTGCTGAAACCGGACTCGATTTTTCAAGATAGCGATCAATTATGTAGTTGGTCGGAGCCTGGTTGATCTCCGAAATTCCGTTCGGGTGAAAAACAACATTGAGCCCGCTAAATAAGGTTTCCGGAATCCCCTTGCTCAAAACGATGGTTCCCTTCAATAACACGCCTTTTTGAGCGGATAGAAGTGGGGAGAGTCCTCAGCTGCCTCGGCAGGCTATACCTTGATTGGGATCGATTCCCGGAGGCGGCCGACTATTAGGGGCAATCCCTGGCTGTTGACATGAAGATATTGGGCGAAAACAATCCCGAATTGGGCAGACCCTTACAGAATTTGGGCGTTGTTTTCACCGAGCAAAGGAGATTTGCGGAGGCAGAGGAGCACTTGCGCAAGGCAGTCAGCATGAAGATGCTTCAGTTCGGGCCAAATCACTGGGAAGTAGCCACGACAAAAAGCTATCTCGGCGCCTGTCTCACCGGTCAGAAGAAATATAAAGAGGCCGAACCGCTGCTTGTTGCAGGCTACTCAATAATAAAAGATGGATTTGGCGTACAGCATCCTCGAACGCAACGCACCGGTTTGAACTTGATCGCCCTTTATGAAGTCTTGGGCAGAAAAGACAGGGCAGATGCAATAAAGGCAGATCTGGAGAAGACTGACGGCGGCAAATAGGAAACGAAATCCAACCACATGACCGATGGAGTCCTTCGCTATTCTCCGCAATTGGCTCCCCTGGCATTCGGGTATAAATCCAGGAGATGGCCCAGTTTCCCAATTTTTTTTTCTCCAAGATAGTAATCGTCTCCGACGAGGACAGCGCCCGGCGGCCCATCTTCCTTTTTTCGAGGTGGAGGCGAAAAACCGGGGAAATCAGGAATCTGGTCTTTCAGGTTTTTCGCCTTGCCGATATTCAACATTGGAAAATCGCCGAAGGTGACTCCCATGGATCCGTAATGCTGCTTCATTTCGTCGGGAAGAGACGAGTTGGGATCCTTCGTTACAATTATGATGACGTGGATAGACAGAAGACTCTTTTGCCCTGAGGGAAAAGTATCAAAAACCTTCAGAATGGTATCCAGGCTCTGCGCTCTGCCCTTCTCCTGGTCATAGTTTCTATGAAATTTGTCCATGCTGATGAAGGTCTTCAAGGGCGTGCTGCAACCTTCGATATATCGATGGAAGAAACTGTAGCAGCGATCATAATCATTAAAATAAATTCCATTACTGTTGAAGGTAGGCAATTCTCCAGCCTTCGCTGTGGCAATCAGTATGTCCACCAGATCTTTTCCGTCTTCTTCCCACAGCGTTGGTTCTCCTCCGGTATAATTCAAATTCCAATAGGAATCCTTCAAGCTGACGCAGTCTTGAATAGCCGTCATTACCTGGTTCCATGTCAAACGATATCCGGGGCGAATGATGTGATCCTCGGCATCTCCAATGTAAATATAACCGCAGTGTTCGCAATTGAGATTGCACTTATGTAAAAGTGATACGCCCATGACATGCGTGGGCATCATGGCTTCCGTCATTGAACCTCCTTGCCGGGATGCTCAAGATTATCCCGGGGGTAGGGATAGGAAGGATTGGCTGCCGTTCTGGCTTCAGTTCCTTCATTGGGCCTCTAAGGCAGGCCTCTCCGTTCCCTCCCTCGACTGCTGATAAGAAATCAGGATTCTATCGGAAGCGCCCACATGAAAGAAAGCGCATAAAAAATCAAATGTTAGGGGTGCTTCCGATAGAATCGAGTTGAACGAAGCCGATGGCGCTTGCGGCGGGCGCGGGGAACCAAGGAAAGCTATGCGTTTTGAATGCGGTTTCCGAATAAACGGTGCATCTCAATCACACAATAGGCAGACGAAACACATAGGAAAAACAGGTCCGTTTCCGCTAAAGCAGACTGGTCCCGGTTTTTTAAGATAAAGCTGCGATCTAAAACAAATACATATTTGCCATGCAGACGCACGGATAGAAGGCAAACGGCAGAAAGAGCTAAAAGGTCGGTAATTGGCAGAGGTCAAGAAGTATCCGAAACATTCATTCTCCTAAAAGATACCCAAGCTATCTGGTCAGCCGTGAGTCTTTGGATGACTGCCATGGGAGCGCCGCAGCGAGGACAATGCCTGACAGGCCCATCATCAACCTGTGCGGTATCTGATTTTTCTGTTTCGCAGTCCGCTCCGATCAATTCCATGCAAATCGGTAGCAATGCCGTTCGCCTGCGATTCGTCATATAGCCGAAGAAGCGAATGCAAACAAACCCTCGCGGAAGCGTGTGCAGTAAATAGCGGCGCAGAAACTCCTCAACCGACAGGGTCATCAGTTTCTTCCGGTTCCCATGAGCATAATCCTTCCAGCGAAACGTCACTTTGTCGTCAGAAAGCGCCACCAGTCTGTGATTGGATATCGCGACGCGATGCGTATAACGCGCCAGGCAATTCAGTATGTGATTCGGACCGCCAAACGGCGGCTTGGCATAGACAACCCACTGCTGTTGATGAAGCGCCCGCAAAAAGCTACGGAAGGCTTGCTTATCCGCAAGCGATTGCATATCCCCGGGAAGGTTAAGTTTATTCTCGCGGAATGTCCGTTTGAGGCCGGAGATAAATTTGCCCGGGAACACACGGCTGATCACACCGCATGGAAGAAAAAACTGATATTTGGGGCTTATCCAGGCTTTGTTATTGTCCGACAAACCGCCTGCCGGAATTACACAGTGAATGTGTGGATGATGGAGCAGGTTTTGGCCCCAGGTATGAAGGATGCTGAAAAAGCCAATCTCAGTCCCCAGGGATTTCGGATCGGCAGCTATTTGCAAAAGAGTTGCGGCGCTGGCTCGAACCTGCCGGGATGCAGGGAACTGCTGGCCGGAGCGGACGCGGATCTGGTGCGCTTCATCCACCTGCCTCCCCTGG
>JAFGIY010000035.1 GCA_016929335.1 Acidobacteriota bacterium | reverse complement strand
TTCTCTGGACAAATTGCCCAAGGCTTTCGCCAGACTTGATTCCAAGAAGCGGCGTGGTGCAAAATCTCCCATCTTGATGATCGGCAGGACCAGCAATGCTGAAACCGCTTCGCTCTGCAGTGTAGACCGAAAACTCGTGCGGACTGAGGAGATGACGAACAAAATCATTGAGGCGGCTCAGAAAGGTTCACGAAAGAGAAATGTGGCGTAAGATGGAAAATCCAACCGACTTTTGACGCCGTAGAGTCTTGCGGTTATACAAACTATGCCAAGCCACTGGGGGAGATATTGGTATGTCTCCCCACCATAGCGTTTGAATCTCTAGGTCATCCTCTTCAAATCGATGCCTTCCGGCGTCCCGATCATCATTTGGAACCATTAGCGCACCCTTACATACTGATTCCTTTTCAAATTCCCAGCTGAAAGTAATTGGTATTCCCCCAAGTTCTTGATAGCGGCTGATAGCCTTCTTCAGGATCGCTAGCGCTCCCAGCCTTCGGTTTATCAGGCGTTTCATTGTAGGCGCAAGATTGAATAGACGCGATCCGAAACCAGAGAACCAGACGGATATTCTCTCAGCTTTTTCACTGGTACCAAGCGGCAGTGAAGCCATTCTCACGGCGTACAGCGTGGCGAATACGAGGATGGCGATGACCTCGCCAAGAAAATCGCTCATTGCTGCTTCCTCAACATCCTGTGCCAGCGCTTCTATGCTAAGCTTCATGCGGTTTATTAAAACGCATTGTGCCATCTCCGCCCAAGCCAGGTCTATTGATGGTCGCCTGGAATTATCAGATTGCAGACCAAGGACCCTTACTATTGACGGCCATTGGTCTTGCTTTTGCTTCATTCGATGCATCAGTAGAGTTGAGGACAAATCTTTTCCGCCGATGTAAAGCGAATCCATCAGGAGTGGACTGCCTGCTCCATCGAATATACTGATATCGGTAGTTCCCCCGCCGATATCCACGATGACCACGCGTTCTCGTTTTCCTCCGCTACCCTTCTGTTGTTGGCTCTTCCCATAGAAAAAATTCGCTTGGCTCTCTGATAGAATCATGCCTTTGGGCTTAGCCTGGATGCCACAGGACGAGAGAGCATTGATAAAAGCGTTCACGCCTGTTCTGAATTGCCTAGTTTGATCGCGGCTGAAAGCCAGCGGACACGTGAAAGTGACAGTGCATGTCGTGCTCCTCATCGTGGATGGATTTGTACGCAGTGCCCAGCCTGTCAGTAATCCTATGTGTTCAAGATACGACTGCCGATGTATCTCCGCTTCGTTTCCATATTTCCACTTGAAATCCTGCTTAATTAGCCCGTCGATGGCGAAATGCTGAATGACTTCATTGTCAATTTCCGATATTTCCGGGATCGCTCTGACTGGCAGGAGTTGGGATTTGTCATCGAATTCCTCGATGTCATGCCACTCGAACAGTATGGTCGGAAGGGGATTACTGTAATGTTTCGCAAGCGGAAAGAAACGATAGGCTTCCTCTTCCCTTAGTGTAGGATCCAATCCGGCTGAGGCCGTGAGATTTACAGCACGAAGACCGTTATCGAACGGTAAACACGAAGGCTCTATTAAACCGTCTGGGCTGAAAGCCACAGCAGTGTTGCTTGTGCCAAAATCCACCGCCAATTTTACATCCGGCTGCGTGGCATCATCCGCTGGTGAGATCCACTTCGGAAGAGCAGTCGCGAACGAGCTTCGTCTATTTCTGCCCCTCATACCAGGCTCCGGCGAAACTAAGTTGCCATCTTCATCGATCCTCAGCGGAAGTACTCCACAGAACTCACTTGTTTTGTTATCCTTGAAGCTAACCCCTCTTGGCGCAACACCAAGTCGGCTATATGCCGCAAAATTATTGCGCGTAATTTTGGTTTCGCTAGCTATTATGTTGACGCCCCCATCTCGATCGCTGTAACCGAAAACAATGGGAGTGCATCCAGCGAAAATTGGGGTCGCATTCTGCACCAGGGTTTGGGAGCCGCCTGCAAACAAAAAATAAAAACGCTGCCATTTTTGGAGAGCTTTCCGCGGCCACGCAGCAAATCCTATACCTAACTTCAGCATGCGGTATTTCCTGCTGATCTTGAGACCCTCCCAGTTGATTTCGAAAGTCGCTTCCCCGCCTGTCGAATCAAAAACGATTGCGGTCCTTTTGATGATCTCATCAATTACCGCTGGAGACTCAGTATCGAGAAATGCCCGCGACAGTGGATACACTGGCCACCTATTAATAGTTATGAGCAAATCCCCAGGGGTCCAAAGCTTCTTCTCTAAAATTGGTCTTGCCCTTTCGACTATCATGCCGGAGGCATCTACAACTTCGCCGATCCTGTTCAGTGGACTCTCAAGTCTCGGTCCGGTAGTATCATGCCAATAGTCACCGTTCATTGTGCACTTTTCGGGTATCAGGCAGTAGCGTATGTTTGCGATTTCGACGAAGCCAGGCATATCACTTTTTTCCTTTTTTTCTATAAAGCGGTTCAATCCAAGGTGGCACCGGAGTAAGAGGGAAGCTCGTATATCGCCTGTCCTCCAAAACGCCGTCAACTGCCGTAGTCGTTGGAGGGAAGGATTTCAGGTAATCCACGAAGTTGCGGCCTTTAACATCCCCATCTGGTATCCCTGCGGAATCTAACACATCCGCCCACGAAGCACAGATTTGCAGCAGCATGGCCGGGAATCCTCTTTTCTCGGCGTATTGCCCAAGAGCACGAAGTGCAGAACCCTTCTCTTTGGTCATCCCGGCTGCGGGAACGACAACCGTATCGGGGTAAAATACACCAACTATATCATCTGGCTCAGGTACTTGATTACCGATCACCGGATTGTCTCGCATGTAGAGTGCGAGCACTTGTGTATCGTTCAGAAAAATAGACTCATAACTGGGCATGGGAAAGGTTAGGTGTATGACGGCACGGATTGCCTCATTGCTCAATGGGAAGCAGAAAATAGGCACTTCGGTAAGACCATAGCAGGGCATTGTTGCTAGATACAGTAATCCTAAGTGTACCGCGCGCCTCTCAAGCGCTTCCTCAGACCCATCTTTGGAGTACAGTTGGTCTCCATGTATAATGACGGGTGCCCATACTGACGGATATTCGGTCGTCTGTGGTTTGATCAAGTGCGGCGGCGATTTCCAGGTAGCACGCTCTAGGATCTTAAGAACATCCTTTGCGGGGCACTGCCAAAAACTGTCGTCGGAAGGTTGGGGAAGGTTCAGTTTCTGCCCGGATCGATCAAGAATGTCTTCCTGCTGAACCAACTGATGAGCGAACGCGACTGGCGGCTCAGATTTGGGTATTGGGATGGTCAAACCATCGAGAATCCAGCGAAAAAGCCCCCTGACCGGCAATTTGGCGTCGCACGACCGATTGTATGACGAGAACATGTTTTCAGGTCGAGCATTTTTCAATAAATCAGGATTGGATATTCGTTCATCCAAGGGCAGAAAGTTATCAGGAAAAGACATTTTTGTAAGCCTCGTCATTCCCTCATATTTGGTATGATCACGATCGCTTATGTCACTGGACGGTACATCCTCCTCTATCTTCATTGTGGAACGCCACTTCCACGACAAAACGCCAGCGTGACCCAGGATTTCATGCAGCAAGGAAAATGCGTCGTCTAATTGTTTTACCAGGTCGGCTTTTTTAAGTGCGCCTTCCACCAGAACGTCGTGCAACCAAGGATGTCCAGGCAGTCGAGTACTATCTCCAGAGCATTTCACCAGCGGTATCGCGAAATCCCGCAGTATTGAGTAAAGGGACGCAGCGGCATAAAGTCGCCTGCGGAGTTCATTGATAGGCTCACCGAAACTTGAGAAAGGAATACGACGCAGACACACGCTGCCTGAATGGGGCTTATTCAATACGAAATCCCTCGCTGCCATCGCCGAGAGATATTCAACCCATAAATGGGGATTGTCCTGTGAATCGCGTTTGAACCATTCGGGTGGAAATACAGTGGGTTTCGGCACTCCAAGCGGGTAGAGGACATTAAACGGCAGATTGTCGTTTGCGGCTAGCTTATATAGGAATCGATAGGACGCCCCCGTGCGTCGTTGAAACGTTTGGGGCATATTGATGAAACCTTGCTCCATAGGGGCCTTGGACGGATCTGGCTCAAAATAAGGTTCGAGCTGCACAACTGCAATTTGTACTGGTACATGTTTTAGCTTCTCATCCTCGCGTATTGATCTAGCTACGTGAACCATGCCGGCGGTTCCTGTACCACCGAAAGAACTCCCCATAATGACAACTCTCGAATCGCCATCAAGGAGGTGTCCCCGTAGGTTTTTCAATAACGCTTCCCTTCCTTGGGGCTCACAGAAGAAACATACGCCAGCGTTGGCGCGCCCATAGTATCCATTGGCAAACTCCGTCGAATCCGCCTTCCCGAGTTCATCATCACGAAAGAATACTCGCATCAACGCCTGACGAGAAAAATCTGACAATCTAAACACGCGGAATAAGTTTTCAAAGTCAGAGGGCTTTGAAGAATTCAGAAGCTGATTATATTCGAGTCGGCATCCGAAAAGCTCGTTACTCGTCTCATCGGCAGCGTTCCCTGCCTTGCGGCAATCCGTGTACCGTTTGAGAAAGTTCACCATTCCCGTGATTCGCGGATGCCCTCGATCGGGATCCAATGCCATGGGCACAATCATGCAATCAGAAGGGAACAGCCCGATTGCAGCCAGATGCAGCACTAATTCCAAGGACGCGGCGCCGGAACCACCGACCCCTATGCATACCAATTTCATGGCTATCTCCCCATAAAAAATCGGCGCGTGGACTTGATTCCCAGCATAGTAAAAAAATACTGGATTATCGATAGAAGCGCACAGGCGCCAAGCAGATAGAACCAGCTCACCACAGGCATCCCACGCAATGAAGATTGAAACAACGAAATGCCTGCGCCGACAAGGACTGCGAAAAGCCCGGCAAGAAACATGCGCTTGGATACAAATGAGCGGTATCCCTTAGCCCTCTCGGCTCGGAGTTCATTGAGACGCAAGTGCCATCCCCGAAGCTGCGCGTACCATAGCAAGATTCCTATTAGGCACGATAGTGCAAGTATGGCACCTCCCCAAACTCTGGCCTCGAGTGCAAATTTCATATAGTCTTCGCTATTTAGGAGATGCGTTCCCAGCAATTCAGGCAGAATTCCTTCTCCGTAAGTCCCCAATTGCGGCAGGATGAAAACGATAGCTAGCATGATTGGGATAGGAAGTAGCAGCCACCAAAAACCGATTCCTAACCTCCCGTTGCCAATCCCGTCGCTCTTGGATTCCGCATTGGTCGCCACTCTCATCCCTCCTTAAAAATTCAGTATCTTAATAATCTATGTGCAGCAGGAACCGCACTACTGGCGACGGACGATATACGAAACGCATTTGCGTCTTCACGTTCTCCAGGCTCAAACATGGCAGTCCGGCCTTTATAACCAGCGGCAACTTGGCAGCAATCTTGTCGAGGTAGTCTATGGATTTCATGTTAAGCTGGATGAGATAGATCTCACATCCGGATGACTGCGTGCCGCGCCGGCGCACATTGAAACGCACTGATGATAGGTTGCGCAGCATGTGCTCTTTTGGAAGCAGCTTATTTCTAGCATGGAAATGCGCGGTCCTTATGACTGCGTGTTGTGTCTGTTCTAGCTGCGAATCCGGTAACTGGATGAACTCGAGGCCAAGTATCCCTTTGGCAGAAATAAGCATAGCCGGTTTTGCGGCAGGTGATGCGGATCGCTCAGGTGTTCCTCCACCTGAAGCCATCTCGGATTTCCTACCAGCCTTGCTATAGTCAGCCTCAAGAGAAGCTGATTTTGCATCGCTTTTCGCCACTCCAGCTGAAACCAAAGGCTCAAGACGAACCGGCGCTTGCCACTCATATGAAGCCCGGGACCAGTCTATGGGACAGAAACCGGGAGCTTTTGTAATGCTGTGATCTTCAAATGCCGCCTCCGTGACAACAAATTTTACTTCTGCTTCCTCTCCTGTCAGCCGTACCCAGTAGATTGGCAGCGTTCCACGTTCTGGATTTGTCAGATCCCTAGTTGCTCGAGGAGGAATTATCGCACCCGGCTTGCCGTCAATGCTAGAGATTTTCATTACTACTTCATACTCTGAAGCTGGTCGCGGGGTGAATGGCAGATATGCTATTGCTTCAGTATTCCCCTTCCAAAACGTGGCAATGTGCGAATAAATGGCCTCTGCCTGTTCCGCAGACGACATCATTAGATATGCATAAAGGAGGTGTTTGTCACATGAGGTATACTGACTCGGTTCGAATTGAGACCTCCAAGGCATCGTGGGCAGCCGAAATGCAACAACTGCCACAAAGTTGCCCAGTCGCACCCATTCGTAAAGGTTTTCTTGAATTGTGCCAAGGTTTCTTGCTGAAGGGCAGGCGGTGCTATCACTCGGGGCGGCTTGTTCGGCATCGGTAACAATTATAGATACTGAATTTCGCGAGCGGGTTTTCAGGATTTCGTCAAATACTCTATTCAGGCAAGTTATGGTCTCAGAGTAAAAGGAGTCGATGTTGCCGCGCATCTCGGAAGAACCTCCCCAAGTAGCCCGATAATCCCGCGATTCTGATCTCTTATCAAGAGCTGCACCGCCAATCATCGGGATCGCAATGCGGCCCAGTGCCGAAGATACCATTCCTGCATCAGACAATTCTTCAATCGTTCCGCCAAAGCGAGCCACAGCCAAAGATGTATTACGGCCGTCACCGGAATTTCCCTGGAGCATTGCCGGAATTGAATCGAGCGCCATAATGATGGATTTATACTCCTCGGGTGCATGCTCGATATTCTGGGTCGCGGCAAGTGCGAAGCCCCGCATACTCGTGGATGCATCAAAATATAGCCTCACGCTTTTGATTCCGCTCTCCCCAGGCGCGTGCTCAGCAGCAAAGGCTTTGAGGTCAGAGGCCGAAACAATGTGCCTCTCGCGATGGCCCACTATAGAACAGCCTGACGCCGTAATCAGCATTATGACCAGCCATAAATACAGTACTGCTGAAAAACACAGCGAATTGTCCGGCTGTCCATGGAGGTCGATGGTTTTGGCCGCATTTGATAAACAATATATGGATTTTGATGACATTTTTTGATCCGTCCAAGTAGCCCCAATAAATAGCGAGGCATTCTTTGCAGAATCGAAACAAAAATTGGTTGAGTTTGGGCTAAATCCTGAGGAGTACACCGATTTTGCCCCTTGCCACGTTTTTCAGCATAATCACATCTTTCCGATAAAACAAGCGTAAATTGTAGGTTCCAGCAAAGGCGGATTTTAGCTCGGGCCAATTTGGTCTTACATGGAAGAGAATGCCTAACCAGTTGCCACGATTAGGGCCCAATAGGCCTTAACTATGCATATATTTAGGGAGCCGCATCAGCCTTCTTTTAAGCATATCCTCCTCCCCCAAACGGCATGAGAGCAGGTGTCGGCTGAACGGAAGGAGGAAACCATAGATCTGATCGCGTGGCTTGAGGATTTGGCATCGGCTTACAGGATCGAGCCCTCGGAGCTGACCGTAAGGCGATACCTGCGATCGCTGAGGCAATGGCGCCTGGAGCATACGCAATGGGAGCAGCTGTCCGACCGCGCCGTGCTGCGGCACTCCAGGTTCCCGAGCATCTCGGAGCTGTTTGAGATCGCCGGCGAGCTCAGGCGCGAAGCCGAGTACCGTACGAACACGGAAAGGATCGAGAGCATTCGGCGGGAGTGGGAACGGAAATCGGGTGGAGCGGAGGGAAAGGTCAGCGAATACAGATCACCCTATCCATAACAGCGCAGAGCGGATTCATGACTTTGCGGACGCAGCCTGCAAGAAATAGAATACCGACAAGCTGAAGCAGACGGACTTTAAAACCGAGGTCCTCTTCGATTTGGTGGACAGCCTTTACCGTCAGAAGCACGGTCTGACCGTGACCGGCAATCATTCAATGGGTGACCTTGTCGAACGTGAGCGCATGCATCCTGCCATCGTCCGCCGCCTGGACGACATGTGCAAAGTCATTGAGGTTTGACGGAGGCAACCATGAGGAACGATATGCAACCTGGTGATCGCGTGATCTGGCTCTATTCCAGGAAGCGCTCCTCTGTGATTGGCTGTGGAGTGCAGCGGATTCCAGCCGAAGCTATCGGAGTATGCAACCGTCGGATCAGGTTAAGGGTGAAACCGTCGGATACTGAAAAGCTGATCAATGTGAGTCCAGAGAATGTAATTTGTAAAGATGAAGACGGATTCTAAAACGATGTTCTGGCGTCAACGCAACCCGTGGCGAATCAAGTCTAACGCTTCCCTCAATCTGGAGGTGACCCCAAGCCTACTTTCTTAATAGTAATCCGTAATTCTCAAAGCTCTGATTTCCCGAGGCCATTGCTGCTTGGGCTTCCTTCTCAGCTTTGCATGTTGCATGCGCCGCCCTTCAAAGCAAGTGCATTCCTAGGAAGGGAGTATGCCAAGCAGGAGAACAAATGTCTTAAACTCTTGCAACGGCCATTACGAATCACCTATTTCTCGCCATGCGTTGCATAGCAAGGCCATACACCCCAATTATGCCCAAAATCAGAATAGCGAACCCGCAGCTGGGCAGCGCAAAATATACGACTGCCAGCCGGGCAGAAAGATACTTACGCCGCAAGAAGCCATAATGGCCGACGGCATACTGCATTTCCTATCACCTACAGATAAGAGTGAACACCGCATCCGGCTTCCATCGTGGTGAACCGTCGCAAAATCCCTCCCGTTCGATCTCGGGCACATTGATTTCACGGATGATTTCCGATTGCATATCGTGCGGATAGATTCTATATCTATGACGTCTTTGCATTTTGCGAAGAAGTTTTGCATCCCTTCTAGAACCAAGCACTTTCGGTCATGTTCGAAAGCTGACCCCGAAAGCGCGCCGCCATCGTCCATATCGGATATTTGCGACCCCGGGCCGCGTTAGGCTTAATAAGCCGCGGTTTTCCGGATCGGCTTCCCTATCAGGTCCCCCCTCGGCTTCCGATCAGATTTTTCATGTAAACCATTGTTGAATACCCGCAATTGATTATACTGCAGTGACGCGATTGGACGCTGAAAAGCTCCCACCATCCTTACGCCCCCCGATTAACGCATGCCTGCCGAAAGCTCATAAGCTTTCTTGTCTGATCTGCGGGATATGCCCGCTGGATGTATCGTTGGAAACTGCCTTTTTGGATTGCTGGTTAGCATTCTTTCGGTATAAACTAATCCATAGTTGCGTCATTGATGGCTTCTATAGCAGTTTTGTACCAGCCCTGCGAGAGCAAGTCGCAATGAGCGATTTTCTCTCTGCATCGCGTGAACATTTACACTGGCACGCAAAATGGTTTTGGGAGGGCAGGGATTTTTTCTCAGGCTGCCATCGGGAAGGAAATCGTCGCATGTCTACAACAGCGCTCGACAGCATTAAGCCTTCAGACAGAAAAAACACTCCCCCCAGGCCCCCGCTCGTTTTCCATGTTGGGGTTATCGGACATCGGCCCGATCCGCAGAAGCGTCCCAGCCCCGATGTGGACGCATTGCGATTGATCATTGTAGCTGTTCTTCGGAGGATTCGGGAGGCGGTCGCAGGCCTTGCATCAGCGAAAGGAGAACTGTTTTCTCTTGATGAAACAGGCGACCGATGCACTGGCACCCTCCGGATTATATCCTCTCTGGCCGAGGGCGCGGACCAGTGGGTGGCGGATGAGGCGGTTCGCGTTGGCTATGACCTGCAGGTGCCAATGCCCTTCAGCGTTTCGGAATACGAGAAGGATTTTCAAGGGCCGGCTCTTGGAGAATTCAAGCGGCTCAAAGATCAAGCCAGCTCAATTCTCCAACTGGATGGTTGTCGGGCCAGGCAAAATGAATCCTACGAGGCGGCGGGACGGGTTGTCATCGGGCAATCCGATCTGGTGATCGCGGTATGGGACGGCTCCGAGGAGAAGGGCCGCGGTGGCACCGGGCAAATGGTGCGCGAATCCCTCAAGAACGGAGTCCCCGTAATCTGGATCAAGTGGGCGGTGCCGCAACAATGGCAGCTGCTTGATACGCCGCAATGGCGTATTTTGGAGGATGCGAATGAATTAAAGGGAGAATCGACCCGGTTGACCCGATTAGTTACGAACATGCTGCTTCCGCCCGATTTGCAGACTCCCCAAAATCAACCAGTGCATGTGAATGGCCGGGAGCGATATTATCGGGAAGTTCAGCGACGGTGGAATGGTCTCGGGTGCCTATGGAGATTGCTACGCGGCCTTGTCCTAATCAAGCCGGCAGGGTGCGTTTGGCGCCTCGACCCATATAAAGAAATAACCAAGAAGGATTGGCAGAAAGAATGGGATGGGTGTCATAGCCTTGACAAAAGCCTCGTCGAGTGGATAGACGATCCGTATGTTACCCACTATGCCTGGGCAAACCAGCTGGCTATCCATTATGGGGGTCTCCACAGAAGCTCAAGTGCTTTGAATTATCTATTGGGAACGCTGGCGGTCTTGTTTGCTCTGCTCGGCATATCTTCGCTTATATACGGCCATCGCGACGTGGCAACCATTCTATTGGAGCTTGTGGCGATTGCGGTGATCATCATTTTTGGCCTTTGGGCAGCAATCGGCCGTTGGCATGAGCGATGGATTGAATATCGAATTCTTGCAGAGCGCCTACGAATTGCTCGTTTCCAGCATTTATTGGGCGGAGCGCGGCAGCACTTCAGCCTTCCCGGGCACTTGATATCCTATGGAAATCCGGCAAATACATGGATGTATTGGCACTATCGCGCTGTCGCGCGCGCCGCAGGACTGGCCGAAATGCAGTTTGATGACATTCATCTGGGGGCTGTACAGAAAACCTGGCGCGACGTCTTATTACAGGGCCAAATCAAATATCACAAAGACAATAGTCGAGATTTGTCCATAATCGACCAGCGCCTCCACTGGCTCGCGAACGGCCTGTTCGCCAGTACCTTCGTGGCATGCGCGGTCCACTTCGGCCTTTCGATCACAATGGAAATGCTTCCGGTCTGGGCAGGCATCCTTCTTATAACTCTCAATGCGGTGCTGCCCGCATTCGGAGCTGCCATTGCCGCGATCCGCAGCCAAGGTGAATTTCACCGCATTGCGCAACGCTCCCTTGCGATGTATGAGGAACTGGATGATCTGAAACTGGCGCTCTCTCAGATTGCGGCCTGCGGTAATGAGCTGAAATCTCAGGATATGCGCCGAATCATCGATCAAACTGCGAGGCTTATGATCAACGAGACTCTCGATTGGCGGATCGTTTTCCAGGACCGCCCTTTGGCGCTACCCGCATAGCGAAGCGGCGGCCGGCCGCTCGATTATCAGAAACCATCAGGATCACACAGCAGATGCAAGCCCACCTTTAGAGGGAAAGGTCTGCCAAATTCGCCGTGTCTTTGTGCCGAGCTGTGGTAGAATCCACTTTGAAGATCGAGGAATCTCCCAGGAAAGTTGACATAATGCCTTTGATCAGACTTTGAGGGCCGAAGCTGAGTGCTGCCTGCTGGGAAAAGCGATTCGAAATAGGGCTGTTTGACGTCAACCATAATTTTCTTCGCCGAAAATTTTGATTGTCGCTGATCATAGGGCTTTTATTTTCTCTATCGGCTAACCTCTGGCTTTGCTCTGGTGCCCCTGGGGCTCACTCAGGACGAGAATTGCATGATATGTGGCAGTTTTGAGGCGGCCTCTGAAGCCCCGACCCACTTGGTGTTTGTGGACAAGCAAATCATGGCAGCATCCTTGGTCTTAGAGACGTTGAATTTCCGGAACTATTCCGCAAGATTATTGCCTATTCATCGCCAAAATTTTGATACCGGAGCGAATTGGATTCCGGCGGCCCACGGATAATCATGGCTGTCGCAATGGCATCATGGTTTGGATGGTCGCTTATTGCGGATGGTAATTATGGAATGACAGGCATGATCGAAAAGAAACGGGGCGAAACCCTGTCTTTACAATGAACTATTGAGACCGCCCTTACCCTTACGCAGCGCGGCATTCGTAATGGTGATGCAGGCCGCCGACCTCAGGAATCTCAATCACCTCCCCAAGGCTCACTTCCTGGATCGGTCTGGGTTCTGGCGCATCCCTCTCAAGCGACAGGTGGGCGCGATATCTATGGTAATGGTGAAAATATCGCCCGAGGATTCTCCGCAGATGCGATTCCCCGAGAATGATGACGTGGTTCAGGCAATCCCGACGTATGGAGCCGATCAGCCGTTCACAGAAAGGATTTTGCCAAGGGCTCCGGGGTGCTGCAATGATTTCCTTGATCCCAATCGCCTGAATCCGTTCTTTAAATTCTTCGCCATAAATCCTGTCACGATCCCGCAGCAGAAACCGCGGTTCGC
>JAFGIY010000239.1 GCA_016929335.1 Acidobacteriota bacterium | reverse complement strand
CAACCCTGGGCTCTGTTTCGCAGCCGCTTCGCGGCTGTCCGGGTCGCTTATTATCATCCCAGTCTCAAATGTATAAACTCCAGGGGCAGCGTATGCTGCCTTATAGCTGCTCCGGATGTTTACCCTTACCCGATATGATGCATCATGGCCTTCAGCGAGCATCCGGGGATAGTCGCAGGCCACCGTAAATGACAACAGGTTCCACCCATTCCATATCGGTTCGGGCCTGGAGGCGCTTTGTCAACTCGACGAATTCAGAAGGGGTTCTTGCCACAACCAGGTAGATATTCGGCGCGGTAAGTTTAGCAAGCCCGGGGTAGGATGATTTGTCGAGCCAATCCGACGCCTGAAGCCCGTCTTTCATCTTAAACGTGATTTCGCCTGTGATGTAACCCCTTACCTGCATTGCATAGTTAAACACTACGCCAAGTTGTCGCGGACTGATGGGCGCAGACTTTCCGGCCGTGAATTCTGAATGGGCAATCCCTTTCCCTGAAGTCGACATTTTTCTGACAGCCCGCAAAGCTGGGAATACTTCCAGTTTCGAGCCGCGATCATCTATAACCATGCTTTCGTCAGTCACGCTTTTTATCACCCGCGGCGTTGGCTTTAACTGAGCAAAACATGCCACGCTTGTGAAAAGAAACATCATAAATATCGCTGAACGATACATGGAACTCCTCCTGATAAATCAATGGCCGACGATTCCAAGCAGCTGCGGGAACGCAGTTGAAAGCCTTGTGGGAACTGTATCCGGTATATCCGGGACGCACCAATCGTAAAAGGTCAGAACCCAATTGCCGTTCACGGGCTCGCCGTAAAATGCATTCGTTACGATTCGTGAATCGACCACGCTTTCGTTCGCCATACCATTCGCCGCATGCAATAGAATGGACTTCGTTCCGGACGGTGATCTCAGCTCAATCTGGTTGCAGGTAAGACCGGGGGTCGATGCAATATTGAAAAATACGACCACGAATTCAACAGTATTAAAGGACTCTTCGACCTGGAACTCGACAGACCTTCCTGTCGTGGACAGCGCCGGCACGGTTGCCGGCCATACTGCCTGGTTTTCATACCACGGTGAGTCCTCCCTTACCGGAGGCAGATACGATGTGTATGATCTGGCCATCTCCACGGCTGCAGATGCATCTACGGCCCCGAACCCATACCGGTTGCTGAAAGACCAGCCCGCACTGTTGGTCACCCAGCCTTGTTCAAGGACAACTGTAGAACCGGGAATAATGGTGTCCGAAGAAACGCCGGAGAAGGCCGGGTCCGTATTCCTTGCAGTTTTGGCAAGGATGTATTTCAGATCGCGAACACTCAGGTCGGGATTGGCCTCAAGCATCATTGCGATGACACCGGCGACATTGGGCGTTGCGGCGCTTGTGCCGTTCATGACGGCCGTGTATTGACAGTCCGGAGCAAACTTGGTTTGCTCCCTTGCTGTCAAGCGGATTAACAGGATCGGGAAATGCGCTATGGGCACAGCCGGTGCGGCTTGTTGTAACGACGGCCGGAGCGTAATTGGTGTCGGGAGTGTAGTCTGAGTTTAACCCGTATTCGCCGCCCGGCGCGGAAATCCACAGCGAAGAGCCCGTGTTCGAGTAACTTGAGTGCTTGCCGTCGGCGTCGATAGCTCCCACGATGATGGGTGCATACCCACCTCGTCGCTCATCATTCGCCGGATCGCCGCAACTGACATTGAACCAGTAGGCATTATCGCAAAGCCCCGTCCCCGGCCAATATTCCCAGTCTTCAAAGTCATTGCCGGCTGCATTTACGATGGCTGCTCCCAGTCCGTTGCGGAGTTCGAGGGTTGTGCCGGTAATCGCCTGGAAAGCACCACTAAAAGTCGGCAAAGAAGGAGCGGAGTCGCCAAAGCTTGCGTTGAACAAGTCATTGTCCGCCGAGATGGGATCGCTGCCCATTGACTTTGCCATGTTGGCGATACTGAAGTAAGACAGGAGGTTGTATCCACGAAGGCGGGAATTATAGGCAACGCCTCGGCCGCCCTTGCCGTTGAATGCCGTCGCGCCGATAATACCTGCGACTGCAGTTCCATGGTCGAACCCGGGCTCAGTCGGATCGGGAGACGGGTCGTTTAGACCAGTGAGGAAATTAAAGGAATTACCAATATCGACATTTGCGGCGAGATCTTCATGTGCTGCCTCCAATCCGGTGTCCACGACGCCGACCTTAATTCCTCTGCCGGAATAGCCGGCGGTCCACGCTCCGGCCACATTCATATCGTTTCCATAGACCGGCAGCACCGATGCAAAGGCGTCCTGGCCGACGTTTTGAATATGCCACTGGTTTTGAAGCAGTGGATCTGAAGCAAGCTTCACGTTTACGCGCGCGATGGACTGAGCAGATCCATTTGATACGGCAACCCTGAACAGGTCGCCGGTCGATTGCGTGTGACCGGCGATTGAAAAGGTGAAGGCGCCTGTGTCCGGAGTAATCGAGACTGTACCGTGTTTCGGCAAGCCTGTGATCGAAAAAGCAAGTGGCAGGCTTTGCGGATCGGTGGCGGCCACTGAGCCGTTTACAGCGGAAGGGGCGACACCCAAAACATCCACAGTCACCGAAGAAGGTTGCACAACCGGTGAATAAGTACGCGTCCTCACTACCTTTGGTCGCTGTATGCCCGCGGTCTTTACTCTTGGTCGCCGTATTTCGGCAGAATCCTGTCCTGTTGCAGCCGGAGCAATTAAGCTGACTAAAATGGCCAAGAAAAGAAAACGTCCCTCTTTCATAGTCGATCGTCTCTTTTAGTAATTTGATATTTCAATTCGGTTTATAGAAATCAAATTAGGACACAGATCGGCATCGGATATCAAGTACGAATTTGCTTTGCATTCGGACAAAGCCGCACTGTTCATCCCCTCGAAACCGCGCGCGGATTGATATCCTTCCGCAGTTGCCGTTGGCGGAGATTTTTCTGGTCAAAAACGACACCGAATCGGCAAACGGGGACATCGAGCAATTCCCGCAGCTCCACCCGGATGCCGAGCCGTCGATCCTTTTAAAAGGGGGCCTGGAGCGAATCCGCTCTCGGATTCATCCGGTAAAATCCCCCTGATCTGATCCCAGCCGTGTTCTCAACAAATCCCGGGAACACCCGCGCTCCGTGCCGCCCGGAGAGACGTTTTCTAAGGCGCCATCATGATGTAGACTATGGCGAACCATTACAACCGGCTGAAGGGGAATGAACGATTCAAAAAGATTGGGAGGACAGCTTCATGCTCCGTGAGAAAGTTGTGCAGGATTTCGCGCGGATTTTTCTGCTTGTCTTTCTGGCTGCGGGCTTCTCAAGCATTCATGATTCTCAAACCGCATGGTCGAAAGCTGATCGCGTACCGGATCTGATCCGGGCAATCAGGGATAACAATGTCAAAAGGATTGATAAGCTGATCGACAGCAATATGGGCATTAACGCTCAGGATGAATATGGCTGGACGCCTCTTATGTACGCGATATTCAGCAGCCACAGCGGACTGGTCGACAGACTATTGTCACACGGGGCGGATCCCGACTCGCAGGATCAGGACGGCGTTACTCCGTTGATTGCAGCGATTATTCATATGCCTCTGCCCTTTATGGTCCAGCACCAGTCTGAAAACCAGAAACGAGCTGCGGAAATTCCCCTTCTTCTGCTCCATAAAGGGGCGGATCCCGATCGCACGGACAACGATGGAAATACTCCGCTGATATATGCGGCGGTCCGAGACCAGTTGTCGGTCATTGATACTTTGCTCAGGAAGGGGGCTGATCCTAATCGGTCCGATCGTTTCGGGCGCACGGCTTTGTATTTCGCCGAAAATCCCGAACAGGCAAAGGAATGGGCTCCCGCTATGGGGATACTCAGCAGCAGCTATCGGATGCGGCGTCAATCGGACGGATCCAATTTCATACCTCAGTACTCATTGCAGGTGGGAGAGGCGAGAGCACAGGCAAACGTCATGCTCGAAGAGACCCGGACAAAAATCGCCGGATTATTGCGAAGTGCCGGCGCTGAGGCTCCGGATGCCGGCAAAATTCACGCCGCAGGATACCGAGTCGACAACGGGCCGCAGCGGTTAGGATCGATATCGCCATCGTCGGATCCGCTTGGCCGGATCCTTCTGGATTATGCCCGGAGGACGCGCCGGAATGCCGGATATCATATGCTTGTCTGCATCGGTCCGGATGGGAAAGTGAAAAAAGCCATAGTCTTGCAGGGGGTTGACGGCATCAGCGAAGATCTTCGGAAAGCGGCGCTAAAATTCGAATTCATGCCCGCTATGAAAGACGGCGCACCGGTAGAGGCCTGGGATGTTGTTTCCGGATTCGTAAACTCCTGGTAAGGCCTCGGGCATTCCATTCCCTATAGCCTGAAGTGCGACCGATTCATACCATTCTCAGTTCCCAGTTTCGAGTTCCCGGTTTTACTCAGGTCATCATTGCCTCCGGATTGATCGCGCATAAGATCCGCATCCGGCTGCCGCAGGAAACACATCTTGAAACGCCTGATCCGAAAACCCGTTTCATCAACTCCGTCCAGCCATAGTTCCTTGGATTTCCTCTACCCGTGCTCTCATTTTACAGGCTAAGATGAGGCTCGAAAAACGGAATAAGGGCTTATGCATGCGGAGTCTTTTGAGTCATCGCCTAAAAGATCAATTGCTGTCGGCATGCTTTACACTTACTGTCGGAAATATTTACAGCATACTAAATACCATTTTGCAAATATGCCTGTGAATAGATAATAGGTTAGTGCCTATAATTCTCGGCATTCTATTATATAGAAGCAATATCCTGCAAAATACATCCGGTGGAGTTAATCCTCGGCAAAGCAGATATGAAGAGGCTTCTTCGCAAATGGGAAGAAGTGCGGCAAGCTTTACAATTGGCATGCGGTCAACGACAAGAGAGGCCTGGCGCCGCCTGGATTTCACGTTCCGGGCAAAAGCGAACTCGACGCTCTGCTGAAGCATTATGCAGGCGAGGGCGAAGCCGCTTTTGTATCATTGATACAGAGCGGCGGTTTTGCCGCCCAATATGGAGGCCAATGCGGCTACGGTTCTTGCACCTGGCTGGGAATGGAAGGCGGCTTTTGGTCTGCAACGAGAGGGGAAAAGGGCGCATGGTATCTAAGAATTGAGAAATACGGCAGGAAAGCAACCATGCAGATGTTTGATAACAGCGTTTTTTTCTCTATTCGATGCATTAAGGATTAGGAAGAAAGATCCGGATCGGCTTTGGATGCTTAATCAGAAAGCGAATGATGCGCAAGTGCCCGAAAAGCACGTCCAAATTAAGTAATGATGTGAATTTTTGCCAGATCTGCGGCGCCATACTGCAAGCATACGTTGAAGGGTTTCCGCAGATAAAAAAATGGGAAAAGGCATGAGTGAGTGCACTTCGGAAGACGACACCCATTCGTCGCCGACAGACAGGTTTTGAGCTGGCATGCCGCATTCAGCCGATTCCTCAGCCGCAATAGCAGGGATACGAATTTGTGGCTGTTTTTTCTGATTCGTTTTCCGGAATCCTGCCACTCTTTTCAGTCTGCCTGTGATCGACCACGGCTAGAAGCCGTGGCTTCACCCTGCCCCGCACAGCGGGGCGCTTTTTGATATCTCGGGGTCGGGGTCGGTATCGGTATCGGGGTCGGCTTTTTGTCATGGAGCATAT
>JAFGIY010000034.1 GCA_016929335.1 Acidobacteriota bacterium | reverse complement strand
TGAATCCCGGCGCTGAAGCGCCGGGCTAAAATCAACTCGTCCCTAACGGGACGAATTCTTTGGCTGCTGCCGCCTCCAAAATGTATACACTCCAGATCGCGGCTGAAGCCGCGACCCACATGGTTCAAGGCATGCCTAATTGAATCGAGTTTTGAGACAGTCTCTCAAGGCCGGACGGGCATGCATGAGGCTGTTCGCCATGTCCAAGTTCAATGAAATCCAAAAATATCTATTTTGTCTCGGCCGGAATAATTGTCGCTGTTTTGACAAAATCCAGATTCGGGAAATTCTTTTCAAGGAAGGCATTCCCTTGCATCTTGATCTGTTGTTGCGAATCACTGGGAGTGCCCCTGTACCCGCCATAAAGCGATTCCACAACGTTCATGCCTTTAGTAACTTTTCCAAAAGGCGAGAACTTATCTTTATCCAGCCTTGAGTTGTCACCGTAATTGATGAACACCTGCGTGGTGCGCGTGTCCGGTCCGGCCATAGCGTAGGTTATATAGCCGCGCGTGTTGGATTTCTTCACAGGATCATCCTTGATGAATGCGCTGCTTAAAGCCGCACTGATCTTCGGATTGCCGTTAATCCCGAACTGCACCATAAAGCCTTCTATGACCCGGAAGAACTTGCAATTATCATAAAACCCATTCTTTACCAGATTATAGAAACGGTCCGCTCCAAGAGGCGCCCATTCTCTCGTGACCTCAACGGTAAACTCTCCTTTGGACGTGTCAAACTTCACCTGATATTTGTCAGGCGCCGTTTCATTCAGCAGGGCAGGTTTCGTCAATTTCTCCAGATTCACCTGGGCCACAGCCGTTCCGGCCGCCGCGGTGATAAACAGCACAGCGATCAACATTGAAGCTATAGCGGTCAAACGCATCGAAATTCTCCTTTTCTTAAGTAAAGATAGATTGCTCAGAAAAGAAAAAGTTTCCGCCCTGCCGGTCCAAAACTCAAGAAAAAAGGATTGCCGATTGCGGACAGCTGTCGACTGAATGCTCCGAGCCGCGCCGCAGCGGCTTGACAAGCGTGCGGGAATGTGGAGAATGCCAACACATTCGCAACATCGGGCAAAAGTCCGGAGGCGGAGTTGGGATAGAGAACGGAGGCGGCGTGCAGGATGTGTGGGCAGTAGCATTCAGGGTGTTTTCAGCTTTTGCACTGGCGCTGGCCGGGGGTGTGATCAGCTCGATTACGCCCTTGTCGCACGAACGTCTCTGCCGCTTGATCAGTCTCGCTGCCGGAACGCTGCTGGGCGTGACGATTTTCTCCATAATCCCCGAGGTCTATGAGGCAATCCCGCACCTGCAGCTTCTGCTGGCGCTGGCATCCGGATACTTTCTGTTCTGGCTCATAAGCCGGTATGTATTTCACGTCTGCCCGGCCTGCGCGGCCAGCCATTTCGATGAAGCAACCACCCACCGGTTCAGCGAAATTGCAGCGGCAATGGTTATCGCGCTGGGTTTGCACAGTACGATGGATGGCCTCGCGCTCGCGCTGGGCAAAGAATCGGAACTTGCCGGAGGCCTGGATTTTTCGCTGCTTCTGGCGATCTGCATCCACAAAGTTCCGGAAGGGCTTGCATTATGTGCGCTGCTGCTGGCGGCCGGATTCAATCGATTCAAAGCGCTCGCCTGGGTTGCCGCCGTTGAGGCAACTACCTTGCTGGGCGGAGCGATAGGACTCTGGCTCTCGCCTCAGGTGTCCGACATCTGGCTGGATACGGTCATCGCGCATGTCGGCGGCGGCTTCATCTTCCTGGCCATTCATGCGGTTTTCGGCGAACTGATGAAACATGGCCGAAAGTCCGTCCTGGTCCATTTCACTGTTGGCGTTCTGCTGATCGCTGCCCTGAACCTCGCTCTGCGGTTTGTTTAATTTACCCTTTGATTTTTTCCTTCAACCTCATCAGACAGACTGGATTTAAATCGGGGATCAAGTCTTCCATGTTGATCCGCCTGTGCGGCCTGAGTATCATAAACGCCTCAGCAATCAGGCATGTTTCAATACGGCAATTTTTTTTAAAGGAGAAGGGCAATGCGGATGAAATTGTTTGCAATTGCGGCAATCTCGCTTCTGTTATTCGCCATGACGGCTTGCAGGAAACCGGCTTCCGAAACTCCGGTTTCGGAGAGCCCGGCAGCGCAGAGCGACTGTGATCGCGCCTGTCTGGAAAAATATATCGATCAATATATGGAGGCAATGCTGTCGCATGAACCGGGTCCGGCGCTTTTCGCCAGGGATTGCCGGTTTACGGAAAATGGCGTACAGCTGCAGCTGGGTGAAGGTCTCTGGGCCAGCATGGTCGGCAAAGGAACCTACAAGTTTTACGTCCCCGACGTTGAAACCCAGCAGATAGCCTTTATCGGTACCGCACGTGAAGAAGCTCAGGCGCCCGGAGAAGGCAGCCCTGTTGCTATCGCGCTGCGGCTGAAAATTAACAACGGATTGATATCCGAAGCGGAACAGCTCGTAATCCGGCCGGAAAGCAATCTGTTCGACCCGGACCGCAAACGCGAGCCGTCCGCTGCCGAAAATATCGAAAAGATGGGCGCTCCGCATTCGATATTCACCGAGGTCATTCCTGAAGCGGAACGTCCCTCCCGGGAGGAGATGGTCAAGACAGCCAACTATTACTTTTCGGGAATGCAGCAGAATGACGGGAAAGGCCATTATCCGTTCACGGATGACTGCGAACGCTACGAAAACGGCGGCCGGGCAACCAACGTCCCCCTGAAGCCCGGAGAGAAACGGCCCGATCCAAAAAAGGAACTGGTTTATTCGAGCGCCTGGAGCTGCAAAGAGCAGTTTGAATCCGGCCTCATTCATTTTGTGACGCGAATCCGGGATCGCCGCTTCGTTGCCGTGGATCGGGAACGGGGAATCGTATTCAGTTTCTGCTTCTTTGACCATGCGGCCGGCAAATCGCGCTATTTCAAGTCGCCTGACGGCCGCGATGTGGTCGCAGGGCCTACGGAACCCTGGACCTGGCAGGTCGCGGAGCTGTTTAAAGTTGAAAAGGGAAACATCCGCCGGATCGAAGCGGTCCTGCATCGATGCCCGTATGGGATGAACTCCGGATGGAGCACGTACGAGCAGGGCATGTCGGATCAGATCCAATAAATCAACTGATTTACGATTGACGATTGACGATTTGCGATTGTCGCCCATCCAGCCTGTAAGGGAGCAATCGTCAATCGTCAATCCGCAATCGTCAATCGACGGGCTGCTTCTTCGCGGAGTTTGTATTTCTGGATTTTGCCGCTGGCCGTCATCGGATAGGAATCCGTGAAAAAGATGTGCCTGGGTATTTTGTAGCGCGCGATTTTGCCGCGGCAGAAATCCTGGATCTCGGCTGCCTCCAGGGAAATTCCGTCGCGCAGCTGGACGAAGGCGGCTGCTTCCTCTCCATATTTTTCGCTCGGAACCGCGACGATCTGAACATCGCGGATGTTGGGGATTTCGCGCAGGAAATCCTCCACTTCCTTGGGATATATGTTTTCTCCTCCCCGGATAATGACATCTTTGAGGCGTCCGGTGATCCGGATAAAGCCGTCTTCATCTTCTACAGCCTGGTCGCCGGTCCGGAGCCAGCCGTCTGAGTTCAGAACCTCGGCGGTCTGCTGCGGCATTTTGTAATAGCCCTTCATTGTGTTGTAACCGCGCGAGCAGAGCTCTCCCGGCCCGCCCGGGGCGAGCGTTTCTCCTGTATCCGGATTGATGATTTTGACTTCCACTCCCTCAAAAGGTTTTCCCACTGTAGAAACGCGCACATGAACGGGATCGTCTGTTCTTGTTTGAGTAATGCCGGGCGACGCTTCCGTCAATCCGTAAACGATCGTTATTTCACTGCAATGCATTTTTTCCATCACCTGCCGCATCACCGGTTCGGGGCAGGGAGAACCGGCCATAATTCCGGTCCTCAACGAGGTCAGGTCGAACATGTTGAACATGGGATGCGTCAGTTCCGCGATGAACATCGTGGGCACGCCGTAAAGGGCGGTGCAGCGCTCCTTCTGTACAATAGCCAGAACCATCAACGGATCGAAAGTCTCAAGCGGCAGAATGGTGGCGCCATGCGTCAACACAGCCATGACACCCAGGGTGATGCCGAAGCAGTGAAAGAGAGGAACCGGAAGGCACAGGCGGTCAATGCCTGTGAACTGCTGGCGCTGCCCGATGGAAAATCCATTGTTGATGATTCCGTAATGACTGAGCATCACTCCTTTGGGAAAACCGGTGGTACCCGAAGTGTATTGCATATTTACCGTGTCATGAGGATCCAGGCTTGCCTTGACATGGATGAATTCTTCGGCGCTGATACGGTTCTCAAGGTCCATGATTTCGGCGAGGCTGTACATGCCGCGGTGTTGGCTGGGGCCTATGTAGACCACGGTTTTCAAAAATGGGAAGCGGGCACTTTGAAGAGAGCCCTTCGGCATGGTCTTCAATTCCGGCACCAGATCATACAGAGCCTGCACGTAGTCGGTATCGCGATAGCCGTCTATCAGAAACAGGGCTTTCATGTCCGACTGCTGCATCACGTATTCGAGTTCGGATGGGCGATAACTGGTATTTACCGTGACAAAAACCGCTCCTATGCGTGCCGTGGCGTAGAACACCGTAAGCCAGTCCGGAACGTTCGTAGCCCAGATGCCGACATGGTCCCCCTTGCCGATTCCCAGTGCGAGCATTCCCCTGGCAAGCCGGTCCACTCGGGCATTCAGTTCCCGGTATGAATATTTCAAGTCTCGATCGGAATAGATAATGGCTTCGCGGTCCGGATGCGTCCGTGCCGTTTCTTCCAACAGCTCCCCAACCGTACAGTCAAAAAACTCCACGACTTCCTCCTTCATGGAACCGCTTATGTTGCCCCCCGATAAGCAATCACGCAAGCATCTTTTTTCTCTGCGCCGTCCGTGTCTCCGCGTGCGGTATACTCTCTTTATGAAACGCTCCGGATTTGCCGATTTGCCTCTCCACGGAGGACGTGTGCCGCCATGGCTTGCCGAACGCATGACGAAACTCGGTACGGCGATTGTCGAGGCTGTCCTGCTGCATTACGGGCATTCCGAATTCCTTTCTCGGCTGGCCGATCCATTCTGGTTTCAGGCGCTGGGATCCGTAATGGGCATGGACTGGCATTCGTCGCCTCGAAAGATTTGCGCGAGCGATAGAGGAGCGCTGCGAACCTCGCGCCGATTTCAATGCAGCGGTTGCGCACGAAATGGCGATCTCGCGCGACCTCGGCGGCAGAAGCGTTTTCGACGATGTCAAAAAACGGGATTTCGCTCCCCGATCCAAGCAGCTATCTTTATTTAAGGGTTGATATAGGTCCGACCATGGACAATTGCCGCGAGAAAACGATCAAGGAACTTGCTTAGCTACCGGCCAAATTGGGGGGCCGGTCTCTATGATGTAAGGAGCGTTTCTCTTCAGTTGTTTGACTTCGGCACGAGCTTTATCTCGAAGAGCCGCGGCCACAGCTTGCCTGTCACAAAGAGCCGCTTGCTTGCCGGATCGTAAGCGATGCCGTTCAGCACAGCGTCGGTTTCCATCCGATACATCGGGCCGAGCAGGCCCTGGAGATCGATCCACCCCAGGACTTTCCCGGATTGTGGAGAGATGCGCGCGATGCGGTCCGTTTGCCAGACGTTGGCGAAAATCTGGCCGTCCACCATCTCCAGTTCGTTCAGCTGCGTGATGCGCAATTCCCCGTCGCGGACTTTGATGCGCCGCTTTTCGCGCAGCGTCCGGCCGTCGAGGATGCGGATTTCCGAGGAGCCATCACTCATAAGGAGATCGGAGCCGTGCGTGGTCAGACCCCAACCTTCTCCGGTAAAAGAAAATCTGCGCAAGAGGCGGAAATCGCTCAGGCTGTAAACGAATCCCTTCCGCGATTGCCATGTCAGCTGGATGATTTCATCCTTGAGGATGGCAATGCCTTCGCCGAAGTACTCCCGCGGCAGATTGATTTGCTGCAAGACTTCTCCTGTTTCAAGTCGGACTTTGCGAAGCGAGGACCGTCCGTTCTGTCCCGTGCTTTCATAGAGGAAACCGTTCAGATAAACCAGCCCCTGAGTGTAGGCTCCGGGATCATGCGGATATGCATGGATCACTTTGTACGAGTACTCAGGGACCGGAACAAGCGGCTGATCCTTGTGCGCAGACTGCCCGCAGGGCAGCTGCAGCGCAACAGCCACTGCCAGGAGCACACAAACAGTCAGGATAATGGGCCACAGTTTTTTCATCGTGAATATCTTCTATCCATTGTATCTGCAGATATAATGCCGAAATGGATGCAGGAGCACAATTAATTATAGCAAGGAGGTTCGCATGAAAGTCCTGGGTATTGTCGGCAGCCCGCGAAAAAACGGGAACACTGAAATAATGATGAAAGAAGTTTTGAAAACGGCCCATGATGCCGGCTGCATAACCGAAATGTTCTTAATGTCGGAAAAGCAGGTTGCTCCCTGTGATGCTTGCGGAACATGCTTCGAGGCAGGCTCGTGCGTGATTAAAGACGATATGCAGGAGCTGTACGGCATGATGGAGAGCGCACAAGCCATCGTATTCGGCAGCCCGGTTTATTTCGGAAGCGTCAGCGCACAGATGAAAGCCGTTATGGACCGTATGTTCGCGCTGCTTCGGAACCGCTCTTTAAAGGATAAGGTCGCCGGAACTCTTGTCGTTACCCGCCGGGTGGGCGCCATACAGACACGATCGCTGCTGAATTCCTTCTGCATCGCTCAGGGCATGATTGTAGCCGGCGGCGCAATCGGCTACGGAAGAGAACCGGGCGACGTCTTGAAGGGAGTGGGCGGAGGCATAGATATGTCGGCGATGGATGAAGCGCGGCAACTCGGCACAAGCGTCGTCCGCCTGGCCCGACGCCTCGGGCTGTGAGCAGCTGTCAAGTATCAGCGGTCAGCTGTCAGCGGTCAGTGATCAGCTTTCAGCTGAAAGCTGATCACTGACCGCTGACAGCTGACCTCACACTGCTCGAAGGGGCCCAGCCGCCGTTGATGGCGAGGACCTGGCCGGTGATGTAGCCGGCGTCATCGGAGGCCAGGAAAAGGGCGGCGGATGCAATGTCTTCCGGTACCGCCAGACGGCCCAGGGGTACCATCGCGGCCGATTTTTTCTCTGCGGCAGGCTCCTTCCAGAAAGCGGCGTTGAAGTCGGTCTTAACGACGCCGGGTGCAAGAGCATTCACTCTGATCCTGTATTCAGCCAGTTCCAGAGCAAGCTGACGTGTCATCATGATGATTCCGGCTTTGGAAATGGAATAGGCTCCGGCTCCGGCTCCCGGTGTTAATCCAACTTGAGATGACATATTGATGATGCTGCCGCTCCCTTGCGCCACCATTACTTTGCCTGCCGCCCTGCAGCAGAGGTAAGTTCCCTTGAGGTTGGTGTCGATAACCTTGTCCCAGTTCTCATCACTGCATTCAATTAGATTCTGCCCCGGGATCCACACGCCGGCGCAGTTTGCCAGGATATCGATCTTTCCATAGGCGTTCCGCACCTGACGTGTCATTTCCTCCACATCATCGCGCCGGGAAACATCGGCAACATACGCAGCCGATTTCGAGCCGAGCTGCTCGAGTTCCGTCCTGGTCTTATCGAGCAGGCCGTCTTCACCGACGATATCGCATATGGCTACATCGGCTCCCGCTGCAGCATATGCAATGGCGATCGCTCTGCCAATGCCCCTCCTGGCTCCTGTGACTACTGCAGATTTGCCTTTCAATTTTTGATTTTCCATATTCCTCCCGCTTCGAGACATCAAAGCTGCGCAGTCGCGCATTCCCATGCGTGTCCCGATGTCAGAGACTGTCCCACGAGGGCTATCTATAAATTCATACCCGTGGAATGTCGGCTTCAGCCGCGACCTGGAGTTTTATACATATTTTGGGGAGATGGACGTCCCGTCAGGGACGGAATGATTTTAGCCCGGCACTTTTAGTGCCGGGATCCCGGGACCGTCGAAAATAAACAACTGAGTCCCGTAGGGACGATTGAATTCACCCCAAACATATTTCCCATCATATTCAATGCTATTTAGAAAAGACAGGCGTTCCTCCTGATAATGTGGATAAAATGGACGTATAGGAGTTGGCCACTAACCTATCCTCTCAGTCGTCCCTAACGGGACTGCGTTTCTTTTTTATCACTGAATCCCGGCGCTGAAGCGCCGGGCTAAAATCAACTCGTCCCTAACGGGACGAATTCTCTGGCTGCTGCCGCCTCCAAAATGTATTAACTCCGAGTCGCAACTGAAGCCGCGATTCACATGTTGATCAGCGAGTTGCAAGACAGCCTCTTCAGCCTGGACGCCCATGAGGGATTTATTTGTCTGTTGATTCAATCCCTGATTGAGCAACCTTAGGGCGCGACGCAGGTGAAATTTGCCGCATCGTTGGTGCTGCCGATTCCCTTATAGCGCGCGACCTCAGGATATGGGCAGAGAGGCCGCGTCATGTCCACCGTGTTGCCGATAACGCGATAAGCCTCGATATGATCGGGAGCTTCACCGGCTTCGCGCCAGCGTTCCATGGCGCTCATGAAATTTGCCTGGCTGGGTCCGGTGCCGCCACTGCAGTGTCCGACGCCGGGCATCATAAAAAGGCGGAGCCAGTTGCCCTGTTCGGAACCCATGGCGCTCAAAACGCTCGAGTAATAATTCACCGTGTTACCGGGTGAAATAAGCGCGTCGTCCCATCCATGGTATAAAAGAAGCTTGCCGCCGCGGCTTTTAAAGGCTTTGAGATCGGGTTGAACAGCATTGATAAAACCGGTCTTTTCATCGGCAAGCGCCGTATCGCGGTCCTTATTGAAACTGCGCCAATCCCAGTTCGGATCCTGATATGTCAGCTGAAACGTGCCGATTCCGACCGGCGAGATCTGGTTGCCGAAAATAAAACTCCACCCGAGTTCGCTTCCCGGCACTTTGCCCGGAAATATCAGCTCCCCGCTCTTTGTTTTTGTCGGCGCGTAGACTCTCTTTACGGATTCCAGCTGAGAAGCAGTGAGACAGTTTTCTGTGCTATTGCTGCTGCAGAGAAGCGAGGAGGGATCAAATTTGCATTTGGCCGGATCCGTGAGCAGTCCGTCCCTGACGCCATCCATCCCATCGCAGGCCGCTATCACTGCTTTATTCAGCAGAGTAAGTTTGGATGCCGGAACGCCTGCGGACGTATCCTTAAAATGTGGGACCGACGTTGCCAGATCCGCCGCGTGCAGATGACTGTGGTAATTGGCCGGCGCCCCGGCAACGATACCGTCAAAGTCTTCGGGATAGCGCTGCGCTGCCATTAGTCCCTGCCTGCCGCCGGTGGAGCATCCATTCCAATAAGACAGCCTCGGATCCTGGCCGTAGAACGCTTTCATGATTGCTTTGGTTTTAACGGTCATTTCATGAACGGCACGATAAGCGTAATCCACGACCTTTTCAGGATGGCCGATGCCGAAAAGCGAATTGGCTCCCTTATGTCCGGTATCGGTGGATGCCGTGGCGTAGCCTTCCTGCAATGCCGATGCCATCGCCGAATAGCTGATCATGCCGGCCCAGCCTCCATTTCCCACAGCCTGGAATTTCCCATTCCATCCTTCGATGGGAAGCCATGCTTCCATTTCAATATTCGAATCAGCGGAAGGAGTGAGGATGGCTGCGACGCGGCAATAGGCCGGCAGGTTCATTTGGGGCTGAGCCGGTCCCATCTGGGGCATCTTCCCGTCTGTTTTGAACGGGCCGGCGGGTATGAGTTCCGCGACGGTGATTTTTGCATCGGGAAATGAAAGCTCCCTTAATCCCTCGCAGGGAACCGGCATGGAAGCGTTCAACGCGAATAGAAAGATCGCTGCGTAGCTGATCATTGCTGAGACCTCCTGATTGCGAAGAGCTTAGCAAAAGATCTGCCTGGAAACCATCAATCCGTCAACCCCGGCTTTAAAGTCCGTAAACTTCATGTAGTGCGTCCAACTGATCTTGAAATTTACCAGGAGAAAAACGCCACGGATTTCACTGATTTCACGGATCGGACCATCAATCATGGCCGGCCGCCCGCACCGGCAAAAGTCATTTTGAATGATGAAAGTCCGTGGCCGCTTGTCTTTGCATTTTGGTTGATTCAATCCCGAATCTGCTGGCTATAAATTTCTCGTGTGATCGAAAGGCGCCGGGATTATAATCACGCACTTTGATGAAATAACATTTTCGGGCAGACGTAGATTATCGATGTATGATTCCCGGCAAGAAGTGCTTTTATTGGCCGGAATATAGTCTGCAAAGGAGCCGAACAATGAATCGATCGCTTTCAACCCGTTGTTTAATTCTGGCTTTGGGATTTGCCTTTTTAGTTTACTGCATTCCACTTCGCGCCCAGGAGCAGGGAGACTACCAGCCGCATGTGGGGCAACCGGGCAAGGATGTGGTCTGGGTGCCGACCAGTGAGAGCCTGGTGGAAAAGATGCTGGATCTGGCAAAAGTCACCCCCCGGGACTATCTGATCGATCTCGGTTCGGGCGACGGGCGTACTGTGATTGCTGCGGCAAAACGCGGCGTAACGGCGCTTGGCATTGAATTCAATCCCGACATGGTCGAATTATCCAAACGCAACGCCGCCGCCGCCGGCGTCAGCGATAGGGCTACCTTCGCCAAAGCCGATCTGTTTGAAAGCGATTTCTCCAAAGCAACCGTGATTACGATGTTCCTGCTGCCTGATATCAATCTCAAACTCCGCCCGAAGCTGCTTGGCCTGAAGCCGGGAACACGCATAGTCTCAAACAGCTTCACGATGGAAGACTGGCAGGCAGACGATACAGCCAACGCGGATGAAGAATGTCAGACCTGGTGCACGGCTTATCTGTGGATCATTCCTGCCAACGCGGACGGGAAATGGCGCCTGCCGAATGGCGAGCTGACGATTAATCAAAAGCTCCAGAATTTCACCGGCACGATCACCTCGGGCGAAAAGTCCACGGAGATTGCCGGCAAAATTGTCGGCGATACCCTCAGTTTTAAGGTGGGGGATGCTTTCTATAGCGGGCAGATAAACGGCGACACGATCTCGGGAACGATTAATCAGATGATTGGCGACGGTCGTTGGAGTGCGACACGTGAAAAGCAGGGCGTGCCCGTCGTGGGCATTCGGTAGCTTGATCTCGGCTTTCAGTGATCAGCCGTCAGCTGAAACCTTCCCAACGACAATACCAGACCCGTGGAATACGCATACATTTACGGAGATGTCCGCCGGCTTTATCTCAATGTGACAAACAGGTGTACCAATCGGTGCTCCTTCTGCGTGCGCTACAAGACGGAGGGATTGGGTGGATCTGTATTGTGGGGAGGCATGGAGCCGGATTTGGCAATGCTTCAGGCTTCCGTGCTCGCGCGGGGCGATTTTGAGAAATTCCGCGAAATTGTCTGGTGCGGCTATGGAGAACCGACTTACCGCCTGGATCTCATCGGGCAGGCTGCATCCTGGCTCCGGCGCTGCGGTGCAAAAATCCGTCTCAACACCAACGGTCATGCCTGTCTGATTCACGGCCGGGATGTTCTCCCGGAGCTGGGAAAGGCAGTGGATGCGGTCTCAGTCTCTCTGAATGCCCCCAATGCCCGGCGATACGAAGAACTATGCCGGCCGGATGCCGGTTCTATTCCGAATCCGGGTGGAAAGGCCAGGCCGGAACTGCTCGCCTGGGATGCAATGCTCGATTTTTTATGGCGTGCTCCTGTCTACTTTGAAAATGTCCAGGCCAGCGTTGTGGGATTTACGCTTTCCACGGAAGAAATCGAATCGTGCAGGCTGCTTGCCCGCTCGCTCGGAGTAAAGCAGTTCCGGGTTCGATAAGAGCAAAGCCACGGATCGGCACAAATCCCCAACACGGGCTGATTCGTGCAATTCGTGGCTTCTAGCGAGCGGTCCAGCCGCCATCAATGACCAGCTCTGAACCGGTTAAGAACTTGGATTCATCCGATGCAAGGTACAGAACGCCATAAGCTACATCCTCCGGTTCGCCGAAGCGGCCGATGGGATGCCAGCTCAGGGCGGTCTTATACCTGGCTTCATTCTTTCTCAAATCATCCGCCATTCTGGTATTGATTACTCCGGGATAGATCGAGTTCACGCGGATATTGTAGCCATATCCTGCTTTGGAGAACTCGATCGCTGCCGCCTTTGAGAACAGCCGGACACCTCCTTTGCTTGCGTGATAAGCCGAGGCGTCCGGATTCCCGATCAGGCCGGCTGTGGAGGCTATATTGATAATGGAACCTCCACCCCCCTTTTTCATGGCTTCAACTGCGGACCGGGTGCCCAGGAAAACACCGTCCAGATTGACACTCATCAGCCACCGCCATTCAGCCAGTGAAATGTCTTCGATTTTCTTGTACAGGATGACGCCGGCGTTGTTGACGAGAACGTCCAGCCTGCCGAACTCTTCCAGTGTTTTTCGAATAACATTGTCCCAATCCTCTTCGCCGGCAACATCGTGCTTGATAAAAATGGCCTTTCCGCCCTGAGATTGGATCTCGTTCGCAACGTTTTTCGCCGCCGATTCATCCAGGTCGGTTACAGTGACGTTGGCTCCTTCCCTGGCGAGCAGCATAGCTTCAACCCTGCCCATTCCTCCACCACCGCCGGTTACAATTGCCACTTTGCCTTTGACGCGATCCATCTGTCTTCCTTTCCGACCGTCCTGTTTGTTGATCTATGCCTGCCGATTTGAACGGACCTGCATGGGATCAGAATTGTACCCCCTGTCCATCCCTGCCGGCAGCAAGATTGTTAACGGTTCGGCGGCCTGAAAGCCGCGTCGCGCTTTCGCATCCGGCCGGAGGCCTACTTTTGAGCAACGGTTACCGTGCTCTGTTTCTTGTTCATCTGGCTTCTCAGTTCCTGTTCCAGACCATAGACTTTGAGGCTGGCCTTGTGTCCGCCGATCAGGATAGAGGACAGGAAGTATTTATCACCATACTTGTTAAAGCTCAGCTGATTGAAGTCCGTGCTTCTGTCTGTCCCGGGGGATGCGAAAAGCATCCTGTTCTCCTTGCCGTCGTTGGATACGACAACGACATGAGAACCCGTTGCGTAATTGCCGGAATCCATTTGAAAGATGTATTCGCCGTTGGGGAGCAGCTGATTATCAAGATAAAAGTCGAAGGGAACATTGATACGCATTTCAATGCCGGCGCCGGCAAAGGCAAAGCCTGTCATCATAGCCAACGCTGCCATCATGCTTAGAACCACCAGATTCTTTTTCATAAATCCTCCATTTGATTTCTGCTGAATAGAACCAATTCCCACCTGGGTTTTGGTTCTCCCGCTCGTTACGTATTATTAGACGGTTCAGAGGCCGGAGATTTCTGTGAGGAAATTGTGAGGATTTTTTGAGGCTGCAAAGCAAGCCGCGCATTACACGAATTTGGTTCGTGCAATTCGTGGCTTGACGGCTTCTGCTATATGCGGCTTTGACAGCTGCCCATTATTGCGGTGCGAGCAGGTCCCAGGCGTGATGCGGATCGGGACAGAAAGCCAGCGTGCTCATGCTTTTGGCCGCAATCAGCCAGCCGCCGGGGGCTTTGGCTCTGTACAGCGGGCCCATGTTTGTGTCCACGACTTCCCAGTTCAGCCGGGGCTGCCGCTTCCCGGCAGAGCGTTCTGCCTGCTTCGGCGCGGGAGTCGATGCGTGCATGATCGAAGAGGCGGCCTCTCGAAAAGTCTCTTCGGAGCATTGATAAGGTTCGTTCAAATAGGTGAACTTTACTACATCGCGGTCCGCGACGGGATTCTCTACAATGGCGCCGAAAGGTATTGTCGTTGGCGGACCGGCAAGCGGAATGCCGGTTCTCTTGTTCAGTTTTCCAGCCTCGATCGTCTTGCTTAGCTCGAACTTTTCCATCACAGCCCCCCGAATAATTGTGGTGTCGGTCAACAGACTCGTTAATGGAATTGTACGGAAAAACGCCGCAAATGAAATAATCAAATATAAAAGGGTGCGGAAGCGCATTCCAGAACGCTCTCGACCTGGCGCCGCGCAACTCCTTGAAACCACTCGAGTAAATCATTGATGGAAACGCCGTCTTCAAGATTCTCAAACAATGCTCGCACGGGAACGCGCGTCTCCTCTACCACCCGGGATCCGCTTACGAGTCCCGGTTGTCGCTCAAACTTTGGGCATTTCTCCCATTCGACAGCCATAAAAAAAGAATACCGCAGGCGCGGTGTAATCTCATCTTGTTTCCATGACGCCAGACAGTGTTATTATAATTTTTGTTTGAATCATGAAAATCCTTCACCTTATCAGCCAGCACCCGGAAAGCACCGGAAGCGGCATCTACCTGCAAAACATTGTCCGCCAGGCGGCGATCGCGGGGCACCGCAATCATCTTGTCGCCGGCGTCTCCGGAAATGGTCCTGTGACGATAGCAGGCATTGACGAGGGCGGCTGTCATCCGGTCCGATTTGGCGGCCACAACAGCCATCTCGATTTTGCCATTCCCGGCATGAGCGATGTCATGCCGTATCCAAGTTCCCGTTTTGCCATGCTGAGCGAAACTCAACTGGCTGCTTATGAAAGAATCTTCGGCGAAACCATACTGGAGGCCGCACGGGCATTTTCGCCCGATGTGCTGCACAGCCATCATCTTTGGCTGGCGAGTTCGGTAGCCCGTCGTCTGCTGCCGCTACTGCCCATGGTAACCTCCTGCCATTCCACCGACCTGCGCCAGTTCATGCAATGCCCTCCTCTTCAATCAAGAGTCAAACCTTACTGCCGGAACATTGACCGGATTTTAGCCCTCAGCCGGGATCAGGCGGAAACAATCAGCAGTCTATACGGAATTGCCGCCGATCGGATCGACATTGTCGGCAGCGGCTATGATGATGAACTGTTCGCCTTCGGCAATAAAGCCGCACCGCCGCCGATGCATGTGCTCTACGCGGGAAAACTGAGCCTGTCCAAGGGTGTCGACTGGCTCCTGCGTACCTGTGCCGCCCTGCATGAGCATCAACTGCAGCTGCATTTGGCCGGATCCGGTTCCGGGGAGGAAGCGCAGGAATGTCTGCAACTGGCGCAACAGGCCGGCGTGCAGATCACAGTCCATGGACAAATACCTCAGCGAGAACTGGCAATGCTCATGAAGCGCTGCCATATCTTTATCCTCCCTTCCTTTTATGAAGGATTGCCGCTGGTCCTTCTCGAGGCGCTTGCCGCAGGCTGTCGAGTGATCACCACCGACCTGCCGGGATGCAGGGAACTGCTGGCCGGAGCGGACGCGGATCTGGTGCGCTTCATCCACCTGCCTCCCCTGGCATCGATCGACCGGCCCGATCCGAAGGATTGGGATATGCTGCAGAGCAGCATGGCTTCCGCCATTATCGATATGGCCAACCGGGTTCGGATTGCGCCGACCCCGTCTTTGATGGAAGTTTCCCGGATAACCCGGCCATTTGGCTGGCAGGCAGTGTTTGAAAGGATTTTTGCGTCTTATGGAAAAGCGATTGGCTATTGACACGGGAGCCGCGCAGCCGGATGGCCACAGCGGCGATGTCGTCATGCTGTTTGAAACGGGGATAT
>JAFGIY010000238.1 GCA_016929335.1 Acidobacteriota bacterium | reverse complement strand
TGCGGAACAGAGCCCAGGGTAGGCCGCGCTTTTTTGCGGCCTACCCTGGGATATGCGGCAATTTGGCAGTCAACCCTGAAAGGGTTGAGGGGGATGAGGGATATGGCATTCCCCCATCCTTGTCCGCATAAAGACAGCTCTCTTGTACTTAATGAACCAACCCCATAAATTGACAATAATTTGTCTGATTGCCGCTGATTATTGGCGGATCCATAATTCATTTTTAAAAAACCACATATCGCTTTATCCTAAGCGAGCCGAGTACAGCCGGAAGCCCCACATTGTGCGAGCGAAGACGGGGATGTGTATGCTATAAATGCTGAGCCGGAATGGACATTCCGGCCAAATATTCCGGCGGGGAATCGATATTTTCATTATTGTGTATTGATGACCGGGTCGCTGTCATTAATACCAACGACATTAATGAGAGGAACACCTATGGGAACAGTATTTGGAAGCACGGGGAATCTGGCCGGGGCGCAGCCCTGCGATTGGGATCAGCTCACTCCGGAACAGAAAAGGCAGCGGAGGCTGGAAAACTTTCTGAATCCGCCGGGCCTTCAGTTCATCAGCGAAAAGGCCAAAAACAATTACAAGCTTCGCGCGCAGAGGATGATCAATGTATACAATGTGACGGAACCGGACAGAGTTCCTCTGAATCTGCCGGTGGGCAATCTTCCTTTCACCAACTACGGCATCAACTTTCGCACGGCCATGTACGACTATTCGAAGGCCGTCGAAGCGTGCATAAAATTCAACGAGGAATTTTCGGAAGAGCTGGAATACTGGGCCAGCCCCTGGATCACGCCGGGGAGGGTGCTGGATCTGCTCGACTATAAGCTCTACTCGTGGCCGGGCCACAGGCTCGGTGAAAATGTGAGCTCATTCCAGTTCATGGAATCGGAGTACATGAAAGCGGAGGAATACGATGAGCTGATTCTCGATCCTACGGATTATTTCATGCGCAAGTATCTTCCGCGCACGATGGGAGTTCTGGGGCCTCTGCAAATGTTCCGGCCGGCAACGGACCTGGTGGAAATTGTCAACCTGGTGCAGCTGATGCCGCTGGCCAGTCCCGAAATGCAGAACATGCTGCAGAAGCTGATCGAAATCGGCCAGGAATATCAGAAGTTCATGAAGGCAATGGCGGCGGCCGGCCCCTCCGGCGCCGCTCATGGCTACCCGACGGTGTTCGGCGCTTTCTGCAAGGCGCCCTTCGATACGATCGGCGATACGCTGCGCGGCACGTCTCCGGTCCTGAAGGATATGTACCGGCGGCCGGACAAGCTTCTGGAAGCACTGGATGTGGTTGCCGACTTCACAATCAAATCCGTGCTGACTGCTCCGAACATCAACAATGTGTTCATGGTGACCTATCCTCTCCATAAGGGAGCGGACGGCTGGATGTCGCAGAAGCAGTTCGAGACCTTCTACTGGCCTTCGTTGAAGAAGGTCATGAATGCCTTCATTAAAGAAGGACTGATCCAGAACATGTTCGCGGAAGGCGGTTTCAATACCAGGCTGGAAACGGTCAACGAATTTCCGAAAGGGACGGTCTCGTGGTATTTCGACCGGACCGATATGCTCAAGGCGAAGCAGGTGCTGGGGAGCAAATGCGCGATCCAGGGGAATGTGCCTTCATCGCTCGTCGTGACCGGCGATCCGGCGGACATGAAGGAATACTGCCGCAAGCTGATCGAGGGTTGCGGCAAGGGCGGCGGATTCATTCTGTCGGCCGGCGCGGTTGCGGATAATCCCAAGCTGGAAAACCTGCGCGCCATGCTCGCCGCCGTAAAAGAATACGGTTTCTATAAAAAATAGAAAAAAGCCACGAATTTCACGAAATCATATTCGTGAAATTCGTGGCTGCTTTTTTGTGGAGTGGGGGAAACATGGTACGGGCCTATTATGTTCTTTTTCTTATAACGTTCGTCTGGGCGTTTCAATTCGCCAATATTCATATTGTAAACATTGTTCTTGAACGCATTCGCAGCGAATTTCAGCTGTCGGATACGGCGATGGGCCTGATCGCCGGCTTTGCCGTGGTTATCCTGGGCCAGCTGCTTTCGATGCCGGTCGCGAGACTGGCTGACCGGAAGGGGCGGATTTCGATTATTTCCATCGGCGTAGCTTTCTGGAGCCTGATGACCACGCTGGGCGGATTTGCGCAATCCGTAACGCAGCTGGTGCTTTCCCGCGTCGGCTACAGCATCGGAGGCGCCGTATCTCCCGGTCCCGGCAACTCTCTTATAACCGATTATTTCCCGAAGCATAAGCTTCCCATGGCGATGGCCATCATGTCGACGGCGCCATGCATCGGCGGGCTGATTGCGGCATGGATCGGCGGGCTTGCGGGGACCAGCTGGGGGTGGCGCGGCGCGTTCATTGCGGTCGGCATTCCCGGCTTCATCATCGCCGCACTTCTGGCGTTCACCGTTAAGGAACCCGTCCGCGGGATTCAGGATGGAGCGCATGCCGATACCAGGCATTTTGGAGTCGGCGAGACGCTGCGCTTTTTCATTGAAAACAAGACATACTTTCTTATTGTGATCGGTTTTACCTTTACCGGCTTCGCCGATCTGGCGCTCAGCACATGGTTCATACCGTATCTGGAGCGGGTGCACGGCAAGACGATGCTGGAAGCCAGCACATTTGGCGGAACGCTCAGCGCGATCGGAGGGCTGGTCGGCGTGCTGCTGGGCGGCGCCGTCATCGGTTATCTGGGAAAGAAGAACGACCGGTGGAAAATTGTCGGGCCGGGCATCACGTCGCTTCTGGCCGCACCGGCGCTGATCGGTTTTCTGTTCGCTCCAATGCCCTGGGCATATATCGCGGTTTTCTGCGCCATGCTTCTGATGGCTTTCCGCATGGGCCCGATCCTCGGCCTGGTTCAGAGCGTCGTCAAGATACGCATGCGGGCGTTTGCTGCAGCGACATTATTCATGGTCGGCACGCTGATCGGCTCGGGAGGAGGACCGCTGCTGATCGGGGCCATCAACGACCATCTCAATCCGACGCACGGCATGCTGGCGATCCGCTATTCACTGCTCTGCGTTCCGATCGCGAGCGTGATCGGGGCGTTGTTCTTCATCTGGGCCGGCCGCCACGTCACCAGGGACATAAGGAGAAGCTTAGAGCCTTAGGGCCCTTGAGCCTTAGAGTTAAACTCAAAGACTCGAAGACACTAAGAATTCGTGATGATAGACGGAAAGGATTTGACAGAGATTGCGCTGGAAGCGAATGCTGCCGATGCGGCAATTCTGGATACATCGACCATTCAGTTCCACGAAGACTTTCGCAAAGCGTGCGAGAAGAACGTCTGCCGGAGATACGATACGAACTGGATGGGGCCGCCGGCCATCGGTCCCATTCAGAAGCTGATGAAGAAAGCCGTCCGCTACCGGCAGGGAATGCTGTTTCAGACCGTGCATTCGATCGCCGGCAATTTCGATATGAAGGGGATGCTGGAGGCGGCAAAGATCCATGACGCGGTCTTCCGCGACCTGCTTCATAGAATCCGGCAGAAATATCCCTCGGAAGATTTTCTCCCTCTCAGCGCGGGCTGCTGCAATATCTGCGAGCGGTGCTCTTATCTGGACGGCGAGCCGTGCCGCAATCCCGGCGAAGCCGTTTCATCGGTGGAAGCGTACGGCATGAACGTCATCGCGCTGCAGAAGAGCGCCGGGCTTTCCTATTATCACGGGAAAAATTCGGTCACGTATGTGGGCCTGATTCTCTTCAACAAATCCGAATAGAAATTCATTTCAGATCGCAGAAACAGAAGCGGTTGTCGCGCAGCACGATCTCGCCTCGTTCCACGCGGACGGGCGAGGCGAAGTTCGGGCCGTCATACACGAAGGTGTGGAATTCGCCGTTTTCTCCGCATGGGTCGACGCCGGGTGGAAGGTCGCGGAGGAAAGCGTCGTCATATTCGCGGCCGGCAAAATCAGCGCTCAGAGACTGTGTGTCGATGCAGACGGCGATTGCGCGGAAGCCGAGGTCGATGAATCGCCTGGCCGTCTCGATGGTGGGCTTGCCCCAGAGAGGAAACAGGCATTTCATCCCGATGCGGTTCATGCGTTCCTCGCGATAGGCGCGCACGTCGCGGAGGAAGAGATCGCCGAAAGCTGCCGCTGAAATGCCCTGAGCCTGGAATTTCTCGAGGGACTGCTGCATGCGCTGCTCATATATTTCGTTGGAGCATTTCTGAGGGATGGCGATTTCTTCAAGAGGAAGTCCCAGCGCTTTGGCCTGTTCGTTCAGCAGCGTTCGCCGGACGCCGTGCATGCTGATGCGGTCATAGCCTTCGGTTACGGTCGTCAGCAGAGAGGCGATTTCCACGTTGCCGTCATTCTGAAGGGCGTAGAGGGCTTGCGCCGCATCCTTCCCTCCGCTCCATGCAACGATTATCTTCTCTTTCATAATTCTGAAATATCCACTTGATAGCCACGAATTGCACGAATTTTTTCAAATCTAAAGGATAATGGATGACATCGGGGCGGTCCAGCCGTTATGCTAAATGTGATTTATGAAAACGCATTGTACTGAAGAGCTGACGCGTCGCGATATCGTGAAGATGGCCGTTGCGTTTTTATTGGTTCCCGGCATGGCGGAAATTCCAGTTCCTGCGCACGCGAACCAGTTGCGGATTGAAAACAGGTTCAGCCCACTCAATAAAAAGCGGCCGAAGCGGCCGTACACGCGGTACATTATTCTACACACAACGGAAGGCGAGGAAGAGGGATCGCTGAGGAAGATCGTGCGGTTCGGAGAAGCGCACTACTGCGTTTGTCTATCGGGCAGGGTTTGCCGCATCATCGACAAAAACAAACTGGCAAAACATGCGGGACGGAGCATGTGGGAGGGCATAAGCGGGATTGACCGGTACTCCATCGGAATCGAGGTTGTCGGATATCACAACCGGGATATCACCGACGCTCAGTATGTCGCGTTGACGGAACTGCTGCGTCAGCTCAAGAGCCTCTACAACATTTCCGACGAGGACATTCTGACGCATTCCATGGTGGCGTATGGGCGGCCGAACCGCTTTCACCGCGAGAGCCATCGCGGAAGGAAGCGTTGCGGAATGATTTTTGCGAGGCCGGATGTGCGCGCCCGTCTGGGACTGGAATCCAAGCCTGAATATGATGCGGATGTTAAAGCAGGCCGTTTGAAAGTCGCGGACAGGGAATTGTTCAGCTTCCTTTTTGCGGCAAAGCCGAAAGAAACCCTGGTCGCGGCCGCCGGAAAACCTTCGGTTGCGGTTTCTTCGCCGATAAACGCGCCGGAGGAATCTTCCGTTATTGGCGACAAATACACGGCGTGGCATATCGCGCGCGAGCGATACAACGATCCATCGACGACGTATATTTTTCCCAACGGCAAAAAGCTGACCGGCGATCAAATTCAGGACTGGGCTCGGATGCCGGCGGGAACCCGCGTTGTTCTGAGCGGACAGGAAGATGAACAGCCGTTTGAGGGTTTCCTCGAAATCGGGAAGGACGGAGATAAGCCGCAGGAACTGGCGGGAGTGGGATTTGATAAATCCACAACGATATATTTTTTCCCGGACGGCCTGATCCGCACAGGCGCCGAATTGAAGAAACGCCGGTCCATGCGGAAATTCCTCAGCAATTCTCCCAAGGGGACAAGAATACTTGTCGGCTACATCTATGGCGGCCATGTCAAAACGCGGAGGCGGCCGGCCAGCATCGCGGGAGCGAAATGGAATTATCCGTCCACGTTTTATCGGTATCCCGACGGCAACATAGTGAACGGAGATAATATCGACGCCTCCTCCATCCCCGCCGGCACCCTCGTCTTCTACCAGGAATAAAGCTCTCTGCCGCGCAATTGCTAAACCTCGATCCTGACTTGGACCCAGACGTGGACGTGGACGATTTTGAGAAGCGGTCCAAGTCCAGGTCTACGACCAGGACGAAATCGAGGACTTGGAAGAAGTCTGAGTATTTGTTTGGGCAATAGAGTGCAAACTTACCGACAGCAGGCCAACCT
>JAFGIY010000237.1 GCA_016929335.1 Acidobacteriota bacterium | reverse complement strand
CCGAAGTGGCGGAATTGGCAGACGCGCTAGGTTCAGGGTCTAGTGGGCTTAAGCTCGTGGGGGTTCGAGTCCCCCCTTCGGCACCATACATACAGCAATCCGGCTATTTCCCAATCTCATAAACGCGTATGCATTTCGATTGATTCAGCGCATTGTGTAACTGTCGGCAGCGGTTTTTATAATTTCCGATAATTAACGAAATAGAGCTGCCCTCAATATGTTGAATTATCGGATAAACGTAACAGGGACGGGAATAAACGAAGCGGCCAGAATGAGCAATGCGATAAAACCCGCTAAGAGCCTGTGGGATCCCACACCTTCTGCTTCCGACTGCGTCGGCGGATGATAAAAACGCCACCGGATTCCGGCAAGCAACAGGAGAACTGCCAGAAAGAGATAAGAAGGAGTTGGCCAACCCCAAAAGCTGAGGACTATCAGGACGGCGAGCGTGATGATTGAAAGCTTCTTTTGTCGCGAGCGCCCCAGAATAGCATAGGCAATGTGACCACCGTCCAGTTGCCAAATGGGCAATAAATTCAGACTTGTAGCAAGAAGACCGATCCATGCCGCCATAGCAATCGGGTGGGCAATGATATCTTGCCTATCCGGCGAGTATCCCAAAATAAGTGCGCTGAAGACACGGAAAATCAGAGGTTCACCAAAAATCAAATCGCCGGATTGATAAGGTACTCTCGGCATGAGCCGAGACAAGCTTATTCCTATCCACAAAGCGGGCACGACCAGGACAAAGCCGGCCAAAGGGCCTGCAATCCCGATGTCGAACAAAGCACGCCGGTTCGGAAATTGGGATTTTATTTTTATAAAAGCTCCAAAGGTACCGGCAGGGGGCAAGGGAAATGGCAGAAAGAACGGCGGTGTGCATCTCATCCCATAATACCTGCAGGCCCAAAAATGGCCCAATTCATGGGCCAGCAAAATAAGCATCAACGGAACCGAAAACGACAGGCCATAGATGATCAGACTGGGATTGCGATAAAAGCCCCAGAGAGCATTGAAAAAGCCAACATCTCCAATGGTATAAAAGAGTCCTGCGTACGATGTGGTTAGAAACGTTATCAAAAAAAGGGCCGCAGAAATACACCATTCTCGTCGGGAAGGGCTTGGATTATAGATAGAAGGATTAGGGAAATTCAAAAGCGTATCGCGGGAATATGATACGTCTGAAAATTGCGGAAGATTACTTCTCACAACAATATGCGGCTTTCTGCTGATGTGAGAGGGGCGGGCTATTCCATAACGCCTTGAGTAATTTTATCCGCCCGGATTTCCTTGCCCGGCTTAAAGCGAATAGTCTTGCCGGGAGGAATTGCGACTTCTTCTCCAGTGCGAGGATTCCGTCCGACACCACTTTTCCTCGGCTTAACGATGAAGACCCCGAATCCCCGCAGCTCAATTCTTTCACCGCGCTTGAGCGCATTTTTAAGCGAATTGAACACAGATTCCACCGCAATTTCCGCTTTTACTTTGGTGATGTTCAGCTGCTCCGAAACACGGTTTACGATGTCCTGCTTTATCACGCCGATCCTCCCATAAGTTAGTGATGGCATTTTACTTGTGGCCCCCAAGACTGTCAAGCCATTTCTATTTACAGGATAATGCCCCGGTGATAGACTCGCGCTCTGCTACTCAGATCGCCGAAGCTTGAGTTTGTCATTCATAGATATTGCAGCTTTAGCCTGTTTAACAAGGAGTTGTCAATGGCAGTTCTGCCCGACCGATGGATCCAGGATATGGCATTAAACCATGGCATGATTGAACCTTTTGCGAAACAGCGACAGCGCATAGGAAAAATCTCATATGGCGTGTCATCATACGGCTATGATTTTCGGCTATCTGATGAATTTAAAATTCCCGACTTCAGCCGCGCTAATAATTTGGATCCCAAGAAGATGTCGCAAAACCGATTCGGCGATTACAGGGGGAGGAAATGCCTGATCCCCCCGAATTCCTTTATATTAGGCCGGTCTCTGGAATACTTCCGTATTCCCCGCGATGTGATTGTGATTTGTCAGGGCAAATCAACATACGCGAGAAGCGGAGTAATAGTCAACGTAACTCCATTGGAGCCGGAATGGGAAGGCTTTATAACGGTGGCGCTGGTTAATTCAGCTCCGATTCCCGCAACGATATATTCCGGGGAGGGAATAGCCCAGTTGATTTTTATCCGGGCAGAAGAGGGATGCCGGATATCCTATGCCGATCGCAAAGGCAAGTATCAGGCACAAAAACAGATTGGTCTTTCTCGTGTTTAAAATAGACCTATGATGATATGGCAAGCATCAAAAATTATGCCGCACGAGAATGCGTAGATATGGTGATTAGTCTTTCAAGGTTTTCAGCCTGAAAAAGAGGCTTCCGCGTGAGCGAATATAGCAAAGGAATGAAAAAGTCCTTTAAGCCGAAAAAAATGCTGGTGTTAGCCGGAATTATTCTGTTGAGTGCGGGCTGCGGTTATCGATTGCGCAGTTCAAAGGGAGAATTGCCTCACGGAATTCAATCTCTGGGCATCCCGACATTTAGGAATCTTACAACGCAGTACAAAATCGAGCAGATCCTATCCGGCGCCGTGTTAAGAGAATTTGCGCTTCGCACTCAGATCCCGGTCAATTCGAGCAGTACAGGAGTAGACTCGGTTCTTGAGGGCGAAATTAAAAACGTGAGTTCCACGCCCGTAACCTTCGGTACTCAAACCATCGGATCTCAGACCTTCGGTTCGACATTTATGATAACGGTTCAGATGAGCGTGAAAATGAAGCGCTTGAGCGATTCCTCCATCATCTGGGAAAATGACAACTTCACCTTCCGCGAGCAATATGTCCTGAATGCCAACATAAAGGACTTTTTTGCAGAAGAAAATCCTGCCCTGGACAGGCTTGCACGACAGTTCGCCGCAAGCCTTGCCAGTACAGTATTGGATCGGTCGACGCCGTGATGCTTCAAAGCCTTGAAGAACTGGAACGCGGCCTGAGCCGCAATGATTCCAGACATATTTACTTCATACTGGGGCCTGAATTGTATCAGTGTCAGATGGCCCTCGATATGGTGAGAAGCAGGATTCTTTCTCCGCAGTCCATGGCCTTCGACTACGCAGAGTTTGCTGCCGGGGAAGTTACGGCCGATCAGATTCTCGAAGCTGCAAATACCTTCCCCATGCTGTCCAAGAAGAGACTGGTGCTCATTACTGAAGCGGAAAAACTCAAGGATTCCGAGTTGGACGCACTGCTGCATGCTCTGGACGGCCTTTCTCCACGCTGTGTGCTGGTCTTTTTCGCCGAGGAATACGATCATCGAAAAAAGTTATACAAGGCTATGCGCGAGAAACACCATGTGGTGGAGTTCCCCAAGCTGAAAGGCATTGCGCTCGAACAATGGGCTGCGTCCTTCATCCAACGGCGGGGATATCAATGCGCTTCAGCTGCAATCAAAAGAATCGTGGATTTAGCGGGCGCCAATCTGCAGATGCTTGCGGCGGAATTGGAGAAACTGCTCCTTTACACTGGAGCTGAAAAGAATATTTCCGCAGTTGCCGTTGAGGAACTGATCAGCGGCAGCCGCCAGCAGGGAATCTTTGATTTTATCGGAGCGGTTGGAAGGAAGGATCGCAATGCTGCTCTTCGATCTCTGGCAAACCTTCTGGGCATGGGAGAACACCCCCTGGTCATAGTGTCCATGCTGGCTCGGCATTGCAGACAGGTGTTGATTGCAAAAGAATTCCTTGATCAGGGTATTCCTTCGCGTGAAATAGGAAGCGCTGCGCAGATACCTCCCTTTTTGCTGGATTCATTTCTGCGTCAAGTTCGATCGGTCGAGGCTGCGGCAATTCAGAAGATTTGCATCCGTCTGGCTGATATCGATCGCCGGCTTAAATCCTCCTCAGTAGACGGGCGCATGCTTTTGGAAAATCTGATTTGCGCTTTTGTCTAGATGGAAAATCTCCGACCGTCTTCCCCAGGAGTCAGATTCCCAGGCAAAACCTCCTGGAACTCTGACTCTCCTGAAGGCTTCTCTTCAGCTTTTTGACGTGCTTAGAGCCGAATTCAGGCGCCTGGTGAGGCGGGATTTCTGCCGGGCAGCGGCGTTCTTGCTGATTGCTTTCTTCTGCTGTGACTTGTCAATTGCAGCATATAGTGCGGAGAGGGTATTTTGGGCTTCCTCTGTTTTTCCCTCATCCAACCGGTCATTGAATTGCTTAAGGCAGGTCCGCAAACTGCTTCGATTGCTTCGGTTAGCGTTTCGATGCTTTATGCTCTGTCTATGGGCCTTAAGCGCCGAGGCATGATTGGCCATCCTGAATTACTCCTTTAATTTTATGATACTGCTATGCGACCGGGTGAACCCGGGGCCCTTCGAAACTCTTTACATTACAAGCAGTTAACCTGCATGTCAAACTATATTTTCCGGTTGACTTAAGTTACTGACAGACCTAGAATTCCATTTTAGACATGCGAGCTCGACTGGTGCAAAGTTTCGTATCTGTCCAATTAGTCTTGAAGCAGCTTGCTTTTCTTCGTCAAAACTTTCCCTACTTGAGGTACAACCGAAGCCATAGATGAAAAAAGTCCTGCTATCCGACCGGAGTTTACAGCTTTTATTCGGGCCTCTCGACGAAAACATCCGATTTCTTGAGAATCTATTTGGCGTAAAGATCCAAACGCGGAATTCTTCGCTGATAATTGATGGAGAAGAAGATGATGTTGCTGCGCTGGAAAAGATCCTGGTGGATTTTTCCGCGCTGGTGGATAAGGGGCACTCCATCACAAATGGTGATCTCAAATCTGCATTCAAGCAAATTGCCGCAGATGCAGCGTTGTCTCTTCATGATTTTTTCCCGAAGATGCAGTTGCTGACGACGGGCAAACGCCAGGTGACGCCCAAAAGCCCAAACCAGCGTCGCTATATAGAGGCCATACGGAATAATGACATTGTCTTTGGAATCGGTCCGGGGGGAACGGGCAAAACGTTTTTGGCAGTAGCAATGGCGCTCACGCACCTCTTCGAAAAGAGCATATCTCGAATTGTACTTACAAGACCTGCGGTGGAAGCGGGGGAACGGCTTGGTTTTCTCCCGGGAGACATAGAAGAAAAAATCAATCCCTATCTCAGACCGCTTTATGATGCGCTCTATTTCCTTCTCGACAGCGAAAAAATCCAGCGCTACATGGAAGAAGGTACCATTGAAATTGCCCCGTTGGCGTTTATGCGAGGCCGGACGCTCAACGACGCATTCATCATTCTCGATGAAGCTCAAAATACGACATCCGAACAGATGAAAATGTTTCTTACGCGTATCGGCATGCGTTCCAAAGCCGTAATAACGGGCGACGTTACGCAGATCGATCTGCCTTTTGGCCGGAGTTCCGGTTTGGTCGAAGCAAGAAACATCCTGGGAGATATAGAGGGGCTTGCGTTCTGTTTTTTCAATGAAAACGACGTAGTGCGTCATCATCTGGTGCGTTTAATCATCAAAGCCTATCAACAGCATGAAGCAGGCGAATTACGCTCCAATGGAAACGGCAAGAATGGGTAGCAATCAGAAGATCAGGCTCGGTATTCTGTTCGGAGGGAGATCCGGAGAACACGAAGTATCTTTGACTTCAGCGGCATCTGTTATTGATGCACTGGATCCCGAAATATTCGAGATTTCCGTTATCGGGATAACCAAAAAGGGCAGGATAGCCGATGTCTCGGAATTGCGCACGATGTTGCCGCCTCCGCTGCTATCGCGTGTCCATTTCAACCCGGCACTGGAAGCTAATAACTCGGGAATGAGATTAACTTCCGGTCTGCCGGATAAAAGTGTGGATTCCTCGAAACTGCCCCAGATAATATTCCCACTGCTTCACGGCCCGTATGGCGAAGACGGCACTATTCAAGGTTTACTTGAAATCGCGGGATTGCCCTATATCGGTTGTGGAGTCCTGGCGTCCGCCGTGGGCATGGACAAAGATATAATGAAACGGCTTTTCCTGCAGGCACAACTGCCCGTTGCTCCGTTCAAGACCGTTCTTGTGCGCAATCTGGAAAGGCAAATGGAATCCCTTAAGAAATCCGCTGCTGAGGAATTTGGTTACCCCATGTTTTCAAAGCCGGCCAACCTCGGTTCGTCCGTGGGTATCTGCAAAATTCGTTCGGAAAAGGAATTCGAGACGGCGCTTCGATATTCCGCGCAATTCGACCGAAAGATACTCATTGAGAAGGGAATCGATGGGCGTGAACTGGAATGCGCAGTTCTGGGGAATGATGAACCGATGGCTTCTGTCATAGGAGAGGTATTTTCTGCAAATGAATTTTACGATTATGAAGCAAAATATCTGAATCCTGCCAGCAGACTGGAAATTCCTGCAAAGATCGACGACCAAACGTCACAGGAAATCCGGGATCTGGCATTGAAGTCGTTTAGGGCAATTGATGGTTCCTGCCTTGCACGCATTGATTTTTTCCTGGAGCGTGATACGAAAAGAGTGTGGATTAACGAAATTAACACCATGCCCGGGTTCACTCCCATAAGCATGTATACGAAGCTTTGGGCGGCAAGCGGTATCCCGTTTGAGGACCTGGTACGGCGGCTTGTCATGCTCGGAGAGGAAAGATTCCGGGAGAAAAATGAGCAGATTATTTCTGTTGGCTAGATAGACAGCATTTATGTTCATTCATTCCGGCAAATTGATTTAAGAACGGGCAATAGAGGCTGGTAAAGCTCGCAGGAGGAAAAGCCTATGAGTTTGGCGATAAGTGAATCGGAACTTCGTGAACAGCTTTTAAAAGACAATGCGGAATTCCGGCGATTGGCGACCGAACACCAACACTATAGTAACCAGCTCGACGATTTGATGAACAAACATTTCTTGAGTGAAGAAGAGCAGTTGCAGGAAAAGACGCTGAAGAAAAAGAAATTGATGTTGAAGGATCAGATGTATTCCATGGTTCAGAAAGTCCGCAGGGAATTGGAATCACATTAGTCCATTTTTGAAGCCGTACGTTCGCTTTCTGCATGGGCAAATCTGCAGGAGGCTGCAAAAGTACCCATCTTCAAACAGAGATGCTGTATCATCGACTGATGCAGATCCGTTGGATTCGAGCAGCCATTTCAGAGGAATGCGAATGGTAAGCGATGCTTATAAATTCTTTCTTCCTGTACTGATGCTGGGCATTCTCTTTGCTGTCTTAGGCTTTCCATATATTGCCCTGATTCTCATCTTGCTGTCGGTTTTTATATGCTGCTTTTTCCGCAATCCGGATCGCAAGATTCCACAGGGTGAAAACCTTATCGTGTCCCCCGCCGATGGGAAGGTGGTAAAGATTTTGCAGCAGCCGGACGGAACGAAAACGATCAGCATATTTCTGAGCATTTTTAATGTTCATGTGAATCGGTCTCCGATTGCCGGCCGGCTTGAAAAGCTTCAATACAAGCGGGGGAAATTCAAAGCTGCCTTTGATGATGAAGCCTCCAACGTAAACGAACAGAACATTCTTATTATTTCAGGGCAGGGGATTAGCGTTGTAGTTCGGCAGATTGCTGGGTTGATAGCGCGGCGTGTGGTATGCTGGAGGGAACCCGGTTATGATTTCGCTCGCGGAGAACTGATTGGATTGATTCGCTTCGGATCGAGAGTTGATATTACGCTTCCGGCCGGGACCAAGGTCACCGTTCAGATCGGCGATCGAGTAAAGGGCGGCAGCTCCATTCTCGGAGAGTATGCATGAAGGAACCGCAATTCCCGAAAACATCAGGCGAAACGCCTTTTCGAAACAAGCACCTGGGACGCGGTGTTTTTGTGCTTCCGAGCCTCTTCACGGTAGGAAATCTCTTCTGCGGATATTTCGCGGTTTTGGCTACCATGCACGGCAATTTCGGCCTGGCTGCACGGGCAATCGGGATCGCCATAATTCTGGATATAGTGGACGGGCGTATTGCGCGACTGACCAATTCCAGCACAGGATTCGGCCTGCAGCTTGATTCGCTGGCTGACGTGATATCCTTTGGCGTCGCTCCTTCCGTTTTGGCGCTTGTTTGGGGGCTTTCTGCCGTAGACTACCGTCTTGCCTGGATAGCGGCATTTACCTTTACGATTTGCGGGGCTATGCGGCTTGCGCGGTTTAATATACAGGCCGGGAACTTGAAGCACTTTGTAGGGCTCCCGATTCCGGCAGGAGGGGGGGCAGTTGCAGCCATTGTTCACTTCTTCCCCCATCCCATAAAAAATCCATTAGGTGCCAACCTGATGCTTGCGGCGGTGTTTTTGCTCGCATTCCTGATGATAAGCACGATTCGATACAGCAGCTTCAAGCACCTCACTTTGGGAAGGAAGTCTCATCTCACCATACTCGTGATGGCCTTATTTGTTGCGCTGGTGGTTTTTCTTTCGAGACCGACACTTTTGGTGCTTGCGGCAGCTTATGTCGTCTCTGGTCCCCTCACGCGAATCTATGGAATTCTGCGCCGCAAAAAACCGAACGAAGAAATGACGCTGGCTGATTCTGTACAGCATCACTGACGGGACCGGATGCAGGATCCCGGCATTTGCATCCGGGTAAATTCCTCAAGATTTTTTCGAGAGCATAAACAACATCTGCGCGCTGGTACGCGTCTTCACCATGCCTTTGCACGAAGTTGAAGCCATAGTTCTCAGACACTACTCCCTGTCTGATTCGGATCGCATCATTGTGCTCATGACAAGGGAGCACGGCAAAGAGCGTGCCGTCGCAAAGGGCGTCAAGAAGCCGCAAAGCCGTATCGCCGGATGCCTGGAACCTCTAAATCATGTGCGGCTGGAGCTTTATGTCCGGGAAGGTCGGGATCTTGGGCAGATTCGGCGAGCCGAACTGATTCATTCTTATTTAGGAAAGAATCCAAGCCTGACGCATATTTCTGCCTTCGATTATTTTGCAGAAATATGCAATGAAATCGTCCCGGATAATCAGGTGAACTACCCCCTATTCCGGCTTATCCTCGCGACTTTGGATGCCGGTGAGAAGAAAGGCATTCAATCGGCGCTGGTTCGCTATTTTGAAATCTGGTGCCTCAAATTGAGTGGACTGCTGCCCAATTATGCCTATTGCTCGAGTTGTGGCAAATGTGTTAAAGATGATGAGTTTTTTGCCTGGGTTGAGGCGGGGCAAGCGCGATGTAAAGCCTGCGCTGACGGGCGGGGCCTGAAAATTGGCTCGCCGGCGGCGGCGGCATTGGATGCAATGACGAGACTGTCGCCCGAGCAATTTGTAAACCTGCCTCCGATGGCAGATGCCGTCCGGGATATCGGGCGGTTGGCAAATGGGCTTTTGAATATGCATTTGGAAAAGCAGCTTAAATCCTACCGGATATTGGAGGAAGCGCTTCAAACTTTATAAACTATGATGCGGCCTAAGAATGTACAGCAAATCATATTAACGTTGGAACGGTTTTGGGATAAGCAGGGCTGTGTTTTACAGCAGCCGTACGATGTGGAGGTGGGAGCCGGCACGATGGCTCCGGAAACCTTCCTGAGAGTTTTGGGCCCGGAACCTTACCGTGTGGCCTACGTTATGCCCTCGCGCCGTCCAGCTGATGGACGCTATGGAGATAATCCGAACCGGGTTCAAAAGCATCACCAGTATCAGGTAATTCTCAAGCCGTCGCCCAAAAATGTTCAGGACCTCTATCTGCAGAGCCTGATGGCTTTAGGCATCGATCTCAGGGAACATGATCTTCGCTTTGAAGAGGATAATTGGGAGTCTCCCACTCTCGGCGCATGGGGAATAGGCTGGCAGGTATTGCTGGACGGGCTGGAAATAACACAATTTACATATTTCCAGCAAGCCGGCGGATTGGATCTCGATCCAATCAGTGCGGAGATAACCTACGGCCTGGAGCGCATCGGAACTTTTATTGCGCAGGTTGACAGCATTTATGACCTGCAGTGGTCGGATTCGGTTACCTACCGCGATATCCGTCATCGTGAAGAGGTTGAGTTTTCAAAATATAACTTCGAGGCGGCAAACATAGACATGTTGTTCAAGCTTTTTTCTTCCTATGAAGAGGAAAGCAGGCGGTTGCTGGGCATGAATCTGGTGCTTCCTGCCTATGATTATTGTCTTAAATGCTCGCATACTTTCAATCTGCTGGATTCTCGGGGAGCGATCAGTGTTACAGAGCGCGTGGGTATCATCGCCAGAGTGAGGCAGCTTGCCTGTGAGGTCGCCAGGCGCTATCTCGAGAGCCGAGAAAGGCAGGGCTTCTCTCTGCTTGCACCGCGTCCTCTGCCAAAAACCCAGCCGGCCTGATCAATAAGGATATGGAAAAATCGGAGCTTGTCATCGAACTTGGTTTGGAAGAAATCCCCGCTTCAATGATCGAGGATGCCACTCATCAATTTGCAAACTTGCTTCTGGAGGAGCTCCAGGCGCAGCGCCTTTCCGTCGATAGCCGGACGCAATGGTACACGCCGCGCAGGATCATCGTCGGATTCGACGGCATTGCCGTGTGTCAGGAGGATCTGGTTGAAGAGATCATCGGTCCGCCCAAGCGCGTTGCCTTTGATGCCGCCGGAGAGCCGACAAAAGCAACCCTGGCATTTGCACAAAAAAACGGAGTTCAGCCGTCGCAACTAAAGATCATTCAAACTCCCAAGGGAGAATATGTTTCATTGCAGCGCGCGGTTCGAGGAGAAAAAACGCATAAGATTCTGGAAGCGTTGATACCGGCGGCCATATCGAAAATTCAATTCCCGAAAACCATGCACTGGAGCGAGGACCATTTTCGATTCGCTCGTCCGCTGCGATGGGTTGTGGCTTTATTCGGAGGAAAGGTTGTTCGCTTTCAAATTGCGGATGTTAAATCCTCTAAATTTACCGCAGGACACCGCTTCCTTGGGAAGCACAAAATGGCGGTGTCCTCACTTGCTTTATTAAAAGAAAAGCTCCGGGAAAATTCTGTTCTGGTTGATCCCGAGGAGCGGCTGGCGCAAATCCGCGATGGCTTGCAGCGGGAAGCACTGAATAGCGGCGGCCGTCTTCTGGACGACCCGGAATTGCTGAACACTGTCGTGAATTTGAACGAGATTCCGTCTGTAGTCTGCGGATCATTCGAAAAGCGCTTCCTGGCATTGCCGCAAGAAATTCTGGTTACCGTTATGCGAGAGCATCAGAAATACTTCTCTGTTCTTGACAATGACGGGCAGCTGCTGCCGGTATTCCTTGCAGTCGTGAATCTTCAGTCGGACTCCAGGGGGATTATACGATCCGGCCATGAAAGAGTTTTGCGGGCCAGACTTGCGGATGCGGCGTTTTTCTGGGAAACCGACAGAAAGACCAGATTGGGTGACCGTGAAGAGGCTCTCAAGAGCGTTCTTTTTCAGGAGAAGCTTGGTTCCTATAATGATAAGACCCGGCGCGTTCTCGCCCTGCTGCCTCGCGTCGCGGAAGTAGCCGGCCGGCCTGAGCTTATCAGCGATCTTATGACTGCAGGACATCTGTATAAGTGCGATCTGATCACTGAAATGGTGAAGGAGTTTACCGATCTGCAGGGCATTGTAGGAGGTCTGTACGCGCGGGCGGAAGGATATCCTGCATCGGTCTGGCAAGCCATTTACGAACAATACTATCCGAAATCCGCAAATTCCGCGTCTCCATCCTCCAATACAGGAGCGCTTCTGGCTTTGGTCGATCGGCTGGATACCGTTTGCGGTTGTTTCTCTGTCGGACTGATACCTTCGGGATCCGGCGATCCATTCGCGGTTCGCCGCCAAGGCAATGGAATTATTAAGATTATCTTCGACCATCGGCTAAGCCTGTCTCTGGACGAGATGTTTCGATGGAGCCTCAAGGCTTACGACAGGGAATCAGATCAGGTAATAAATGCCCTGAAAGAATTTTTTGAAGGGCGCCTGCGCTTTCTGTTTGAGGAGACGGGCTTTGCCTATGACTGTATCAATGCTGTGCTGGCCGCCGGATTTGACGATCCGCTGGATGTGCTGGAACGGTTGAAGTCTTTGCAGGAACTAAGACAGGAGGCTGATTTTCTATCACTTGCATCGAACTTCAAAAGGATAATGAATCTGCTGGCTCAAGCCGGCATTGCCAGCGAGAGTCTTGAAGAATCCCTGCTGAAGGAACCTGCCGAGGTGGCCTTGTGGCAGAGTTATATCAAGGTGCAGCCTGAAGTCAGCGCCGCACAGAAGAACCATGACTATGGCACAGCCTTGCGTGCGCTCGCATCCATGCGGCTTGTCGTCGATGAATTTTTTAAAGAAATCATGGTTATGGCAGAGGATCTGCGGATCCGGGCCAATCGAATTGCGCTTTTGAATCGCATTTCACAGCTGTTCTGCAAAATAGCGGATATATCAAAAATAGTCATAGAAAGAAGCGCCTGATGCGAGCTTTTGCCGTATCATTGGCAACGTAAGCTTTGAAATTGTTCGAGCTTTCCCCGGCGTTTAATGGAAAGCTGCAATAATTCCAAAGTACTTGATTATTGTGCGGGAAAAGGTCAGCATAGCTGTTTTTCCCGGTAGAAGATGTACATAATCCGGATAACGCATTCCAGCGTTGTCCCCCTGGAGGAATAGAAAGATGATCTCCAAAGGACAGAAAATTGCACCCGCGCAGGGAAAACTGGGTGTCGTGATTCCCGGCATGGGGGCTGTCACATCAACTTTTATCGCCGGCGTGGAGGCTGTAAAAAAGGGATTCGCCAAGCCTATTGGTTCTCTCACTCAAATGGGCACTATCCGTTTGGGGAAACGGACGGATAATCGAATCCCGATGATCAAGGAGTTTATCCCGCTTGCTTTTCTCGACGATCTCGTTTTCGGTGGGTGGGACATTTTTTCCGACAACATCTATGAAGCGGCAGCCAAAGCCGGTGTTCTCGAACGAAGTCTGATTGACAGCATTCGACCGGCTCTGGAAGGCATAAGCCCCTGGCCGGCCGCTTTCGACAAGTCTTATGTGAAGCGGCTGGATGGAACGCACGTAAAAAAGGCTTCCAACAAAATGGAGCTTGCAGAGCAGGTTCAAGAAGACATAAGAAGCTTTCAAAAAAAGCATAATCTTTCCCGCATTATTATGGTTTGGTGCGGTAGCACTGAAATCTTCCTGAAGACATCGGCCGTTCATCAGACTATCGAAAGCTTCGAGCAAGGCTTGATGAAAAATGATCCGGGGATTGCTCCCAGCATGATTTATGCCTATGCGGCCATTAAATCCGGAATGCCCTACGCAAACGGAGCTCCCAATCTGTCTGGAGACATTCCGGCGCTGATGCAGCTTGCCCGGGATCGCAACGTGCCTATCTGCGGGAAAGATTTCAAGACCGGACAAACCCTCATGAAGACCATTCTCGCACCTGGATTGAAATCCAGGCTTATTGGGCTGAATGGCTGGTTTTCCACCAATATACTCGGCAATCGCGACGGAGAAGTCCTGGACGATCCCGACTCCTTCAAGACCAAGGAAGAAAGCAAGCTTTCCGTACTGGAGCATATTCTACAACCACAGCTGTATCCGGATTTATATTCCAAATATACGCACAAGGTGCGCATCAATTACTATCCGCCGCGGGGGGACAACAAGGAAGGATGGGATAACATCGACATCTTCGGATGGCTGGGATATCCGATGCAGATTAAAGTGGATTTTCTCTGCCGCGATTCCATTCTGGCGGCGCCGCTGGTGCTGGATCTTGTGCTCTTTCTGGATCTGGCTCAGCGCTGCGGAATGAGCGGCATTCAGGAATGGCTCTCTTTTTATTTCAAGAGCCCGATGTGTGCACCGGAGCTATATCCTGAACACGATTTGTTTATCCAGCTCATGAAACTGAAAAATACTCTGCGCTTTTTGAAGGGTGAAGAGCTGATCACTCATTTGGGTTTGGAGTACTACGATTGAAGATGGCTGATTGACGATTGGCGATTGAAACCGCAAAGGGGAATTCAATCGTCAATCGTCAATTGCACATCGGTAATTATGCGGTATGAGAAATAGTCTCCTGCGAGCCGAGAGCCGCCTGTGCAGCCGCAAGGCGCGCAATCGGCACCCGGTAGGGCGAGCATGAGACGTAGTTCAGCCCAACCTTGTGACAGAATACGACGGAGGATGGTTCGCCTCCGTGCTCCCCGCATATCCCGATCTTAAGAGATTGCCTTGTTTTCCTGCCCCTTTCTGTTCCAAGCTGCACAAGCTGACCCACGCCTTCCTGATCGAGAATTTGGAATGGATCATCCTTGAAGATTCGATTTTCGATGTAGTAGGGCAGGAATTTTCCTGAATCATCCCGGGAAATTCCATAGGTCGTCTGGGTGAGATCGTTGGTGCCAAACGAGAAAAATTCGGCAATTTCAGCGATTCGATCAGCTGTCAAAGCCGCCCGGGGCAATTCGATCATGGTGCCGACAAGATACTCTATTTTCTGCTCGGCTTTTTCACACACTTCCGAAGCAATCCTGCGCACTGAATCTGCCTGGAGTTTCAGTTCGCTCAGATCGGCAACGAGAGGAATCATGACCTCCGGGAATACTTTTACTCCCTTCTTTTGCATCTTCACGGCTGCTTCAAATATGGCGCGCGCCTGCATCTCTGTAATTTCCGGGAATACCACACCCAAACGGCATCCCCGATGTCCCAGCATAGGATTTGCCTCATGAAGAGACTCCACTTTTTCCAAAAGACTTTTCGCGTTTACTTTCAACTTCCGGGCAAGCTTGCGTGTCGCAGCCTCTCCATGAGGAAGAAACTCATGCAGCGGCGGATCCAGCGTCCGGATTGTTACAGGCAATCCGTCCATTGCTCTGAAAATTCCTTCAAAATCCCTGCGCTGCAGACTTAAAAGTTTGTTGAGACCCCCTTTATATAATCGCTTCGGTTCTTCAATATCCCTTTTCAGCTTCCTGAGGTGTTCCCGAATCTCTTTACGTTTTTTCGCTAAGGCGCCGCGACCCAATTCTGCCTCCAATGCATTCAGCTCTCGCTCCAGCCGCTTGTAATCCAGAGAGCCGAGAATCATTTGGCGGACAAAATCGATACGATCGCCGGCGAAAAACATATGCTCCGTTCTGCATAATCCGATCCCTTCGGCGCCGAAAGAGCGCGCGATCGCCGCGTCCGCGGGCGTGTCCGCATTTGTGCGCACTTTCAATCTTCGGGCATTATCCGCCCATTCCATGAGTTGGTGAAAATCATCGCTCAGTTCCGGATCGATCAGGGGCGCCTGGCCCAGGATGACTTGTCCGCTGGTTCCATCCACCGTAATCCAGTCTCCACGGCGAATGCGCTCGCCATTTACGGTAAATTCATTTTTTTCATAATTAATGACAACTTCACCGGCTCCCACAATGCAGGGTTTTCCCCAGCCGCGCGCTACGACAGCCGCATGGCTGGTTGGCCCTCCTGTCGAGGTGAGGATAGCCTGCGCTGCATCCATGCCACGAACGTCCTCCGGAGACGTTTCTCGCCGCACCAGAACAACTCTTTCGCCCTTTTCTTTCAAGATCTCCGCTTCCTTAGGGGTGAAAACGACTCTTCCGGCGGCGGCTCCCGGACTGGCATTAATTCCCCTCGTTAAAACCTTAAGCTTTGCTTTCGGATCAACCATTTTGTGAAGCAGTTGATCGAGATCGCCGGCCGGGATACGCAACAGCGCGGTTCGCTCGTCGATCAAGCCTTCTCGGACCATGTCTACCGCAATCTTGACGCCGGCCGGACCGGTGCGTTTTCCGTTTCTGGTCTGAAGCATCCAGAGCTTTCCGCGCTCCACAGTAAATTCCAGATCCTGGAGGTCACGATAATGCCGCTCCAGCTTTTCAGCGACCTCTAAGAACTGGTCGTAAATTTGCGGCATATCGTCTTTGAGTTCATCTATATGCTTGGGAGTCCGGATCCCGGCCACAACATCTTCGCCCTGTGCATTGGCAAGATAGTCTCCAAAAAGTTTATTCTCGCCCGTTGCCGGATTTCGCGTAAAAGCGACGCCGGTACCGGAATCTTCGCCCATATTGCCAAAAACCATCGTGACCACATTCACCGCAGTGCCAAGATCGTCGGGTATCTTCTCACGGCGACGATATGCCTTGGCGCGATCGCCATTCCAGGATCTGAAAACGGCCTTGATCGATTCTTCAAGCTGCTGATAAGGATCCGAAGGAAAATCGGAGCCTGTTTCCGTCCGTATGATTTTTTTAAATTCGTTGCAGACTGCGGAAAGATTTTCCGCATTCAGGTCTGTATCCATGCCGGCTCGCACGGAACGCTTGATCTTGTCCAGTGCATGCTCAAACAGCTCCCCATCCACACCGAGCACTATTTTGCCGAACATCTGGATGAACCGCCGATAGGCATCCAGGGCGAACCTTTCGTTCGAAGTCAGGACTGCCAATCCTTTCATCGTTTCATCGTTTAATCCGAGATTCAGGACGGTATCCATCATGCCGGGCATGGAAAATTTGGCTCCGGATCTTACAGAAACAAGCAGCGGACTGGAAATGCTGCCAAACTCCTTTCCTGTAGCATATTCCACTTTTTTAAGAGAGGAAAGAACCTGATTCCACATCCCTTCCGGAAATCGTGCTCCAGCTGAATAATAAGCGTTGCATGCTTGCGTTGTAATTGTGAAGCCCGGTGGCACGGGCAAGCCCGCCTTTGTCATCTCGGCAAGCCCGGCGCCCTTTCCGCCGAGTAGGTCTTTCATCTCGCCATTTCCGTCAGCTTCTCCGTTTGCAAACAAATAAACATATTTGGTAGACATGCATGGTCTCCCGCGTTGGAAAAATTGGATACTGTCCTTCATAAATAGACTCAGATGGTACATCAAAATCTCCTGTCTATCATTACCAAAATAGGGATATTTGAAGGGTTTAGCACAAAATACAGAAGGATTTTTTCCTGAAGTGGTTATGCTCAGCCTGCGACCGCCGACCCGGCGGACCGGAGCGTTCGGCCCGCAGGCTGAGGTTAGCTTCTCGAATAGCCTAAGCTGCTTATCGGCACAGCGTACGGATTAATCAGGGTTTATTTGGAATTATTGGTGTTCCGGGCGGCCTTGATTCTTTCAATCTCGCGTTCCAGGTCGCGCACTTTGCGCAGGAGATTCGGCAATTTCGGAAATGCGGCAACCGCTCGAAGCCAGACGGTATTTTCAAATGCTGGAGATCCCGACATCACTGTGCCCGAAGGTACATCGTGCGAGGTCCCGCTTTGGGCGGTTATTATCGCTTTGTCTCCGACCTCGAGGTGGCCGGCAAATCCAGCCTGACCGCCGACCCAAACGCCATTCCCAAGGCGCGTGGATCCCGCAAGCCCCACCTGGGCTGCCAGTACAGAATGCTCACCTACCTGCGCTCCGTGTCCCACCTGCACGAGGTTGTCCAGTTTTGCGCCGCGGCGAATAATCGTGTCGCCGACTGCAGCGCGATCAACGGTAGTATTTGCGCCGATTTCCACGTCATCCTCTATTAGGACACAGCCGGTCTGGCATATTTTGTAAAAAGTGCCGTCTTTTGTTGGAGCAAAACCGAATCCATCGCTACCTATAACTACTCCATTCTGGAGTATGACTCGGTTGCCGATCCGGCACGATTCACGGACTATCACGAAGGAGTGAAGAACGGAAGCCGCTCCGATGGATACGCCGGGGTATAAGACAACATGGGGATGGATAACGACTCCGTCCCCTATGGTGCATCCTTCGCCGATAACCGCATAGGCTCCTATGCTGGTGTTTTCACCGATCGTTATGTCCTTATCCATCACGGCCGTCGGATGTACCCCTGGTGATGGGCGGAGCGGTGTGAAAAAGATTTCAAGTGCACGAGCGAATGCCAGATAGGGATCCTCACTCCGAAGGCTCGGTATCTTCACAGGTGGGATATCCTCGCCAAGAATGATGGCTGAAGCCCGCGTTCTGGGAATGTGACTGACATATTTCCGATTCGAAACAAAAGTGAGATCGCCAGGACCCGCTTCGTCAATACCGGCAATACGCGTGATCTCAACATCCTCTTCGCCAACCATTCGGCAGTCAATTATTTGCGCGATTTTGGAAAGCTTCATAATGCTTTCTTGCAACTCCCGGGTAGATGGATGCGCCTTTCGTCACTCTTGGCGCGTTTTTTCGATCGCACCAGTTCACACTGGGACTGCAATAACGGCAATCGTGCAACATATAGTAATTCAAGATGTTGCCGTTTCAGAAGGCTATGGTAGTATTATGCACCCACGCGCGTCAAGGAGAGGCTATTTTGAAATCTAACCAGCAATCTGGAGCCCCGCTGCCGGAGTTGCCGGAAACATCATTCCGCATCCCGGTGGCCGGGACCTGGTCAATCAGTATTGCCATACTGATCAGCCGAGTTCTCGGTCTTGTACGCGAGATGGTTATGGCGCGATATTTCGGTGCCGGATTGTTCACCGACGCGTTTAACGTTGCCTATAGAATCCCAAATTTGCTAAGAGATCTTTTTGCAGAGGGAGCCCTGAGCGCAGCTTTTGTTCCCACCTTTGTCCGGCGCCTTACCAAAGATGGAAAAGAGCAGGCGTGGATGCTTGCGAATAAAATAATCAGCGCTTTGCTGGTTATCCTGGGTGCACTGACGCTGGCTTTTTTTTTCGGTGCCAAGGGATTTGTTTTTCTTCTGGCTTCCGGCTATGCGGACATTCCTGAGAAGCTCGAACTCACGGTGCAGATGACGCGGATCCTTTCCCCGTTTCTCCTGTTCGTCTCTCTTGCATCCGTCGGGATGGGGATTCTGAATGCCTGCGGCTCATTTTTTGTCCCTGCCATGGCTTCTTCGGCATTTAATCTCTGTTGCATCCTTGCAGGGCTTTTTTTGTCTCCCATAATGCCGTATTGGGGCCTTGATCCCATTGTTTCCATGGCAATAGGAGGATTCATAGGGGGAGCAAGTCAGTTTATTGTAATGATACCTTCCACCTATTCTGCAGGCTTCCGTTATCGATTTGTCCTCGATTTTTCCGATCCGGGGGTGCGGCAAATGGCGAGGCTGATGCTTCCGGCCATAATCGGTCTGTCCGCGACGCAGATAAATATTGCCGTTGATTCCCAACTCGCCTCACTTTACGGAAACGGACCGGTTTCGTGGCTGAACTACGGATTTCGATTGATGCAATTTCCTATTGGAATTTTCGGAATCGCCATTGCAACAACTACGACGGCAATGGTTTCCCACTACGCGGCCCGGGACGCAAAAGACAAGCTGCATAGAACGTTGGTCGCCAACCTGAGACTGGCCGCCTGCCTGACGTTTCCCGCAACGGTGGGGCTTATTGTTTTCCGCCATGAGATCGTCCGGTTGATCTATGAAGGCGGATCCTTTCTTCCTGCCCATACAATAAAAACCAGCCAGGTTGTTTTTCTCTATGCCCTGGGATTATTTTCATACTCGGCGGTGAAAATACTCGTTCCGGCGTTCTACGCTTTGAATGACGCCCGCACCCCGGTTCGCATCAGCATGATTACCGTGGCGGCGAAAATTGTGTTGAATCTGATTCTGAGAATTCCTTTCGGTTTTCTGGGCCTGGCGCTGGCGACCTCCGTTGCTTCCTGGCTGAATTGTGGATTGCTCATGAAGCAGCTTCAGAGAAAAACCGGGAACCGCTGGCAAATGGGAGATCTGAACGCCTGTATTCGAATCGCCCTGGCTTCTATGATTATGGGCATATTGGCATTGCTTGCATTTCGCTTCACCGGATTGTTTTTTCCCGGAACGGGGAGTTTTATACAAGCGTTCAGACTGGGAACGGCAATTCTAACCGGCATGGTTGTTCTTATCCCGCTTCTCCGCATATTCCGTATTAATGAGGCGACGGAAATCGTTCGAATGATCGCTTCGCCGGCAAGAAAGGTTTTATGAATCGCGACTTTCTGGCCGAATTTCAAGACTATCTGCGCATTGAGAAAGGACTTTCATCCAATACCGTCAAGGCTTACGCGCTCGATCTGCAAAAGCTCCATGAATTTTCCATTGCCCGGCAACTGGAGCTCATTGAGATCAGCCAGGAGGATATAAATAATTGGAGCCAGGAACTCCTCCGCAAAGGGCTTTCACCCCGATCGACAGCCAGGGCCTTAAATGCAGTGCGCAGCTTTTTCCGGTATCTATTGGGAGACCGGATTATCAGCCTGGATCCGACAGAACATCTTGAAACGCCACGATCCTTCAAACCCTTGCCTAGATTCCTCAGCAAGGATGAGGTGGAGCGGCTGTTGAATGCGCCGAATGAGGACACTGCCTTGGGAAGTCGCGATCGGGCTATGATTGAAATGCTGTATGCTTCCGGGCTTCGCGTCAGCGAATTGATCAAATTGAATGTGACGCAGGTGAACCTTTCTTTGGGAATTGTTTCCTGCATGGGAAAGGGAAGTAAGGAGAGGATTGTTCCTGTCGGGTCAAGCGCTCAATCAAAGGTTGAAGAATATGTGCGCAAATATCGCTCCGGTATTCTTAAGAACAAAAAAAGCAATTATCTGTTTGTGACACGAAGAGGTTCCTGCATGAGCCGACAAGCCTTCTGGAAGATCTTGCGTGCATATGGCCGGACGGCAGGCATTAAAAAGACTCTGACGCCTCATATGCTGCGTCACAGCTTCGCAACGCATCTTCTCGAAAACGGAGCTGATTTGCGTTCCGTACAACTCATGCTGGGGCACTCCGATATTTCCACCACACAGATTTATACGCATATTACGCGCGAACGCTTAAAGCAGGTCTATAAGAAATACCATCCAAGAGCTTAGCCGATTGGCGATTAAGAGTTGAGGGATTGACGCCCGTAATGGTTTGAATGGCGTAAAAGACATCGTCCGTATGTTACGTGCGGATGGTGAGAAGGAGGGCAAGGCCGGCGGCGCCAAAAAGGATGTTAGGAGCCCAGGCCGCTAATATGGGGATAAGAAGTCCATATGATCCCAGAGCTTCGAAAACTCCCGAAATACCCCAAAAAGAGATGGCGATTGCAATGCTGATTCCGATACCGAAAAAGGCACCCTTTTTGCCGGTGGAAAAGGAAAAGGGAATCGCGAGCAGAGCCATTATAAGACAGCTTAAGGGAAAGGATATTTTCTTGTGCAGCTCAACCTGCAATTCCGCCGCGTTATAGCCGGTTCTCTGCAGATCGTTTATATAGCCCTTTAATTCCAGGTATGTGCGCTTGGATGATTCTTTCGGCTGAAAAATTTCCCTCTCAAAATATCCCGCTTTCTCAGGAAAATGCATGATTTCGGACTGTATTGTCTTGAAGCCGGATTGGGCAGACTGATAATCGCGGATCCAACCGTCTTCGAGAGTCCAGGTTCCGTTTCTATTGATGCGGGCACGAGATGCATAAATGCGCCTTAAGATTTGGATGGAATTCAGATCGGTGTCATAGACATTAAGGTTAACGAAGGAGTCCTGATTTCCGTCAAAATATTCGTAGTTATAAATGCGGCCGGATTCTCCCAAAATCCATTTTCTTTGCATTCGGCTGGAGGTTTGAGGCGGCCTGCCCTTGATAACGTTTCGTATGCTCTCCTGGCGGACATTGGCAGCAGGAAGAATGTAATCCTGCATTAAAAACAGGCCCATGCAGAGCACTGAAGCTATTAGAAAGACTGGAATAGAAATGCGATAGAGGCTCCATCCTCCCGCCTTGATTGCCGTGATCTCAGAGTTTTTTTCCAGAATGCCGAAGTTAATCAATATTGCCAGCAGGACTGACATTGGAACAACGATCATCAGGATCTGCGGCGTGAGAAAGGCAAAATATTCAATGACGCTGGATGTGGAAATGTTATTGCGGATGATGTCGTCAAGAAGGTCAAACAGAGTGAGCAATACAAAAAGCGTTCCGCAGGTTATCAAAGACCAGATAAAATATGCAAAAAAGCCTTTGGAAATGTAGGAATCCAGTACTTTGGGAAACTTGAAGCGAGCATCGTTTGCTCGTTGAAGCATTGCATGAGAAATCACTCTCGGTCGTCCCATTTGTTTCTGAAATAGTAGGCTTTTTCCAAAAGTAAATTGTTGGAATTTCCATATAAATAAAGATAAATAATGAACAATTTTCCTGCTATGCTCAACCCTAGCCATAAGAAGAAGCGCAACTCCTGTCAGGAGCATATTTGCGCTCCAAGTACCCAAAAGCGGGCTGAGTTTTTCCACTTTTGCCAGGCGGATTCCATTTGCAAACAAGGCATAGAAAATAATGACGGTTATAAGACTAATAACAAATCCGGAGGTCCTGCTTCCTTTTGGTGTACCGGCGGCCAGTGCCAGTCCCAGAAGTGCAAATGGAAAAACCGAGAAAGGAAGCGCAATTCGTCTATAAAATTCAACCAACTGCTCAATCTTTTCACTCGGCGGTGAATTGCGATGATTGTGCCATAAGTAGAGGGTGCTTTGCTCCGCAATTGTCCTCGGGGCCGGCTCATTTTGACGCGCCGCATGCAGGTCGTCATTGGTTTCAATTGGGATATCCATTGATTCAAAGACACTTAGGTTGTCTTTTTCGGGGGTGAACGAGTAACTTCGACCGTTTTCCAGGTGGAGTTGAAGCCTTCGGTTTGATCCGTCGCCAATCCAGCTGCCTTGCTGTGCAATCAGAGTTCGCGGCGCATTATAGTCGCTGTTATCTACCAGAAATACACGAGACCAATGCTGTTTATCTGCAGCTAAGTCATCTATATAAAAGACAATATTGGGAAAATCTTCGTTAAAAACCCTGGGCCGCACCAGCGAGGTTGCGATCGACAGGCTGACGCGGTCCATCATTCTTGCAAGCGCAGCATTGGTGCGAGGCAGGACAATTGTTGAAAAAATCGCCGTAATAAGGCCGATAATGATCGCGCAAAAAAGTATAAACTTGAGAAGTGCTCTAATAGGAATACCGCAAGCCCTTAAAGCTGTAATCTGACTTTCTCCTGAGAGTCCGCTTAGTCCAATCAGAATCCCAATTAAAAAGGAAAGAGGAAGGGAATAAATAAGGATCTGAGGAAGCAGGGCGCTGCCAACCGCCATTATCACTTCCAGGGATGCATTTTTGCTGATGAGAAGCTCAGAACGGCTTCCTATGAACTCGAAGAAAAGTACGAATGTAAGAACGAGCAGCGCAATGAAGAACGGCGGAATAACGCTCCGGAATAAAAGCTTGTTAAGTATTCTCATCACAGGACTAAGACTAGCACAGCAGGTTGGGAATTTATACAAAGACCTTCAATATCGGAGAGTCGTATTCTGCGGCCTTAAGAGGCTTTATCTACCCATCCACAACTTCTGATAAGATATCTTATGTCAACTAACAGAAATGTCTGAAATGCATTCCCGCAGACACATTTCCCTCTTATAAAGGGCTCTGTTTTTTAAGGAATAAAAGAACGTAAACGGGAGGAATATCTTACATTTTGTATTTGCCGAGATCCTCAGGATTCAAATTCTCAAGCCACTTTTTTATATCTTCCGGCGAGCTACGCTCTGCCGACAGGCTACCGGCTGAAGTGCTTGCAGATTTGGACAGGACGTCTTCTGTAACAAAAATTGGAGAATCTGTGCGCAACGCGAGAGCAATCGCGTCGGAAGGCCGAGAATCTACGGTAATGATTTTCCCGCCGGCATTTAAAAATATCAGCGCATAAAAAGTGTTGTCCTTGAGCTCTGTAACAACAATCTTGGTTACCTGGACATCGAGGTGAGCAAGCAAACCCTTAATAAGGTCGTGGGTCATCGGCCGCGGAGTATCCACCTTCTCAATTTGCAGGGCTATGGCATTGGCCTCGAAGATTCCCACCCAAATCGGAAGCAAGGTATCGCTCGAAGCCTCCTGCAAAACCACGATGGGAGAATTTGTGAGAGGATCCATCATGAGACCCTTTATCTTGAATTCGATTTCTTTCATTTCGCCTCCCAAATCCACCTGCAATTGAAGAGCATGATGGCCGGACGGGACTCCGGCGCGTCATTGGGCTGCCGAATGGAATTGTTTCGGACATTCACCTATGGATATTGTTTCACAAGCTCAAGAATGTATCCAGTTCCCTTTCAGGCTGTTTGAACTGAATCCTGTAATATTTACTTGTACAAACCGGCCAAAAAGAGCCTCCGGGCCATCAAAATTTACAATCTTATTGTTGGTCATTCTTCCCGCAAGGCGGACCCTGCTTTTTGCTTTGCCGTCGACCAATACTTCCACATTCTTTCCAATATACGATGCGTTCATTTCATATTGAATGAGCTTCTGTTTCTCTTGAACTATATCGAGCCGCCTCCCCTTCTCCTTTTCGGATATTTCATCCGGAAAATTAATCGCCTCTGTATGAGGGCGCGGAGAATATTTGAAGGAAAATGCACTGTCGTATTGTACCTCATCCATTAGAGTGAGAGTATCCTGAAAGTCCGCCTCGGATTCTCCCGGGAAGCCAACGATAATGTCTGTTGAGATCGCAATGTTGCGGGGAGCGTTTTTTATCTTGCGAATAATTTCCAGATAGCGCTCGCGTGTATAACCCCGCCGCATTTTTGCGAGAATCCTGGTGGACCCGCTCTGAACGGGCAGATGTATCTGGTTGCAGACCTGCGGAAAAGCAACCATTACATCCAGAAGCTCATCGCTGAAATCGCTCGGGTGGGGGGAGACGAAACGGATGCGCCTCAAACCGGTGATGCCTGCAAGCTGCCGGAGCAATTGCGCAAAATTCACGTGCCTTACACGATCTACATAGGAATTGACGGTTTGTCCCAGGAGGACAATCTCGACATAACCCCGGGCAATCAAATCTTCAGCTTCATGAATTATGCTTGCGCTGTCTCTCGCTCTGTCGTTTCCCCTGGTAATCGGGACGACACAGAATGTGCAGCGGCGATTGCAGCCCTCGCTGATAGTGACACCTGCTCTCCAAGGATTATCCCGCCTGATGTAGACTGTTTCGAGGGGGCTGGGATCTTCATCCTTCCGCAAATCGATGATCCGTTTGCCGTTGCCATTGCTTCGTTGTACCAGGTCTCCGATAACATGCCCCTTTTGCGGCCCGGCCAGTATGTTCACAAACGGAGCGCGCTTCAGAATGGATTCTCCCTCCAATTGCGGCATGCACCCCACAACACCTATCAGAAGATCCTCTCTCCCATTCGCCAGATGCTTCAGTTCTCCCAGCCTCGCATAGACTTTCTGAACTGCTTTTTCGCGAACACTGCAGGTATTCAAAATAATTACATCGGCATGTGACAGAATATCCGCGCGTTCCATACCAACGTGCTGCAGACTGCCCGCGATTTTCTCGGAGTCCAGAACATTCATCTGACAGCCAAAAGTCTCGATAAAATATCTCTTTGCCATGCTATCTGCTTCTATGCCTTCTTCCGCGATCCCATCGAATATTCCAGCATTTCCAGGGCGTGATTCCTCACCGTCTGAGTGATGTTCTCGCCACCCAGCATTCTGGAAAGCTCCTGAACCCGCTCGGATTCGTTCAAGCGTTTCACGCTCGTTTCCGTGCGGCCGCCGCGGATCTCCTTTTGCACGCTGAAATGCGAACGCGCAAAAGCCGCGATCTGCGGGAGGTGAGTGACACAAAGCACCTGGTTGTCCTTCGAAATGTCACGCAATCGCCTCCCCACGGCTTCCGCAACCCGCCCCCCGATCCCGGCGTCCACTTCATCAAAAACAAATGTCTTATCCGACTCGTCGTTTCTGCATAGAGACCGGATAGAGAGCATCAGACGGGATAGCTCACCGCCGGAGGCGATTTTTGCCAGAGGCCTTATCTCCTCGCCCTTATTCGGGGCTATTAAAAACTCTACATGGTCGATGCCGTGGAGTCCATAAGAACTCGGGATCCGTTCAGTGCTCTTCTCCAACGGACCGAATTGCACACGCAACTGCATCCGCTCCATGGCAAGTGCATTGAATTCCTTTTCGATTTCTCTTTCCAGGCGCGCGGCATCCCGTCTGCGCTTTTGCGAAAGCGTTTCGGCAAACTTCAGATAGGCTCCGGATTCCTGTTGAAGTTGTTGTGACAAGCGCTCGGAGTTTTCGGCATAAGACCGGAGTTGATCCAGTTCCTGCATGCATTTGGCAAGGAATTCAAGGACATTCCGGCAGGAACTGCCATATTTCTTGGTGAGCTTTTCCAGATCATACAAACGCTGGTGCACTTGTTCCAACCGTTCCGGACTGAAGTCGCATCGGGAGGCATAATCGCGCACAGAATAGGAAATATCTTCCAGCTTATAGCAGCAATCCTGAAGAGCTTCACGATGGGGTGCCCAGCTTTTGTCAAACGGCTCCAACTCTTCCAGTATTTTTGCGAGACGAGCGGACTGTAAAAGAATGGACGACTCGCTCTCATAGAGCATTCCGTAGGCTTCGGTAGCCAACGACAGGATTTTTTCCCGATGAGTCAGCAAATGGCGCTCATCCTCAAGCTCTTCTTTTTCATCGGGCTTGGGATCGATTTGCCTGATTTCATCTATCTGGTATTGGAGCATGTCGATGCGCCGGAGCCTCTCCTGCTCGTTGGTTTCCAGCGATTCCAGCTGCCGCGCCGTCTCGCGGAGCTTTCGGTAGCTTTCCTGAACCTGTTCCAGCAATAGGCGATTATCGCCAAAATTATCCAGCCACTCCCTGTGAGTCGATAAATCGAGAAGCGATCGCTGATCCTGCTGGCCATGGATATCCGCAAGCTTGTCCCCGATGGATTTCAGAAAGGAGAGTGTTGAGATGTGGTTGTTGACAAATATTCTATTTCGTCCGGCTGAAGAAATCTCCCTCCGGATCAAAAGAGAATGATCTTCCTCCTCGAGGCCCGACTCGGCAAGGATCTTCCCGACGGCCCCGTTTGGATCGATTTCGAAAACGCCCTCAAGCACTGCACTATCGCAATCGGATCGGATCATATCCTGAGAGGACCTTGCTCCCAGCAGCAATCCAAGGGCGTCCACCAAAATGGATTTCCCTGACCCGGTTTCTCCGGTCAGGAGATTTAATCCGGTGGCAAATTCCATTTCCAGATCGCGTATCAGGGCCAGATTCCGGATGCGAATGATACGAAGCATTTTTTGATCCTTGTGGTGGATGTTGAACCAGAATTTGAGTCTAACATAGGACGTCTTGGCAATAACAGGGTCAAAGGATGAGGTGTCGGCACCGCTTTGGAGCCCCTTATATTTTCCTATTTCAGCCTCGTCGGTTTTCATTTTTAAATCAATTGACTTGCCCAGTTCGCTATGATACTTGTGCGTTTTAGTGCAAAATTTTCAGGGAGGAACGGCCATTATTACACCAACAATGTTGATGCTGCTTCAGGTGGAGCCACCCGCAGATCCCTTTGGAGGCTCATTTTCCGGCCTGCTTGCGCAAACCAGTGCTTTTGCGATCATAATACTGCTGCTGCTGCTGGCCTTTTCACTTCTTTCCTGGACCATAATTTTTCGCAAATGGTTAACCTTTCGCCAGATCGGCCAAAAAAGTCAGGCTTTCATCTCCATGTTCAGAAAAAGCTCCCGGCTAAGCGAAGTCAGTTCCGCGTGCGAGCTTTACCGGGATACTCCTATTGCCGGAATATTCAGCGCCGGATATCGTGAATTGAACGCTCAGATAAAGACCGCAAATTCCGCTGATCCCAACCATCCTGTCCTGGTTGACCGCCAGATCGTCGGCATACAGCGTGCGCTTCAGAGAGCTTCCTCGGCAGAGCTTTCCATTCTTGAAAAGGGGATGAGCTGGCTGGCAACGACCGGTTCGGTAACACCCTTCATCGGCCTGCTGGGAACCGTGGTCGGAATCATCAGTGCTTTCAGCCGCCTTGGATTCGGAGGAGCCACTGCCTCAATCCAGGCTGTCGCACCGGGGATTGCCGATGCCCTGATCGCAACGGCAGCGGGATTATTTGCCGCGATACCTGCCGTGATCGCCTACAATCATTTTGTAGCAAGGATGAAAAACATTGCGGCGGAGATGGATGATTTTTCATCGGAATTTTTGAATCTTGTTGAACGGAGCTTCAGCTGATGGCTTTTACGACGCCTCAGGGACGAACGGCCACTTCCCTTTCTGAAATCAACGTCACACCGCTTGTAGACGTGATGCTGGTTCTGCTAATCATATTCATGGTAACAGCCCCCATGCTCCAGACCGGGATTGATGTGCAGTTGCCCGAGACCAGGTATGTGAAGGATGTCAATCCCGAGGAAAGAATCATCATATCCATCAGCCGAGAAGGCTATATCTACTATGGCTCGGAGGAAATTAAATATTCGGCAATTCCGGACCGTCTGAAAAAAGATGCCAAAGGCACGAAAGATTTCATTTTTTTGCGGGCGGACAAAGATGTTAAGTGGAACTCCATTGTTTCCGTCATTGATCAGATTCGCGGCGCCGGATTCAGTGAAATCAAACTGGTGACGAAACCGTTCAAGGAGCCGCAAAAGTAATACAAGATTATTCCAGGGCATGATGAGCAACAGAGCCAATCATGAAAACCTTTTGGGAATCCCGCTGATGGAGGAGAAGTACGGGCAGTCCTTTTTCATTTCCATCGGTTTTCATGCCGTTGCAGCCGCTTTATTGATTTATGGGAGTTATCTGCTGCCTTCTGCTAGGATCGCTATCGGCAGCGGTTCAGGTGGAGGCACGGGAGGCGACGCCTATGCCGTTGGCGTCGTTGATCAGTTTTCGGGCGGAGCCGGAATGGTGAAGCCTTCCATTGTGCCGACGCCCCCCGCTCTGCTGACGGAAACGCCCACAAAGCAGGACAAAGCAATACCCCTTCCGGGAACGGTAGAACCAAAGAAAACAAAACCTCCCGCCCGGAAAGACGTGAAGGCTGCAAAAACGCCGGAAACCAATATTATTCCAACAGCGCCCGAACCGGGATCCGGCGGAATTGCCGGAGGCAGCGGAGGCAGCGGCGGCGGGGCCGGCGGCGGAATCGGCATTTCCATCGGTTCCGGATCCGGAGGATTCGGCGGCCACTGGTATGCGCAACGAGTTGAGGCCCGAATCAGTTCCAACTGGACTCGTCCGCCTGAAGGGATTCGAGTCGAAATGGTTTACAGCTTTTTTATTGCCGCCAATGGAACCATCTATGGCGTAAAGCAGGAAAAATCATCGGGAAATCCGCAAATGGATCGGACTGCGGAACGGGCAATACTGGTTTCAAATCCTTTGTCTCCGCCGCCGGCGGAATTCAGAGGAAGGCCGATACAATTCGTCGCTCAGTTCGTATATCCGCCCCCATCCCCAAAACGCGAGTAAAGGAGCCCAATGTCGGTCAAGATTCTACTGATTGCTATGTTGATGCTAGTGAGCACTCTTTCCTATGTGCATACGCAAGAGCAGCCGGCCGTAACCATTCAGATAACACCCTTTGAAAATATCATACTTGCGGTTGCCGATGTGCAGCCGGCCGCTGCCGAAAAATCTGCGGAACTTGAAGATTCGTTAAAGACGATCAACCAGGTGCTCTGGGATGACCTTTCTTTTTCGGGCTTCTTTACGCTGGCCGGAAAGAGCTTCTATCCTCCTCAGGCCATCGTTAATCCTGAACAGGATATTCAGTACACCTCATGGGAGGCGATTCCTTTTAAGGTGAGTTTTCTCACTGTTGGGACTTTGGACATTTCAGGAGGCGTTCTTCGGGCAGATCTGAAAGTGTATGACATGAAGCAGCGCAAGCGGATCCTCGATCAGTCTTTCAGCGGCCCCAGAGATCAAATCCGGACTATTGCTCATCGATGGGCGGATGTTATTGTGTTCAATCTAACCGCCGGTGCATCGGAAGGAATTGCTTCCACGAAAATTGCCTATTCCTCCCGGAGAGGAAACGCCAAAGAGATTTACACAGTGGATTATGATGGCTACAATGCCCATCCGTTCACGCATAACGGCTCCAATAATCTATTCCCGAATTGGGCCCCCGATAATTCCAAGCTGGCATTTGTCAGTTTTCGCACCGGCAGGCCGGAGATCAACATATACTCCTATATCGACGGCTCACGCCTGTCATTTCCCATGTTCAATTCCCTTGCCTCCACCCCTTCCATATCGCCGGATGGAACGCATATCGCATTTGATCTGAGGACTACGCGCCCCGCCGGAGATACCGATATCTTCATCTCCAAACTGGACGGTTCCGACCGGCGCAATATCACGAACAATCCTGCACTGGACACATCTCCCGTCTGGTCTCCGTCCGGAAAACAGATAGCTTTTTCTTCGAGCCGTGAAGGCAGAGGGGGACAGATATTTATCTGCGATGTTGACGGATCAAACGTGCGGAGGATTGTGAAGGAAGGAGGCGATGCGGCTTCACCCGCATGGTCGCCGGATGGAAGATGGCTGGCTTTTCAATGGAAGCCGCACCTCAGCACAAATTATGATCTTTTTATGGCGGATGTCGCCGGCGGAAGCATCCGGCAGCTCACCAGCGGTGCGGGCAGCAATGAAAGCCCGTCCTGGGCGCCGGACGGCAGACATCTGGCCTTCCAGTCCAATCGGAATGGAGGCACTCATGTTTATATTATGCTGCTGGGCGATTCCAATCCGCGCAAGATAACCGCACAAGGCAGCAATACCAGTCCGGCCTGGAGTGGATATTTCCGCAGAACGACGGGAAACTGATTTTTTTGCGCCGGAGATATTTAGCAGGATTTGTGCAGCGTGATATACTCAGCGGTAGGCATAGCTTTTATATTTTCGGGAGCGCTGCTTTTAATGCGAACATCAAAAATCAAGATATGGAGGATATACCACAAATGACTAGATCATCTTACGTGCTCGCTGCTGCAGCAGTCATCATATTGGCTTTGCTGGTTTCGGCAACCGGTTGTGCGAAGAAGCCGACTCCGACGACTCCCGCTTCTGCAAGAGTCGAGGAGCCGTCGGAATCGCCGGATACTCCGCCTTCTCCGCCGCCGACCATTTCTCTCACCGTATCACCCTCCGCAATCGAAAAGGGGCAAACCGCCAGATTATCCTGGAGTTCAACAAATGCCGGCACCGTAACGATCGATAACGGCATTGGAACGGTGGAAGCCTCCGGCAGTCGTACTCTCAGTCCGGCGGTATCCACTACCTATTCGGCAAGGGCCAAGGGCACGGGCGGCACTGCAGTAGCTGAAGCAAGAGTGACGGTGACAGCCCCGGCTGCGATTATTCCGCCGCTGCCTGCCATTGCGGATACCGCGTTTTTCGAAGCGAATATCAAGGATATCTTTTTCGACTATGACCAATATTTTCTGCGAGAGGATGCACGGCAGGCAATGCAAAGCAATGCGCGCGCACTTGCCGAACGCCCCGGAATACGCATAACGATTGAAGGTCATTGCGACGAGCGCGGATCCGAAAAATATAATCTCGCTCTCGGAGACATGCGTGCAAATGCAGCCAAAGACTTCCTTGTATCCCTCGGCATCAGCGCCGGCCGTATTGATACAGTCTCTTTCGGCGAGGAAAGACCGTTTTGCGAAGACTCTAACGAAGAATGCTGGCAACTCAATCGGCGCGCCCACATAGTGATGCGCTAAGCCGGATCTTCCAGCTCAGAGCGCACATGAGCAGCGGAATTCTCCTTTTTAGCCTGGGGAATTGCCATTACGCAGCAGGCAGATTATGAGTGTGCAATGATCCTTTGACCGCTTTTCCTTTAATAGCTCTTCCGTTGAAGCCCTAGGATGCCTGTGAAATAATACGGCTGAAGCCGATAGGAGAGAATTCATGAGAATCAGATTCTACTACTGCCTCCTGATCATTCTTTTCACGGGATTGTCGTCGGCGCAGGCCGGCACAAAAGAAGAACTTGTGCGACTTCAGAATGACGTCCTTGCGTTGCAGAACCAGTTCCGCGAATTTTCAAAGTCCGTAAGCGAAAAGATCGATGGGCTGAAAACGCTCGTGGTACAACTCAAGGATGAAACGTCCAATTCCCAGCTTGCATTGAAGCAACTTGCTTCAATTCTCGAGAGTCAGACGTCCGGGGCACAATCCGCGGATAGCGAGGTGCTTCGGGAAATTCGAGCTCTTTCGACAAAGGTCGATGATTCTGCGACGCGAATCTCCGCTCTAGCGCAGCAGTTGAGCGAGCTGAAAGTTCAGTATCAGGCGCTTAATGAAGAACGTGCTGCGGCGTCGAGCATGTCTCCGGAAGCGATGCATAGCCAGGCTTTGCGAGACTTTGTGCAGGAAAATTTCGACCTTGCGATCCAGGGATTCAGCGCATATGTCGACAATTATCCTGGCGGAGATCGGGCGGCAGAGGCGCTTTGTTATATAGGAGAAGCTCATAGCCGGCAAAACCGACCATCCGAGGCAATATCCGCCTTTACCAGAGTGATCAATGACTATCCCGGTACGGACAGCGTCGCCACCGCACTCTATAAGCGGGCAATTATTGAATTGGCTATGCAGGAAAAAGCGAATGCCATAGCTGATTTCCGGGCCGTTATCCAGGATTTCCCGGCGACGCCCGAAGCTGCCAAGGCAAAATCCGAGCTTCAAAGACTTGGCATAAAAACAACAACTCCATCAAAGACAGCACCGCGCAAGTCGCGCTGATTTGAGCATTTTGAAAGAGGGGGAATGCGATGAGTTCACTGAATAAAATTATGCTCATTGGACATCTTGGCAGAGATCCGGAGGTCCGATACACTCCCGACGGAGCCCCTGTAGCGACCTTTAGTCTGGCGACTAGCGAAAGCTGGACGGACAAGAACGGAAGCCGTCAGGAACATACGGAATGGCACACTATTGTCGCCTGGAATCGATTGGCCGATTTGGCGAAAAGGTTTCTTTCCAAAGGCCGTCAGGTTTATGTTGAAGGCCGTATCCGGAGCCGCGAATGGAATGATCGGGACGGGAACAAGCGCCGTACCACTGAGGTTATCGCGACGCAAATGGTGCTGTTGGGAAGCCGTCCGCAAGGCGCAGAAGCAGGAGTTCAACCCATGGAGCCCTCCGCACGAGCTTCCTTGGAACCAGATCAACCGTTCGGCGATGCGGGCATTACAGACAGCGATATTCCCTTCTAAGTTGAGGGAAGAACACAAGCCGCGCTGGTAAGAAATTTCCGTGTTTGGAGCCTCGGGGGTTAATAACGGAAAGTGGCCTTTTTGATCTCTTTCCGGAAGTCAACTCCGTGTATCTCAATCTCGCGGCACATCTCATAAAGCCGGGAGCGCAGCCGGATGCCAATCCGATCCGTCAATGTCTCTTCCCCCGCCTTGGCTGGATTATCCAAAAAGTTGGAGGTAAATATCGTCAGCCTTTTATCGTTATAGCGGCAATTAATGATATGAGCAATGGTATCGCGCACCCAATCTGTCGGCTTATTGGCTCCGAGTTCATCAAGAACGAGGATTTTGGCTTCCAGCACGGGCTTCAGTACATTCCATTCGGAGGTTTGAGAAACGGGATTCCAGCTTGCTTGTATTTCTCTAAGCAGATCGCGGAAGTCATAAAACAGGCCTCCATCCCCTTTTTCTTTTATAACTTGTTTTAAAAGAGCCACCGCCAGATGCGTTTTCCCTACACCGCACGTGCCCAGAAAAAGCAATCCTGCATCGATCTGCGGATATTTCTCCAGAAAGCGCAGAACAAGTATCTTGGCTTTCTTCTGAGATTCATGATTAGGCAAGAATGAATCCAGGTCACAATGCTCGTATCTCTTGGGAATGCGCGCTTCAGCAAGAAGCCGTTCAATACGTGCGGCATCCAGACAACGGCAACGGCGAACACCTGTGCCATTCTCTGCAAGTTCCCATCCGGAGCCTTTGCAATTCGGGCATATTTCTGATGACGGCGGTTCCGTGCTCATTACACAATCAGCTTAGCATAAGATAGGAAATTCCGAATGCTTCGATGAAGCAGAAACGGACTTTTTTTACTTTTCCTTCGCCGGCTCTTTGGAATCGGCTTTCGGCGGTTCCTCATGCTGCGTCAAATCCTGTTGCAGAGCTTTGATTTCAGAATACATTTTCTGTACGTTGGATGGGAACAAATTCTGGAACTGATAGGAGGAGTACTTCTCGGGCATCATGATTTCGCGTGTCGCCTGTTCCAGGCTTTCTCCACGTTCAATAGCAGCCTCAACCAGGGATCTGAGTTCCCGAAGGTAGCCCAAAAAATCTTCGACATCCTGCTTGTTTCCCACAGAGCCATGTCCCGGCACGAATTTCTCGGCATTCAATTGCAGCACGGCATTAAGAGTCTTTATCCATTCAAGAAGTGTCGCATCCTGTACGCTGGGAATGGCTTTATTGAAGTAAAGACTTCCGAGGAAGGCGATTTTTCTGGATGGCAAATAAAGGATGATGTCTCCATCGGTGTGGCCTTTCCCAAGAAACAGAAGTTGAACTTCCTGATCGCCCTCCTGCAGTGTCAGGCTGTCATCCAGCGTAACGGATGGCGGCACAATTTTCAGCCGCGACAGGGTATTCAGATAATCTTCCCGAGCCTTTATTTGATCTCTCAAACGCCTTTTTATATCGGCATCCGATGTTTTTGACAGTTCCTGGTTCAGCTCCTTCATTTGAGACCGGGATATTTTTATTGTTCGATTTAAGGAGGGCAAATCAAGCTGTATCACGTCACGCCGGGCATCAGCGCTGGCGATCAGATGTGCATTCTCGAATTCCTGGTTGCCGTGAGTATGATCCGCATGCCAGTGACTGTTGACGACATAACGCACGGGTTTTGAGGTAACAGCACTTATGGCGTCCCGAAGAGCGGCTCCCGCTTCCGGCGTAAAATGGGTATCGAATACCAGAACCGATCGATCGAGGATAACGACGCCTGAATTTCCGACAGCGTTTCCGTCCGGGCTTGCGATTCTTGCATAAACATTTTCGTCGAGTTTGGTTAATTCGGTATCGTCTCCTGCAAAGCCGGAGACAACCAGGATGCACACTTCTGCTGCCAATATGAGAATGGATAATGTGAATTTATGTGCAAACAGACTAATTGTCGGACCTCTTGCGCCGCTAGAAGCTTAAAGCGCGCCGGCGCGGGGATTCCACAAGGGTTACGGATTTCTGAATTTTCGATTTGCCGCGGTAGAGAGTCACATTTACGACATCGCCCGCGCGTTTCGATTCAAGAGCAAGGATCAACTCCTCAGGCGTATTCACGGCCTTGCCGTCAACCTCAGTGAGAATATCGCCGCCGATCGGAAATCGCCGATTATATAAAATTACGATCCGATCGTACCCACGAATTCCGGCTCCCTCAGCGGAACTGCCGCGATAAACTCGATAGATCATGATTCCATTCTTTACCGGAAGATCCAGCGCGGATGCGAGGCCTTCATTTATCGAATAGGATTCCACTCCAAACCATGGCCTTAGAACCTGTCCATGCTGGATCAGCTGAGTTGCTACGCGGCGAATGGTATTGACCGGAATAGCAAAGCCGATCCCAATATTCCCTCCGCCCCTTATGGAAAAAATAAGGGTGTTGATTCCAACCATCTCCCCTGCAGTATTCAGAAGAGGCCCTCCCGAATTGCCGGGATTAATGGCGGCATCTGTTTGAATAACATTATCTACAAGATTACCGTTTCCGGTTTGGATCCTTCGGCCAAGAGAACTGATAATGCCTACGGTAAGAGTATTTTGCAATCCCAGGGGATTACCGATTGCAAGGACTTTTTGTCCAACGTTCAGCGCTCCGGAATCACCAAGCCCGATTGGATGCAGCCGATCCTTGGGAGCGCCTTCCACGCGTATAACCGCAAGGTCATTTTGCACGTCGAATCCGACCATTTTGGCATGATATTTCGTTTGATCGGGGAACGTAACTTCAAGGCTATCCGCCGACTCGACCACATGATGGTTCGTCAGGATGTTGCCATCCATGTCCAAAACGCAACCGCTTCCGGTCCCGGCAGGAGTCTCATAAGGAGATAAAAACCAATCATATTCCACAACAGTTGCGGTGATGTTTACAACGCCGGGACTCACCTTTTTGTAGACGCGAACGTTGATTTCTTCATCTCCGGTTAAAGGAGGCTGCACTTCAGGGCCCGATGCAAAGGCCGGTTCGGGCGCCTCCTTCCGGTTGTACCCGGGAATGAGATCCCATTGCAGCGCCATAAAGGTAATTGCGCTCGACAATAGGGCAACAATGACTAAGAGACGAATGGGATGCTTTATCATGTTGAGACCTTTATCGGTTGACTAATTTCCGGGTACCGTTTCCTTTCTATTTGAGAGTAATGGCAATGCCTCCGGAGGATACCTTCATTTCCATTGCCAGGGATGCCTTCGGAAGATCAGGTACGGTAACCTTGGTAACCATCTTGAAAATGCTCATGGCCAGTCTGTACTCGCCCGGCGGAACAGGTTGCGTGAATCTGCAGTTTCCCTTATTTCCATCCGTAAGAATCGGAGTGGATTGATATCTGCCGTCCTGGCCTTCCAGCACCAAAACAAATCCATCGAGACGATCCATGCTGAACGCGCCGCTTATTCTATGAATGGTAACGCTGATGGATTTGGGAGCCTTTTTGAGCCTTTCCACCTCAAGGTCCTTCTGCCGCTGGTCGCCGGCATCCTGTCGTACATTGCCGAACCATTTTTCATCCAATTTCTTCAATTCCCCGGCAGATTTCAGCCGATCTATCGTTGCGTTAATCTTGGCCAGAAGCTCGCTTTCATTCTTGCGCACAACAACCGCATATTTGTATTTGTTGATTAACAGGGGTAGCGTGGTTGTGTTCGGATAGCTTTTAAAGCTGCTGTATGTAATAAGCGGCTCATCTCCGACCACCGCCTCTATCTCAGCCCTGTTCAGAGCGCCCAAAGCATCATCCATCGTGCTGTATTTGCTGATTACGACTCCGCTTGCCGTCTGACTGGCCATAAAAGCGTCGGCCGGACGTCCCGTAGCAACCCCGACCTTTTTCCCTGAAAGGCTGGAAAAATCTTTAATGTCAAACTTGGTCCGCTGATGAGCGATCACATCTCCACTGTCATAATATGGTGTTGAGAATGCGAATTCCTCCTCCTTTTTGGGATCGATTGCGATAGCGGAAATCAGGATCTCCGCCTCCCCATTTTTCACCAATTCGTACAAGTGCTCATAGCCCGAAGCCTTTACCCATTTAACTTCAATCCCGAGATCCTTCCCTATTTCATTTCCAAGATCAACATCGAATCCCTGGACGCCGGTGCCGGCTCCAAATTCGAAAGGCGCATTCACGGCATCCGTGATAATGCGAACCAATTTATTCTTTTCCATGCTTTCTGCTGCGCTGGGAACGGACTTTTCTTTTGTGCCGCAGGCTGCTGCCGCAAGCATCAGACCCATTACAACCAGGATATATTTTACAAGTCTCAAGTCGAACCTCCTTGGAGGGAAATAAGAGCTCAACAACCCAAACCTGACATGACAATGGGTATTCTAGTCAAATTGCCATCGCGTCCAAAGCTTTTTCAGCATCTTTTAGTAGGCTAATAGACTCTATTCCACTCGTGGATTCCATACTCTAAAGCAAAAGAAATCCAATCCATAGCCAAAAAGGCTCGCGGCCGTGATCCGCTTCGTATTCGACTGCTTTTTGGAAACCGGAGTATATGATTGCGCGTTCAAGGGATTTAAAAATCGCCTCTGTGGAACTGGATTGCCGGAAATTACAGCGTCTTTTCCATTATCCAGGCATCTTCGATCGGGTCTGTATAGTAATCAACCCGTGTACCCGCAATCCGGAAACTGTGATTGTAGTAAAATTGAATGGCGCTTTGGTTGGATTTGCGGACTTCGAGAAAACAGCGATTGCATCCCCGGCGCAGACCTTCTGCGTAAGCCGATTCCATTAGACTCGTGCCGATTCCCTGCCGCTGGCATTCGGGGAAAACGCCGAGCTTCAGGATTTCCAGATTGTCATAAATAGACCGCGCCAGGAAGAAGCCGATCAGCCTTGTTTCGCCGGCTTCCGTAATCATAACGGCTTTGGAACCGAAGTATTCGGGGAACTCCTCCAGGAAGCGCCGATAGTTTTCCAGCCCCCAAAAAGCCAGTTGAATCTGCTCTTCCAGCGGCTGCAACAGGGTAACGTCTTCCACTGTGAGACGGGCAAGATAGCAATTTGAAACCATCTCAATGTTTCTTCTTTTTGAGGGCATCCGGAGGCCTTATGTATGTTGGTTCGGATATAACGGAATCACTCGAACGCCATTTCCGTTTGTTCGCCAAAGCTAACCGGCCTATTCCAACCGCCAGGAATAGATCTGTCGAAACGAGACGCGGCCATGCAGGAGACACAGCTTTCGATCCATCCAATCGGCATAAATCTGTATCTCCGACTAGATATAAATGCCTGTCGCGGAGGTGATGTTCAAGAGCAGAAATATCAATAAGCTGCGATTTTTGACTTTTGCGGATTCGCCCCTTTTCTCCAACATATTCGGCATAAAAGGCTTGTGACCTGTGCGCATTCAGGATGACCCCAATCCGTCCTTCAAGATAAGATACCTGGTGCGCCAAAGCATCTAATCCCGATATTCCGGCGAATGGAATGGAAAGCGAGCGCGAAAATCCAAGAGCGGTTGCAATACCTATCCGTATTCCCGTGAAGGAACCGGGCCCATTTCCCACGGCGATAAGATTCAGATCCTTGAGCGTCCAGCCTGAGTTGCTGAGCAGAAAGTCGATTGAGCTAAGAAGATTGGTCGAATGGGTTTGAAGTGAATGCAGCCTTACCTCACCGCACGGTTCATCTCCCTCCAGTAATGCGATACTCCCTCGCACGCTTGAAGTATCAAAAGCCAGTATTCGTGGATCTGGTCTATGGGGCATCATATTGACAATAGCAGGAACCGCATTATATACTGCAGCCTCTTGATATACAAGGATTTATGACCAGATACCGCTTGGGAAGAATGGATCTGTGAAAATCCGGGTTTACCTGTTTCCTCCGGATCATCTCCCTCGAATTTGGCTATTTATCGCAGGCTGCATCGCCCACGGTTTTATTACTTTTTGCTGAAGATGAAGAAAAGAGCGTGATGGAAGACCTCACACCCATGATGAAGCAGTACCATGAGGTCAAGCGCCGCTTTCCCGGCAAATTGGTATTTTTCCGTCTCGGTGATTTTTACGAGATGTTTTATGAAGATGCGGTACTGGCGTCTCGCGAACTCGAAATCACCCTTACATCGCGTAACAAAGATAAGAGCGGAGCCCCCATTCCAATGTGCGGAGTTCCTTATCATTCCGTCGACGGCTATATCGCCCGGCTTATGAAAAAGGGCTATAAGATTGCCATCTGCGAACAGGTCGAAGATCCCCGGACCGCCAAGAAGCTGGTTCACCGGGAAGTCACGCGGGTTTTAACTCCTGGAACCGTCGTCGAAGAAATGCTCCTGGAGCCCAAAGATCACAACTATCTGGGAAGCTTCTATGTTACGGAACAGGGAGTCGGATTAGCCTTTATGGATCTTTCGACAGCTGATTTCCTGGCGACTCAATTCATCGGTGAAAACGACTGGCAAAAGGCTATTGATGAATTGACCCGGTTCTCTCCCAGGGAGCTTGTTACGCCCGAACAAGCCAGCAGCGAATTGCGTCAACGCCTCTTCCGTGACTGGTGCGAAGAATGGGTCTCAAGTCCCGTCGACGAATGGGCTTTCAACCTCGACTATGCGCAGCGTATGCTTCTCGAGCACTTTAACGTAGCCAGTCTGGACGGCTTTGGCGCTTCAGGACAGACTCTTTCCGTTTGCGCTGCCGGCGCATTGATTCACTACCTTCGCGATTCGCAGCTCGAGTCTCTTGGGAAAATAGCGGCACTGCGCTTTTTTGAGCCCTCCGATTTTATGAAACTGGATGCCTCCACGGTCGCCAACCTGGAGCTGATACACACACTGGATGGATCGAAAAAGGGATCCCTTCTCTCCTTTCTGGACCTTACCCGAACCGGAATGGGAGCCAGACTGTTGAAATCCTGGCTGCTGTTGCCTCTGCTGGATTTGAATGCACTTGAACGGCGCCAGGATGCCATTCGGGCTCTGACGACCGGCATCCAGCTTCATGGGCGCATCACCTCTAAACTGGCGGGTGTTCACGACCTGGAAAGGCTTATAAGCCGCGTGATGATTGGAGTCGCAGGGCCTCGCGAGCTTCTTGCTCTTCGCGATTCCCTCAGAGTTGTTCCGGACCTCCGTCTTCTTCTGACAGAGCTGTCGGCTCCGCGCCTGAATGAAATTCGCGAAAACCTGGATGATCTGGACGACGTTGTGGCTTTAATTGAAAGGGCCTTATCCCAGGATCCTCCCGCTTCGATCAATGAGCCGGGAATAATTAGGGAAGGTTATCATCAGGAGTTGGACGAACTGCGATCGATCCGGCATAGCGGCAAAGGATTCATCGCTTCGTTGGAAGCCCGTGAACGACAAAATACGGGGATATCTTCTCTCAAGGTCAAATTCAATCAGGTTTTTGGCTACTTCATCGAGGTTACAAAATCCAACCTTCATCTTGTCCCACAGCACTATATCCGCAAACAGACGCTGGTGAATTGTGAGCGCTTCATTACCAATGAGCTTCAGCAGTATGAGGAGAAGGTGCTCGGCGCCGAAGAGCGCATAGCTGTCCTGGAAAAGGAGCTGTTTGCTCAAATCCGCAAGGCGGTCGCAGCGCAGGGAATGCGCGTTCAGTCCACAGCGCGCTTTCTCGGGGAGTTGGACACATATGCTTCTCTATCGGAGGTCGCTGTTAAAAATGATTATGTTCGGCCAAAACTGACAAATGGCGATGAAATATACATACGACTTGGACGCCACCCCGTAGTTGAACTGCAAAGCCGCCCCTTTATTCCAAATGATTTGTATCTTAATTCGACGACGGATCAGTTGACCATCCTGACCGGTCCCAACATGGGTGGAAAATCGACCTATCTTCGCCAGACTGCGCTTATTGTAATTCTGGCTCAAATGGGTTCCTTCGTTCCCGCAAAAGAAGCACGTCTCGGATGCATCGATCGTATCTATACGCGCGTCGGAGCCTCGGATAACCTTGCGAGAGGCCGGTCGACTTTTATGGTTGAAATGATTGAAACGGCCAATATCCTGAACACTGCCACCAGTCGCAGTCTGATCCTCCTGGACGAAGTCGGTCGGGGGACGGCAACGTTTGATGGCCTTTCGCTGGCGTGGGCTATCGCCGAATACCTGGTTCAGAACTCCTTTCCGCGATGCAAGACTCTATTTGCAACTCATTACCACGAACTGACCAAGTTGGCCGAAGTACATCACGGAGTCAAAAATTGCTGTATGGCTATCCAGGAAGTCGGCAAAGAGATCGTATTTCTGCGCAAAGTGACACCCGGGGTAGCGGATAAAAGCTATGGCATTGAAGTAGCCCGATTGGCAGGCATGCCTCGGGAGGTCCTTACCAGGGCCCATGAAATACTGGAGCGCCTGGAGCGGAAGGAGATCGATTTGACCGGCAAGGCTCGAAGACGGTCTACAGATGAGGTCCTGGATGAAATGCAGAAGTCTCTTTTTTAGGGCCTCTCTATTATGGAAATTTTTACAGGCTTCTGATATGGCTGCCGGAGCCTAATGCGACCTCATCGCTCTTACAAACATATCATGATCTTGTTGGCGCTGTGTTTGCCCTATTGCGTCAGCCTGGGAACGTCATCCATTTGGGATGCCAATGAGGCATTTTATGCAGAAACGCCCCGCGAGATGCTGGAAAGCGGTGACTACCTGGCTCCTCAATTTAACTTTGGGCCGCGCGCTCAAAAGCCTCCCTTAACGTACTGGATTATCCTGCTCTCCTACAAACTTTTCGGCGTTAATGAGTTTGCTGTCCGCCTGCCGAGCGCACTCGCGGCCATTGGCATAATCCTGTTTTCTTATGGCATTGCCCGTATGCTGTTCGGTCCGAAGGCCGCCCTCATCGCTGCCGCTATTACCGCTACGGTACCCCGTATTTTCATCCTGGCTCGCCGATTGCCGATTGATATTCTGCTCTTGCTTTTTCTAATCGGGACTCTGTTCTTCATCGTGCGCGCTGTCCTTAAAGGAGGACTGCGGAACTGGGCTTTTGCCTATCTCTTTGCCGGTCTGGGTTTTTTGACCAAGGGGCCCGTTGCTCTCATCATTCCGGGATCAGCCTGCATTTTATGGATGCTTTGTGGACGCCGCCTGAAGTTGCGTGACCTTTATCCTATGATAGGGGCCACGATTCTTGCCGTTATCATTCTGCCCTGGTATGCGGCAATCTTCCTGTCGCATGGCTGGACATATATTGAGCCGTTTTTCTTAAGGGACAATATCGGCCGCTTTGCTTCTGAAACCATGGGACCATCCAGAGGATTCTTTTATTATTTCCCAGTTGCAATGATTGACTTTTTCCCGTGGGCTGTTCTGCTTTTATGCGCTTTCTATCTGCTCCGGCTCTATAGAAAAACCGAGCAACCGATCAGAAGCCTCTCCTTTGGATTGCCGCTCATCTGGTGTGTATTCTCCTTTGTTTTATTTTCTCTGTCCAAGAACAAGCAGGAATACTATATTGCCCCAATCTATCCGGTTGCGGCGATCATCCTTTCAGGGATTTTGGACAAAACCATAAAAGGGAAAAGAGCCTCGGACCATTCACAGAAAGATTCCAGCAGCGGAGATTCTTCAGAGACCGTTGAAAAAAATTCTCCGAATGTTTTCTCGCCATCCTGCTGGTTTCTGGGATTTGCGCTATCGGGCATCCTTCTCGTTTCTTTGGCGATTCTGGCTCCCTATTTTTTCCGCTCCTTTATGCCGAATATCCATATCGTGTTACACTACGCCCCGTCGATAGTGCTGGCGGCCGGAGCCGTCATCCTTATATGGAGTGTGCTTCGCAGGAAGCTGGCGCGCTGCATGGTTGGTCTCGCAGCAACTCTTTGGGCTGTTTATTTGATGTGCGCGACAATTTATCTGCCTGAATTGGAGCATTATCGGCCGGTAAAGCGTTTTTGCCGATTAATTGAAAAGCGGCTGGATTCAGGGGATGAAACAGGCTATTTTCGCACTGCACTACCCAGCATGGTGTATTACCTGAGGCGTCCGATTTTCGAAGAATACGACGCCGAACGGTTGAAGATCAGGCTTCGGTCAGAAAAGCGAGTATTTTGCATTCTGGCTGAAAAGGACTATAACTACATTGCTGATGATAAGGATTTGGAAACCCATATTCTGGACCGGAATCCCCGCTTTTCATTGCGATTTGATGCGCTTTTCAATCCGGAATATGCCGCCGGCGAGGATCTTTTTCTGATATCCAACCGCGCCGACATAAAATCCGACTCTTCCGAGGATCGCTCGAGATCATGAAGACCAAGCTATTTGCCTGCACGAAACTGCTAGTTACGGCTCTATTGTTTTATTACATTTTTACCAAGATAGATTTCCAGCATTTCGGCGATACGCTGAAAAACGCCCGCCTGGACATACTGCTCCTTGCGTTCCTTGTGCTTTGGATCGCGCATTTTATTTGTATCTATCGCTGGAAATTGCTGATGCGGCCATTGATGCCTGTTTTATCCATACCGAATCTTTTTGGCATTTATTGCATCGGTCTTTTCTTCAATCTGACCTTTCCCACAGTGGTGGGCGGGGATGTGGTAAAGATGTACTACGCAGGAAGACCTTCCAAATCCTATGCGCAAAGCTTCGCATCAACATTCCTGGACCGGGATGCCGGCATGTTTGCAATGATGATCATTGCCTGTGTTGCTATTCTCATTTATCCGGTCCGTGTGCCTGGAATTCCGGTATCTCTCATCATCTGGGGCGCATTTGCAGTATTTGTGGCAGGAAACATCGGAATTTTTGCCCCCTATTTTCATCGACGGCTGACGAATTTGCTTCGCCGACTGCATTTGCCAAAAATCGCCACGAAAGTGGATCTGATCTCGAATGCATTCCAGATTATGGGACAGCATCGGATTCTGCTCCTGGGATCGCTTTTTATTTCCTTTATCAATCAATTCCTCGTAATCGCGGTCACCTGGATTTTGGCACTGGGGCTTCGACTTGAAATCGACCCCTTCTGGTTCTTTGTTTTTGTGCCGGTCATTACGTTGATATCGATGATCCCGATCAGCCTGAACGGGATGGGATTGCGGGAATACGCCTTCATGAGTCTTTTTGGAGCCATCGGAGTTGCACCGGCGTCCTGCATTGCGCTTGGCCTGCTTTCCTCTGTTGTGATCATTCTTTCTTCTTTGCCTGGAGGAATTGTCTACATTTTCTTCCGCAACCGAAATGACATGCAGCAGCTCGCTGCGATGGAAACCGAATTTTCATGAGCGAAAAGATATCCATCATTGTTCCGATATATAACGAACGGGAAAACCTGGAGTTGTTCTTAACGACGCTCATGCAAACGCTTGAGCCATCCGGCGAAGAATTCGAGATCCTGTTGATCGATGATGGAAGCACCGATGGAAGCGATGCCTGCATCGCAAGGCTGTCTGCTCAATATCCTCACATCAGGGTCATCCAATTCCGCCGGAATTTCGGACAGACTGCTGCCATGGCGGCAGGATTTGATTATGCCGGCGGCAGCATCCTGATTCCTATGGATGCGGATTTGCAGAACGATCCCCGCGATATACCGGCTATCCTGGCAAAACTCCGGGAAGGATACGACGTCGTCAGTTGCTGGAGAAAAAGCCGTCAGGATGCATGGCTTACTCGCCGCCTGCCATCCCAAATTGCAAATTTGCTCATATCGTTTATCAGCGGTGTCCGGCTCCATGATTACGGTTGCACATTAAAGGGATATCGTCGCGAAGTGGTCGAACACATCCGTCTATATGGAGAGATGCATAGGTTTATACCGGTTTATGCTTCATGGGCCGGAGCCAAAGTTGCCGAGATCCCGGTTCGCCATCATCCCAGAATCTCAGGCTCAAGCAAATATGGACTCGGCCGGACATTCAAAGTCATTCTCGATTTAATTACCGTAAAACTGCTTGGCAGCTATTCGACCAAGCCGATGTATTTTTTCGGTGGCGTTGGATTGATGGCATGCGGCGCAGGTTCCCTTTTTGCGCTGCTAACCCTATATGACAAATATTTCAACAACGTCAAAGCGCATAATAATCCGTTGCTTCTCCTTGCTGTTTTTCTTTTTCTTTTGGGTGTGCAATTCGTTCTGATGGGACTTGTTGCCGAGCTGGTAATAAGAACCTATTTTGAATCGCAAGGCAAGACGCCATATATTGTGCGCCAAATATGGAACGGCGATAGAAAGGTTGACGCTAAGGCTGTACAACATGGCAAACCTGAACAAAAATGACGGGAACGGCGTGTTTTCGGAGCATTTCGCATTTCAGTCTCATGCCCTGGTGAATTTTGTTGGGGGCGGAGGGAAAACAAGTCTCATCCAAAGACTAATGGAAGAATACTGCGATGAAGGACCTGTTTTAAGCACCACTACGACAAGAATTCATCCGCCCGATCCAAGCGAAGGCATGGTAATTCTGTCCAGCGACAATCTGACTCTTCTAAAGCTTATGGTGGATAGGATCGGCCGCTGTTGTCCATCCAATGCTGCCAAACTGACCGTTACTCGCCACCACATCAGTCCGACCCTGCTTCGCGGAGTTCCAGCGGATTTTGTCAATGATTTCGATCGGGCGCTGTTCCCCATAATTCTCAATGAGGCGGACGGAGCCGCCGGCTTCTCAATTAAAATGCCGAAGAAAAGCGAACCGGTCTTGATGGAAAATGCGGATTATCTGGTCCCCGTCATCGGCATGGACTGCCTCTATCGCCGGATCGGCCCCGAAGTCGTCTTTCGCTGGAAGCAGTTTATGGAATGTTTTCCCGCTCGCGAAGAAGCGCAGATGACTCCGGATCTGGCCGCCGAAATTCTTATGCATGCGGAGGGAGTATGCAGGGGATGGAAGGCGGGCACCAAAATTATTCCGTTTATCAACAAAGTCGATGGTCCTTCTCAGGATTCAGCTGCCATAGATCTGGCAAATTCAATCATGCGAAACAAGAGCTTTCCGGTTGAGCGCGTCGTGTTTGGCAGCGTGCTCAAGAGCAGGGTCTCTTCCATAGCCTCGCCGCAAACAAATGGCCATTCCACAAATCACTAGCAGGAATAATCCGGTACTTAAAACGATCCGGCTGGTAGCCTCCGGTTCACACAGAGCACCGGAAGAGCTTGTGGTTGCCGAAGGGCTCCGCGTATTGGAGGAAGCGCTTAATGCCGGCCGCCGGATCGAGGTTGTGCTTATTTCGGACCGCTTCGGATCTTCCAAAAGAGAAGGTGCACTTCTTAATGCCCTGCTTCCCGGAAAGGTCCGGATCTACAGAGCCGATTCTCAATTGTTTAAATACGTTTCTGACGTTCAAAGCCCGCAGGGCGCAATTGCGCTGGTACGCATGCCTAAGCTTTCGCTGGATACGCTGAAGCCCGCGCAAAATACTCTGATTTTATATGCCTGTGGTATCCAGGATCCCGGCAATTTGGGTACACTGATCCGCACTGCGGCTGCAGCAGGTGCATCCTTCGCTTGCACTAGTCGAGGCACAGTTTCTCCCCGGAATCCCAAGGCGATTCGCGCCAGCGCCGGTTTGTATTTCCGTCTTCCAGTGTTGGAAAGCATTGAGCTCCCGGCCTTTTTGCGTTACTGCAAGCTTCATCAAATCCGCGTTTATCGCACGGATGTAATGGAGGGTATGCCGTACACGGAAGCGGATCTTGCTCCTCCGTGTGCATTGCTCCTTGGGAACGAAGGCCGCGGGCTTGCAGATTCCGGGCTGAAGCACATCCAGTCCTTGCATATACCGATGGCAGAAGGAGTAGAATCTCTGAATGTGGCTTCGGCCGGAGCTGTATTTCTTTTTGAAGCTGTGCGACAGCGCACCTTACCGGAGAGCAAATTGGGAACTTCCGGGGTCTCCATATGACTAAATCGCTCTTCCCTGAACCGGCCGACTTCCCTGTTTCACCGGACTCTCCTCTTGCAGAACGCCTTCGTCCGCAAACACTTGATGAGATCGTCGGGCAGGATCACCTGATTGGCGACGGCAAGGTATTGCGCTTAATGGCCGAGCAGGATCAACTGACATCCATAATTTTATGGGGGCCTCCGGGTACGGGAAAAACAACTCTGGCCCGCATTATTGCCAAACAGACCCGTTCCCCGTTTGTTTCATACAGCGCCGTTCTTTCAGGCATCAAGGAAATCAAAACGGTGATGGCCGAAGCGGAAGCCTATTTTCGAAAATCCCGGGGAAGAATGATTGTTTTCGTCGATGAAATTCATCGCTTCAATAAGGCACAGCAGGATGCGTTCCTTCCATATGTTGAGTCCGGTGTTATCGTGCTGATAGGTGCTACGACTGAAAATCCTTCCTTTGAAGTGATCAGTCCGCTGCTTTCCCGATGCAAGGTTTATGTACTCAATCCCCTTCAGCCTCCGGAAATTCAGGAAATTCTTCAGCGGGCACTTGCCGACAAAACAAGAGGATTGGGGAATGCTTCGATTACGGTTCCGGAGACGGTTTTGAAGCAACTTGCCGTATACGCTAATGGTGATGCTCGTATTGCACTGAACATTCTCGAACTGGCGGTTTCGCTTGCTTTGCTCAGGAAGAAGGAGCCTGTTCCAACTCTTACGTCTGAAGATCTCGAAAGTGCGCTTCAGAAGAAGATCCTTCAGTACGACAAAGGGGGCGAGGAGCATTACAACCTAATTTCTGCACTCCATAAATCCATGAGAAATAGTGACCCGGATGCGTCTCTGTATTGGCTGGGCCGGATGCTGGAGGCTGGAGAGGATCCGGTATATATTGCGCGCCGCATGGTTCGGTTCGCATCCGAGGATATCGGTCTCGCCGATGTCCGTGCGCTCAGCATAGCGCTGAATGCAACCGATGCCGTTCGACTTGTTGGTTTGCCCGAGTGCAAACTGGCCCTGGCGCAGGCCGCCGTGTACCTTTCCGTTGCTCCAAAATCGAATGCACTATATACGGCCTATTCTTCCGTTGTTTCTGACGTTCAGCGCACATTCAATGAACCTCCCCCATTACATATCCGCAATGCTCCGACCAACCTTATGAAAGAGCTCGGATATGGAAAAGGCTATCAATATGCGCATGATTTAAAGGAAAAGGTTGCGGATATGGAATGCCTGCCCGATTCGCTGAGAAACCGCCAGTATTACAATCCTACCGACCAGGGCATGGAACGCCGCATTCAAGAAATACTTGCAGAAATACGCCAACGCAAAAAGGGCGGCGCAAAGAAATCCTGACTGATCTGTTCAGTTCTTCAGATAATAAACCAATACAACTCCCGCCAACAGGAACCGATAAATAACAAACGGCATGAAGCTTTTTGTCTGTAAATATTGCAGAAAAAAGCGGATGCAAAGAAATCCTGAAATTGCCGCGCTAACGAATCCTACGCCCATAACACTCCAGCGAACGGCTTCCGTGGCAACGGCCGGATCGCGAATAGCCCCCACGAGGCGCAAGGCTTCCAGAATACCCGCGCCCAAAATAACCGGAGTCGACAGCAAAAAGGAAAAGCGGGCAGCACTGGTCCGCGTGCTGTCACGCAGCATGGCTGTAGTCATCGTAATCCCGCTGCGAGATACGCCCGGAATCAATGCGATCGCCTGACTGAAGCCGATGCTAAGAGAATCTGCCCAGCCAAAATTATCTATTGAGCGCGTATGGCGGCCGTGCTTTTCAGCGAATAAAAGCAGCGCTCCGAGCGCCGTCAGAGTAAAAACAATAATTAAGGGCGATCGCAAATTCTTCTCTATGATCTCCTCGAAAGCCAGTCCGGCCGCCATTGCGGGCAATGTGCCGACGATTAAAAACCAGGCTAATCGACGATCCGGATTGCTCAGCAGCTTTCCTTCCCTGATTCCCAGAAAAAACTCGCGCGCCAATCGGATCCAATCGCGCATGAAAAAGGCCAGCACAGCGACAGCAGTTCCGACATGCAAAGCTACATCAAAAACAAGACCTTCATGCTTCCATTCCAAAAACCACGGGACCAAAATAAGATGGGCCGTACTGCTGATGGGCAAAAATTCGGTCAAGCCCTGAACGATTCCCATTATTGCAGCGGCAAGTATTTCCATTAAACCTCCGAGCGGCTATTCCTGCATGAACACGGGCTCAATCTGCTCCAGCGCCCAATCAATATCTTCCTTCCCGATTATAAGCGGCGGCGCAAAGCGCACAGTATTCTCATGAGTCTCTTTACATAGCAATCCCTTTTTCATGAGTGCCTCGCAGAACCTTCTGGCTCCGCCGGCTTCGGGATGAAGCTCCAATCCAATCAGCAATCCCTTACCGCGCACCTCTTTGATGTTGGGACTTCGGATGCTCCTCAATTGAGAAATCAGATAATCTCCCATTTTTGCTGCATTGTCGATCATTCCTTCTTCCAGGAGCACTTTTAAAGCCATTCGCGCGACGGCGCAGGCAAGAGGATTTCCGCCAAAAGTGCTTCCATGATCGCCCGGACGCAATACTCCAAGGACTTCCATATTGGAAAGCACTGCCGAAATGGGGTAGAAGCCGCCGGAAAGAGCCTTCCCGATGATGCTTAAATCCGCCTCAATCCGGTCATGCTCTTCTGCCAGAAGCTTTCCCGTACGGCCCAATCCAGTCTGGATTTCATCAAGTATGAAGACGACATTGTTCTTTTTGCAGATTGTTTTTGCCCTGGCCAAATAGCCGGGTGGAGGCACAATCACGCCTGCTTCTCCCTGAATAGGCTCGACAAGGAAACCGACCGTATTGGAAGTAATGGCATTTTCCAGAGCATCGGTATTGCCGAATGGAATGACCTTGAATCCCGGGGTGAAAGGGCCGAAACCCTCGCGATAGGGCTGATCCGTGCTGAATCCAACAATGGTAATGGTCCGCCCATGGAAATTGTTGGAACATACAATAATTTCCGCCTGGTTGTGCGGAACGCCTTTCACTTGATATCCCCACTTTCTCACTGCCTTTATAACGGTTTCTACGGCTTCAGCTCCGCTATTCATGGGGAGCACCTTGTGCGAGCGGGTCAAATCACAAATTTCTTTATAAAAAAGCGCCAGCTGGTCGTTTCGAAAAGCTCTGGAAGTAAGAGTAAGCTTCCCGGCTTGTTCCATAAGAGCGGCCTGAATTCTGGGGTGGCAATGGCCTTGGTTCACCGCAGAATAGGCGGAGAGACAATCCAGGTATCTTTTCCCATCGACATCCCAGACCCAGATTCCCTGGCCGCGTGTAAGTACAACATCAAGCGGGCGATAATTGTGAGCGCCGTAAGTTTCCTCCAGCCTGATGTATTCGCTGCTATCCATAATCCCTCCCCTGAATATTCTAAAAAGAAATAGCATACGAAGGATCTCATAGGAATGCCGAAATGCGTGAACCGCCATGTCGCCAGCCCGCTTTATTCATGAAGGTTCGTCGCGGGGCGGTGCAGACGGGCTTGGCTGCGAGGCGCGCGACGGGAGGATTCCGAAGGCAGACTCGACAGTACGTCGAGGAATCCGACCGAGCGCAACGCTGCAGACATGCCCGGATCCGCTGCCGCAGCAAAAGCATCATGAATGAGGACTAGGGAAGCCTGCATGAGCAAAATCCGGAAGAAATCCGGTGGAATTCTGGCCGTACCGGTATTATCCTTTGCGTTTCGCAAAAGAAGCCGGCGCAAAGCCGCCTTAACGATGTCAGGAGAATCCATGTCAAGCGCTGCTAAAAAGACACTCAAGCTGGGAATGCCGAAAGGAAGCCTTCAGGACGCCACTATGGAGCTATTTCGGAAGGCAGGCATCCGCATCAATTCCAGCGATCGTTCCTATTTCCCGTATTGTGATGACGAGGAGATTGAGGTTATGCTCATCCGCTCCCAGGAAATGGGTAAATATGTACAGGATGGATTGTTTGATGCAGGCATCACCGGGCAGGACTGGATTCTGGAAACCGGCGTTCATGTAAAACAGATCTGCGAACTTGTGTATGGAAAATCCGGATTCAAACCCGTGCGCTGGGTGCTGGCCGTTCCGGAAAGCTCAAAGATCCAATCAATCAAGGATCTGCAGGGAAAAACCATAGCTACAGAACTGGTCAGCTACGTTAAAAAATATCTCGCGAAGCGCAAGGTGAAAGCCAAAGTGGAATATTCATGGGGTGCCACGGAAGCCAAAGCCGGCATTCTTGTAGATGCTATTGTGGAGCTGACAGAGACCGGAAGATCACTTAAAGCCAATCAGTTGCGAATAATTGAAGATATTCTGTCTTCGACCACACGCTTTATTGCCAACAGAGATGCATGGAATGATCCCTGGAAGCGGAAGAAAATGGAAAACATCGCCATCCTTCTAAAGGGTGCATTGGCGGCAGAAGGAATGGTCGGGCTGAAGATGAATCTGAAGGAAAGCGACCTGCCGAAAATCATGGGGATTCTTCCCTCCTTAAAGCGCCCCACTGTGAGTCCTTTGACGTTATCGGGATGGATAGCACTCGAGGTAGTGGTGGAAGAAAAAGTGGTTAAGAGCATGATACCCGACCTCAAGAGAGCCGGCGCCGAAGGTATAATCGAGTATCCCCTGAACAAGCTGATTGCCTGAAAGCAGTCAGAATAGGAACTGGAGCAAGCTCATTTATCACGAAAACGTACTTATTCTGGACTTTGGTTCTCAATATACTCAGCTTATCGCGCGCAGAGTTCGAGAGTTGTCGGTGTATTGCGAGATAATTCCCTATTACGACGCTGCCGAAAAAATCCGGGAAACCAGGCCGTTTGGAATTATACTTTCAGGAAGCCCGGATTCAGTTATCCGCGAAGGGAGTCCTGCTCTTCCCCTCGAGCTTTTTAAAGCGGAGTTGCCCGTTCTGGGGATATGTTACGGGCTCCAGCTGATCGCTGCGAGTTTGGGTGGCCGCGTTGTTTCCGGTGGCGACCGCCGTGAGTTTGGAAAAGCCATTGTAGATGTAAGCGAACAGGACATGCTTTGGACTGATTTGCCTGACCAATTTCAGGCATGGATGAGTCATGGAGACCGAGTCGAGACTCTTCCTTCAGGATTCAAGGTTTTGGCCCGCTCTGGAGGTTTAATTGCCGCAGCGGGCGCTCCGGATCGACGGATCTGGGGACTGCAATTTCACCCCGAAGTTGTCCATACGCATCATGGAACGGATATTTTGAAAAACTTCCTTTTCAAGGCTTGCGGGTGCAAAGGCGATTGGACAATGGCAGCGTTTGTCCAATCGACTGTGGATTCCATTTCTGCGAAAATCGGTTCCGACCGTGCAATCTGCGGCCTCAGCGGCGGTGTGGATTCTACCGTTGCCGCCCTGCTTGTGCATAAAGCAATCGGAGACCGGCTAACCTGCGTCTTCGTGGACAACGGATTGCTGCGCAAAAATGAATACGAAACGGTACTGCAAAACTTCCTGGAACGCCTGCATCTCAAGGTTGTGGGTGTTGATGCACGGCAGAAGTTTCTATCACGTTTGCGGGATGTCGAAGATCCTGAACAGAAACGCAAAATCATCGGAGAAGAATTCATCCGCGTTTTTGAAGAACAAGCCGGCGTTCATGGAGATCCTCCTTTTCTTGTTCAGGGAACGCTCTATCCTGACGTCATTGAGTCCACATCCGTTCGAGGCCCCTCTGCAGTCATCAAGTCTCACCATAATGTGGGCGGGTTGCCGCTTGACATGAAGTTTCAGCTCATTGAACCGCTGCGCGAGCTTTTTAAAGATGAAGTGCGGAAGGTGGGAGAGGAACTTGGTGTGCATTCCCGGTTTATATATCGTCAGCCGTTTCCCGGTCCCGGTCTCGCGGTTCGTATCCTGGGATCGGTAACACCCGAGCGCCTGGCGCTCCTCAGAGATGCGGATGCCATCGTCCAGGAAGAAACAGAGAGAGCAGGCCTCTTGCGCGAAATATGGCAGTCTTTCGTCGTATTGCTTCCAATCCGCAGCGTAGGCGTAATGGGTGACGACCGTACCTATGAAAATGTCGCGGCACTTCGCATTGTTACCAGCATGGACGGAATGACGGCCGATTGGGCGAAAATTCCGTATGAAGTCCTCGAGAGAATCTCAACGCGCATTGTCAATGAAGTACGGGGAATCAATCGAGTTGTTTATGATATAACCTCAAAACCTCCGGGAACCATCGAATGGGAGTAGCAAGTGCCAGAACCAACAGCTTTCGTGCACCTTCACAACCATTCCGACTATAGTCTGCTTGACGGTGCATCCAAAATTGAAAGTCTTGTAGATTTGGCTCTGGAAATGAGAATGCCGGCTCTGGCTCTTACGGATCACGGCAATCTTTTTGGAGCCATCCAGTTTTACAACACGGCTCGCAAAAAGGGATTAAAGCCGATCATCGGCTGCGAAATATATGTCGCCAAAGAAAGTCGCCACAAAAAAACCGGCGGCGGTGATCAGTCCAATCATCTGGTCCTGCTCGCCGAGAATCTTGAGGGCTATCATAATCTCAGCCGTCTGGTTTCCGCCGGCTTCCTTGAGGGCTTTTATTATAAACCGCGGGTAGACAAAGAGCTTTTATCTCAGTACAGCCGGGGATTGATCGCCCTATCCGCCTGTTTGAAAGGGGCGGTGCCCCAAAAGCTGCTCATGGAGCAACCGGATGCCGCGCTGGCGGAGGCCTTAGAACTCCGGGATATCTTCGGTGACGGGAATTTTTATCTTGAGCTGCAGGACCATAATTTACCCGCGCAGCACCGGATCAATCCCCTGATTATTGAGATGTCGAAAAAAACGGGAATCCCGCTTGTCTGCACCAACGATTCTCACTATCTGCGCCGCGATGACAGTGTCGCCCATGATGTTCTTCTTTGCATCGGCACCGGCAAAATCGTGGATCAGCCGGACCGTATGCGCTACGAAACGGATCAATTCTATTTCAAATCCTATGAAGAGATGAGTGCCCTCTGGGGTCAAATTCCCGAAGCAATCGAGAACACGGTTCGAATTGCCGAGCGCTGCGATCTTATAATCGAGACCAAGCAGCCGCTCCCTCCGTTTGAAGTCCCCGAAGGATTTACGGCCGACAGTTATTTTGAAAAGACGGTTCGCTTGGGATTCGAGGAACGGCGCCGTCATCTGCAGGAGCTTTCGGATACCGGATATCTCAAATACCCTCTCTCCGCCTATGAACGCCGGCTGGATTTCGAAATTGAGATGATCAAGCAAATGCAGTTTTCGAGCTACTTTCTGATCGTTTGGGATTTGATCAAGTATGCCCGGGATCATGCCATTCCCGTTGGCCCCGGCAGGGGGTCGGTGGTAGGCAGTCTTGTTGCCTATAGCATGGGCATTACAGACATCGATCCGCTGCAGTATGAGCTTTTCTTTGAGCGATTTCTCAATCCTGAACGCATAGCGCCGCCCGACATCGACATGGACTTTTGTATGAACCGGCGTTCCGAGGTTATCGAATATGTAGCCAAGAAATACGGCCGCGAATGCGTCTGCCAGATTATTACATTCGGCACCATGGCGGCTCGAGGCGTCATTCGGGATGTTGGAAGAAGCCTCAATATCCCCTATGGTGAGGTTGATCGTATTGCCAAGCTTATTCCTGAGGAATTAAACGCCAAAATCGAAAAATCCCTGGTGCAGGAACCGCGGTTGGCGGAGGAGATGAAAAATCCTCAAATCGCCAAGCTGATTGAAATTGCCCTGCGGTTGGAAGGATTGTCCCGTCATTCGTCAACACACGCGGCAGGCGTGGTCATTGCCCCAAAACCCCTGGTGGAATTGGTCCCGCTGCAAAAAACCAACAAGGATGAAATTACAACACAATACAGCATGAAGGATTTGGAGTCGATCGGACTCCTGAAAATGGATTTTCTTGCTTTGACTACGCTGACCGTGATCAATAGCACCGTACGTCGCGTTCGCGAGGAGAAGCAGATTGAACTCGACTTGTCCTCGATTCCATTGACGGATCCTCAGGTTTTTTCCCTTTTCTCCGAAGGCCGGACAAACGGAATCTTTCAATTTGAAAGCGGGGGAATGAAGGCTGAATTGCGTCGTTTAAGGCCGGAGCGATTTGAGGACCTCATTGCTTTAAATGCGCTCTACCGGCCCGGTCCCATGGACATGATTCCGGATTTTATCAAGCGGAAGCAGGGTTTGATTGAGGTGCGCTATCCTCACCCTGCCCTGGAAGATATCCTGAAGGAAACCTATGGAGTAATCGTCTATCAGGAACAGGTAATGCAGATAGCCAGCAAAATGGCCGGATTCTCTCTTGGAGAAGCGGACATATTGCGCAAGGCAATGGGCAAAAAGATGGTGGATGTCATGACATCCATGCGGAACAAGTTCGTCGAGGGTGCACGCCAAAACAAAATTCCCGATAAAGCCGCAGTACAGGTTTTTGATCTGATGGAGCAATTCGCGCAGTATGGATTCAATAAATCTCACAGTACGGCATATGCCTTGCTTGCCTATCAGACGGCCTATCTCAAAGTCCACTATCCGGTTCAATTCATGGCGGCCTTACTGTCGAGCGAAATCGGGAATACGGAAAAAATCGTCATGTACATTGCCGAATGCAAAGACATGGGTATTCCCATCCTCCCTCCTGACATCAACGAAAGCGGGCTGGATTTTCAGTCTTCAGGGGGAAAAATCAGATTCGGAATGCTGGCGATTCGGAATGTCGGCGAAGGAGCCATTCGATCGGTTCTTCAATTCCGCGATCAAAACGGACGATTCCGCAGTCTTTTCCATTTTTGCGAAGAAGTCGATTCCCGCTCGTTAAATAAGCGCGTGCTGGAGAGTCTTGTCAAGAGCGGAGCTCTGGATTCTCTCGGATGGAGACGTTCTCAGTGCATGGCAATGATCGATACGGCAATCGAGCATGGCCAAAAAGCGCGTCGCGACCGGGAAAGCGGACAAAAGGGCCTATTTGCCGGGCTGTCGCCCAGCCAATCATCCATTGCAGAACCGGCTCCACCCGACGTGCCGGAGTGGCCGCTGGAGCAGAGGCTGGCATTCGAAAAGGAAACTCTTGGATTCTACGTTTCGGGCCATCCTCTCGACCGTTTTGCCTCCGAGGTCGCCCGTTTCAGCAAGAAGAGCATCGCGGAACTGATAGGAGATGCGGAAACCGTCGAATGTAAGATCGCCGGTATTGTGACCGAGCATCGGACGCGCCGAACCAAAAAGGGCGATTTGATGGCTCTTTTTACGTTAGAGGATCTTACAGGGGCTGTTGAGACCGTGGTATTTCCGAACGCCTACCCCAAATTTGAGCCCTATTTGGCAGCGGATTTTCCCATCCTGGTCTCTGGGCGTTTTGAGTGCGAGGATGAGAGGGGCTGCAAAATTATTGCCTCCGACTTGCAGCCGCTATCGGGAATTTCCGAACGCAGCGCCAAAACACTTCGCATCTCTGCCTGCATTTCCAGCTTGTCTCCGGAATCGGCGACCTTGCTCCATCGTCTGCTGGAAAACAACCGGGGAGAGACGGGAGTGGAAGTGGAACTCTATCATCCCTCCGATTTCCGTGTTAACATTCAGTCCGCTGATTTTGTAAAAGTGAAGTCCAGCAGCGACCTGATCCGGCAAATTGAAAGCATCTGCGGCACCGGTTCCGTTCATATTTTGAACTGAATGCGATTCGCCGCATGTGCTTCCCGAAATCGGGAGGCGATTCCGGTTAAATAAGCTGAATCAACCTGCTGATAAAACCGGAAGTTACTCCGCATGATTTTCAAGTGAGGATGAATAAGATGGATCCTGGTGAATCATCCCAGGCCGAAATCGAGCGGTTGCGGGCCGAGGTGGAGAGACTTCGCAAGGACAGCAAGGGAGCTGCTTATAAAAGAACTCTTCTTGCCCGGCATGATCTGCGTCCCTACACGCTGGATTATGTGCAAAGGCTTTTTCAGGACTTTTCGGAAATTCACGGCGATCGCCGCTTTGCTGACGATCCGGCCATAATAACCGGAATGGCCTTATATCACGGCACTCCCGTAATGATCGTGGGACATCAAAAAGGGCGGGATATCAAGCAGCGCCAGCTCAGGAACTTCGGATGCGCGCAGCCTGAGGGATATCGCAAGGCTATTCGGGCCATGAAACTTGCCGACAAATTTTCGCGTCCCATCATCTCCTTTGTAGACACTCCCGGTGCTTACCCCGGAGTCGGAGCGGAAGAACGAGGTCAGGCGGAGGCAATTGCATATAATCTTCGCGAAATGGCCCGTCTCGAAGTGCCCATCGTCGTATGCATTATCGGCGAAGGCGGGAGTGGCGGCGCTTTGGGAATCGCGGTAGGCAACCGCATATTGATGCAGGAAAACGCGATTTACACGGTCATTACACCTGAAGGATGCTCCGCCATTCTCTGGAAAGACCAGGAACATGTGGAAACAGCAGCGGATGCACTGAAAATTACCGCTGCCGATCTCAAAGAAATGGGAATCATCGATGAAGTTGTGCCGGAGCCTCCGGATGGAGCTCATTCCGATTATGACGCAGCCGCCGATTTTCTGGATAAACAGCTGAGGCCCTCCCTGGAGTCCTTGCTTGGAAAACCCGGGAATGAAATCCGCGAGGAGCGCTATTTCAAATTCCGCCGATTGGGAGCCATCTCGATCCTTTAACCCGCTTTATTCATTAATAAAGCGGATTAAGGATGCAGCCCTTGCAGCTGCGTTCGGTATACATAACGGACGATACGCGCCCGTTCCGCCTCGCTGATCATCAGATAGCGAAAACCCGTGCGGTAAAGGATTTGATTCTCCGTGAGGTATTCGGAATAGATTATGCTGCAGGGGATGCTGATAGGAGGTCCCTCATCCGGCAGCGATAGCTTGATGTTCACTATAGAGCCTTCCGGTATTCGTTTCGCATAACGCACCGAAATCCCGCTGGCACTGAGATCATTGCTGACCGTTTTGACAGTCAAAGCCGTAGTTTCATCACTTCTGGGATCCTCTTTTATGTTGCCGACAATCTCAACGGGAATCAGGCATTTGACACGAAAATTCTGGCGGCGCTGTACCTGGCTGACCGCGCTGCTTAGAATAATGATGATTTGCGGCATCGGTTCAGTTCTCGTATCATCGACAAGACCGCTGAACATATGCGGCGTTCCTTCACGGATAAAATAAAAATCCAGAATCTGATCTCTATGCAGAATCAACCGAATGCCGGCATTGGTTGGCCAGGCAATTATCAGCTTTCCTTCCGATATGTCATCAATTCTGCTGTAGTAAGTGGCAGAGGTGGGCTCATCCATTAGCCGCACCTGCAGCACATCATTGATGGTTATATAGGTCTTGAGTTCGTCATAGAAGCTTCTATTTGTATCGCTCATATCACAATTGCTGCATACTCACTGCTTTTGCTGCAAGGCAAAGAAAAAACACTTTCCGGTCAATCGCTTCATTGATTTTATATCGGCATGCTACCCTTATACTCTGTAACGATTTAGCTGAAATCAGAGAAGCCTGCCATACTGTAAGCCTTTCTGCAAAAGCTGGTTCTCACTCCGATGGTCTTTGGCAACCCCGCAGATCAAGATCATATGCGCCCAAAATTCCTCTCAATTTCGTAAATCGTAAACCGAAGCAATATGGGTCTGCCGTGGGGACAATTTGTGGGTATGCGTGTCTGCGCCAGATGGTCCATAAGCCATTGCATCTTTTCCGCAGCAAGCGGTGTATTCACCTTGATTGCAGAACGGCACGCGGTGCTGACGGCGATTCGGTCTCTAATTTTATCTACGTCCAGAGTTCTCTCTCCTATTTCCAGACCTTCAAGTATTTCAGAAAGGAGCTGGCGATAATCGGCTTCTCCGGCAACAGCCGGGACTGAACGGATCAGGACGGAGTTGCCGCCAAAAGGCTCTACCTGGAAACCGCTTGCATTGAGTTCCGGCATGACCCTTTCGAGCAATGCAATCTGGTGCGGCGGAAGCTCCAGAGAAATTGGGACCAGCAGTCCCTGAGTCTCCACAGTGCGACTCAGCATTGCTTTAGCCAGCTTTTCGTAAAGGATCCGCTCATGTGCTACATGCTGGTCAATGATCAGCAATCCCTGGGCATCGCAGGCGATAATATAGCTGTCTTGCAGCTGGCCCAGGATCCGCATTGCCCCAGGCTGAAAGGAATGCTTCTCCTCTATGGGAGACTGGATCAGCATGTCCGGCAGGATGCGCAACGAAGCGTGGTCCTCTTTCCTGGAAGCGGATTCTCCTGTCGGCTCCCGGAAGGGGTAATTAAGCGCACGCTGAAAAGGATTTGCAGAAGCGGCGGGAGAGGTCAGGTTAAACAGGTTTTCCGCCTGGACGGGAGAGTTGGCGGGAATGAAGGGAGAAGCTTCCGAATACCGTGTCACAGATTCCTTTTGAGATCCGTGTTCATACATGGGAATTGCGGAGCTTTTTGTCAAAGCGCGTCCAATCGACTCCAGGACCAGCCTATGCACAGTACTTTGATCCCGGAAGCGGATCTCTGTTTTGGCGGGATGAGCGTTGACATCCACCTGATCGAAGGGCAACTCTAAAAACAAGATCACAACCGGATATGCGGAAGCGGGAATGCAGTGGCGATAGGCCTGGCGAACCGCGCTGGTCAGAACCTTGTCTCGCACCATTCGCCGGTTGACATAAAAAAACTGCGAATAGGCGTTGGTGCGTTGCTCGTGAGGTTGGGAGCAGAATCCGCTAACGCGAACGGATCCGGCTTGACCGCACATTTCAACCAGGTTGTTGAGAAATCCGTCGCCGAAGACCTGGTAGATTCGTTCTTTTATTCCGCTGACAGCCACCGCATCAATAAGCACACGCCCTTCGCTTTCCAGGGTAAAGCGAATCTCGGGATGAGCTAATGCATAATGGGTGACAAGTCTTGCGATATGCCCCAGCTCAGTGTCGTTGGATCGGAGAAACTTACGTCTGGCAGGGACGTTAAAAAACAGATCGCGAACTGTAATTTCGGTGCCCTTATCCCAGGAGGCAGGTTTTACCGAGCGCAGGATGCCTCCCTGGATTTCGATTTCGGTCCCGGAAATGGAATCGGCAGCGGAGTCCCGCGTTTTAAGAGTCAGACGAGAGATAGAGGCGATCGAGGGCAGCGCTTCACCTCTGAATCCAAGTGTTGCGATGGATCCAAGATCATCGGCAGACTGGAGCTTGCTTGTGGCATGATGCTCAAATGCAAGTATGGCATCATCCTGGCTCATTCCCTCTCCGTCGTCCCTCACCCGAATTAGCCTCTTTCCTCCCGACATAACGCTGATGTGTACGGCATCGCATCGAGCATCCAGGGAGTTTTCCAGAAGTTCCTTCACAACCGATGCCGGCCGCTCCACGATTTCCCCGGCGGCGATTTTATTCGCAAGAATTTCCGGCAGTACGCGGATTTTATTCATAGCATTAGGTCATTCCGTTGTCTGTGATTATGCGCGAGACTTGAGATAATCGGATATCTGAGGGATTGTAATTTCCCATTGCCGTGAATCCTCCAATCTCTTAATTGAATACGTCCCGCGGGCCAATTCATCATCGCCTATGATCAGCACATGTTTTGCGCCCAGCTTGTTGGCGAGCCGCATCTGGCTCTTGAGGGTGCCGGCGGAAAAATCAAGATGGCAGGAATGCCCCTGCTTCCGCAAATGACGCGCGATCTCCAGAGCCTTTTTGAAGGCCGCCTCCCCCAGATGAGCGAGAAACAATTCCGGTTTGCATTTCCATTTTGCGCTCAGTTCCTCAGGCAGAAGCATCACAAGGCGATCCAGTCCCAGTGCGAATCCCAGAGCGGGAACACGCGGGCCTCCCAGTACTTCGGAGAGCCCGTCGTAGCGTCCTCCCCCTGCAAGCGCATTCTGCGCCCCGAGTTCTCCGCTCACTATTTCAAACGCCGTTCGAACATAATAATCAAGGCCCCGAACCAGTCTCGGAACAGCTTCATAGGCGATCCCTGCATCATCCAGATATGCCTTTACCCGGGCAAAATGTCCGGCACACTCCGCACAAAGGTTGTCGGTTACCGTCGGCAGATTTTGGATTATGGGTTGACAGTTTTCGACCTTACAGTCAAAAACCCGGAGGCTATTGGTAACTGCACGCCGCTTGCAGTCTTCGCAGAGGTCCGAATGGCATGCATTCAATGCGGTTCGCAGGCGTTCGATATAAGGCGGCCGGCAATTTTTACAGCCTACCGAATTAATGAGCAGTCTTGATTCCACTCCCAGTGACTGAAGCAGAGAGAGGGCCATCTCAATCATCTCTGCATCTACGGCGGGATGATCGGAGCCGAGAGCCTCCGCTCCAATCTGGTAAAACTGGCGCCAACGCCCCTTCTGTTTCTTTTCATGCCGAAACATGGGCCCCATGTAGTAAAGCCTTGTAATCCCTCCTCCGCGCTGCATTGTATTCTGCAGATAAGCGCGTACTACCGAAGCGGTGGCTTCCGGACGCAGCGTAACCGACCGCTTGCTCTGATCGATGAATGTGTACATCTCCTTGCCGACGATATCCGTATCACTTCCGATTCCCCTTGAAAACAACTCTGTCGGTTCAATGATGGAAGTGCGGATTTCCGCAAATCCATATCGATCAAAAATACGCCGTGCAAGCTCTTCTGCCATTTGCCAGCGGGCTATTTCTTCCGGGAGCAAATCCCTTGTTCCCGGAAGACTGCTCAATATCAAGTCTTCCATTCGGTCGCCTCTGCATAATGAATTAAAGTGCTATGGTAGCAAACTCTGCAATACTCCCGTAGCTCTTTTCCATAAATATCCCGGGAATAAGGTTATCCTGCACGGCGGGAATCTCTGCACTTTTGTACTTCCCGGAAGCGTGCAGAATAGTTGAGATGCATGGAGAATCGGAGAGATATTTCCAGACAGAAGCAGACCATCAAATTCTTCGCACGAGCGTAAAGGGCTTAGGTGTGTGGCGTCTTATCCTGAAAAATGCTGCGTTTCGAAACCTCCTGGATCAGCATCTCAAGAAAACCGACGAATTTTCTGATGTGAGTGCGGATTTCTATGAAATTTGTCGAGATGGCCAGCGCATCCGAAAAAGCTTCGAATTCTGCCCAGTCACGATACATGAGAGATCGAAGAGAGGCATCCTTAAACAAAGCAAGACGCTCAATGATTTTATTCGAATCCAGATCTTCTTTGTTGCTCAGCACGTCCGTAAGCCACTGCCTTAAATCCCATAGACTCTGTCGCAGTCTCTCCGAGGATATCAGGTTGTCGGTTCTGGACGGGAAAAGGATGGCAGGATCAAAGTCTTTGTCAAGAGATTGTATCAGTGTCAGTATGCCGCTTTGACAGCAGTTGCGAAGCAATCCATGGCTGTTTTCGATTCGCGTATAAACGGGAACGGGATTTGTTTCTCGGGCTATGTAAATGAGTTCGTTCTCCATTACTCTCTGAGCATCTGTTTTCAGAGAATAGGCAATCAAATCTGCAGCATTCCGCAGAGAATTTCCGGCATCCCTGTTTCTTAAAAACCGGGCGCGCAGGAAATCCGAGAGAATTCCCATCTCTTCATGAAGAAGAGAAAAGATCACCAGAAACTGCTTCAGCGGCCGGTCTTTGTCCAGAGCGATGTGTACCAGATCCAGATATTTTTGGAAACGGAAGAGATACAACAATGCCAAGGCGATATTACGCCGAACTGCATCTTCCTGGATGCTTTGCAGAACATTTGCCAGAGATTTGTTTTCAATGAGATCGTATTGGAGTCTGAACCGCTGGCTCATCAGCATATCTATATAACGACAATTCTTAAGCTCTCTCTCGAAGGCTCTTCCCATGCTTAGAAACAGCTGATAATCCATCACATCAAGCTCTCTGTATGCGTCGACGGCGATTCGAAAATCATTCAGCGACACCATCAGTTGAGCGAGACTATCAGCGGGAGTCAGTTGTTCAACCATCCTGCTTATGTGAAAATCCGCCATTCGATCCTTGCGCATCTGGATATCGAGAAATTCCTCAAATTCCAATTTCTCGCCTACCTTCGGCTTCATCACCTCGCAAGCACAGCTTTCGCAAGTCAATATCGCCTGGCGTACGACTCTCATTTCAGGCAAAAAATTGCGGGCGACAATCTCGCTCCTATCTACGGCGGTCAAAGGGAGATGATCGATACCGAAAAATGAGCGAATGCCCTTTATCCAGGTTTCCATTTCAAAAAGATTTTCAATGGCGCCCTGTTCCTGTATCTGTTTGATCCAGGCGGTAAGATTCTCGCTTCCCGCAATTATTTCCGAGTGCAAAACATCGGCAAATGAATCCTCACCGCTATGGATTTTCTTTTCGCGTGACATACAGGTCTCCCGCTTTTTTCCCGCCGATTTGCTCCAATTCCAACAGCTTTTGGAATTCTTCAGTATTCTTGCGCATCGCGAGCCAATCACCGAATATAGCCGGCGTCTCCAGCCAGATCTTAAACCATGCCGCTATTTCCTTCTTTTGCAATCGCTTATGGGCATCTACCTTCTTATTGCGACTGATCAGCTCCGCTCTTCGCCGACCCAGAGAAGCAATCTTGCGGCAATACTCCACTCCTTTCTTATCGCTCGCTGACTGATATTTCCGACATAATTTTTCAAGGCTCAGAATGGTGTTCTCGGCTTCTTCAAAGCTTGAAAAGGACAATATTCCCGCAAGATCTTCGCGGTATGGGGGGTCCAACTGCAAATCGATTTTTGCCATGACCGAAAGCTATTTGGGGATTCCGGTGCTTACAGCGGCTTTTAAGTCGATTTCAAAATAAATTAGCCGAGAACCATCATCCTGACGGTAGACATTGGGTATGTAAACGGCGGCCTTGGATAGATAACCTGCCAGACCTTCCGGGTTATAGATCTTCATGTAAAGAAAACCACCGCCTTTATCATGGGGAGCAATAACCTTGTCCATAAGGAATTTATCGCCGAAATCCATGAGCGCGTCCGGATTTGATCCCTTGGGGCTAGAAGGATTGATCCGGTTTTTATTCTTCGAGAACAGACGATTTACGGTTTCGGCAGGCGTCAGAGTGCGGATGCGGTCATCGTCCCGGATCAATTCAATTGAAAGCCCGTCAACCTCAATCGCATAGTCGTTGTCATTGAAAATGACGATTGCTAACGGCATAATGCCGCGTGTTACGATGTCTTTTTTATCGAAAACGCGCGCAGCCATCGCGTCCGTAAAAAACGGCTCCACGGCAATCGTAACGCCTTCACTGGTAAGGCTTGCAGGATAGCTCTCGCGTGGATTCACGGTCCAGTTGCGGGCTTTATATCCAGCTACTCCGGATCCGGAGGATCCGAGCAGGGTAAGTCCTGTGAATACGAAAGAGAATATCCTGAATATCCTTTTCATTTTTGGGGCCCTTCGGTTTTTTCTGGCGGACGGGAAAACAGTATAGCACTGCTGGCAAGCGCTGCAAATTGATACTCATGATTCTCTATGCATTGGTTCGTCTGGCAATTGCATTTTTTCGAGTATTACCGCGCCGGCTGGGCGTTTTTTTTCTCAATATACTTGCATGCTTTGTATATTGTGTCGATTTTCGGCACAGGCATATTGCGGCCGTAAACCTGAAAATTGCCTTTCCCGACCTCAGTGCGCGTGAGAGGAACCGGATCGCTCGAAGGAGCTTTCAGAATACGGCAATGAATCTGCTTGAGATCAGCAAGCTTCCCGATCTCACGCCCCAGAATATCTCCTCGCTCGCAAGGTATGATTTGCTCAACGGTCTGGATAATTACCGAGCAGCGCTTCAGAAAGGGAAAGGCATTCTTTATTTAACAGGTCACTTTAGTTCCTGGGAGCTGCTGCCCGCGGCACACGCTCTCTACGGCTGTCCACTCAGCTTTGTCACGCGCCCCCTGGACAATGCACGGCTGGACCGATATCTCCTCGGAATGCGTGAATCCAAAGGGAACCGGGTGATCAATAAGAAAAATTCCGCTCGTCAGATACTCAGCGATCTCAAATCAAACGGCTCCGCAGGCATTTTGATGGATCAAAACACGAGCCTGCAGGAAGGCATCTTTGCCGATTTCTTTGGTATCCCGGCGGCTACCACAACAGGAATGGCCTTATTTGCGCTTCGTACGGATGCTCCTGTGCTCCCGGGCTATTTAACGCCAATGTGTAATGGCTGCTATATAATCAAATTTCTTCCGCCGCTGGACGTTATTCGAACGGGGGATATGAATCACGATTTGCGCGTTAATACCCGACGATTCAACGAGGTCCTGGAACAGATTATTCGAGAACAACCGGAATCATGGCTATGGGGCCACAAGCGCTGGAAATATCAACCGGATGAGAATCCCCAGGATCTGTACAGCCTTTCCGATCAGGAGCTTTCGGATTTCCTGAATTTGAAACGTGTCAAAAAATCATAATAATACAGGCTAAGGCGAGGGTGCGCTTTCCAGAAGTCTTGTAAAGCTTTCCCTATATCGAACAGGGTCGAGCACGGAATGGACTTTTTTGAGCTCCTCTTTCAGCAACGCGCGATATTTGTCGGGTTCCATTTCTATGGCACGGGCGAACGCTGCGATAGAAGAATCAATCCGGCTGGATTTTGCGTACAGAATTCCCAAGTGAAAATGGTTCAGAGCTCTTCCCTTTCCCAGCGCGATCACTTTTTCGTGAGCCTGTATGGCTTCGACATCAAGATCAAGTTTTTCTGCCACCAATGCCAGGTTTGCCCAGGCCGAAGCGTAATCGGGATCCAACTGCACCGCCATCCGCAATTCAGCAATCGCATCGCTTGGATTGCTCTGTTCCGCAAACAGAGTCCCCAGGTTGTAGTGCACTTCCTTTTGTTTCGGATTGATTTCAATGGATTTTTTATAAGCAGCAACGGATTCATCATATCGCTTTAAATCGCTGTACAAATCCCCAAGCAAAAACAGGACATCTGCATTTTTCTCACTCAGATTCGCCGCCACTTCGAGGGCAGCGGCTGCTTCTTCAAGTCGGTTCAGGTTCGCCAGGCTGAAACCGAGCTTTGCCGAAAGCTTGCCCCGATCATCTGCTTTTTCCAGTGCGCTTTTATATGCGGCCGAGGCTTTATCATGCTTCTGCTGAAACGCATATGCATCACCAAGTCTTTCGAGCAAGTCCGGATCGCCGGGACGGATCCGGCTTGCCGCCTCCAATTCAACCGCCGCATCCGCATGCCTATTTTGCCGCATATAAAGCAAAGCCAGATTGTAATGGGCCGCATAATCACCCGGTTCCAGCTTGAGAGCTTCCCTATAGTGGGCAATGGCCGGCTCGATTTCATTGCCTCGATGAAAAAGCAGTGCCAAATCCATATGAGCTGATTTATCCGAAGGATCAACCTCCAGGAGTTGCTGCAGATATTCTATCGCGGCTGAATCATTTTTGTTGTTGGTATGCAGGTAAGCCAGGGCTTTCAGGAATCCTGGGTCTCTTGATTTCCGGCGGAGCCCTTCCTCAATAGCAGCAATGGCAGCGCCGGCATTGCCGTCCTCCTGATAGGCTGAAGCGAGCAGCAGATATATATCAGGATCGAATTTCGGTTCGATCTTCAGCACCGTTTCAAATTCGCCTGCAGCCTCCTTCATCTTTTTCTGGTTTGCATATACCAGTCCAAGATTGTAATGAGCTTCCAGAAAATCGGGTTTGGCTTGTATCGCCTTACGAAACAGCTCTGCCTGAGCTTCGGTGTTTTCATCTGCAGTTCCGATCATCGCCTCAGCCTGTTTGAACCATGCCATTGCTTCACGCTGAAGCTTGGCTTCCTCGATTGCGCTCGCTTTTTTCTTTGCCTTTTCCGGCTTGGATTGAGCCGGGAGCGAAAGTATATTGATGAGAAAAACTGCACATATTGCCCAGAGTATGCAGCGCGGTTTTATTAAATGCATGATATTGATTCTAGAGCCTGGAATATTCGACTTCAAGCTTCCAGCTGCCCAGGCATTTTTTGCTTAAGCTGTTCTAATGGCACAGCGTGAGGCCGAGGACACCTATTAAAGCGGTTCTTCGCCCTGGAATCTGTTTTTCACAATATCCTCGAAAAAGGCAAGACGGTGAAACTCTCGATATCGAGACTCAATTTCCGGGTAAGTCAGCGTTCCAAGCCGCTGTGGGCCGAAATCCATAACATCGAAAGAAGCCATTACCGAACCATAGACAACCGCCCGGCGCATGGATGCTTCATCGGTAGAATTCGTAGCCGCAAGATATCCTACCAGTCCCCCTGCGAAAGAATCTCCCGCTCCTGTGGGATCCAGCACTTCTTCCATCGGAAGTGCAGGCACGCTGAAAACCGACTTGGAATTAAACATCAGCGCACCATACTCGCCTCTCTTGATAACCACTACGCTCGGTCCCAAACTGAGGATATTTCTGGCAGCCCTGGTAATGTTCGATTCTCCTGAAAGCTGCTGCGCCTCAGCGTCATTGATGATTAAAAGATCGATTTTGGATAAAGTTTTCAGAAGCGATTCCCTCGTATTTTCAATCCAATAGTTCATTGTATCGCAGGCAATCAGTTTGGGACGCCGAACCTGTTCAAGAACGGACCTCTGCAGATCGGGGTCAATGTTTGCCAGAAACAGATAATCCTGTGTCCGGTGTGGGCTGAGCAGCTTTGGCGAAAAGCCGGCAAAGACATTAAGCTGCGTATCGAGCGTTGTGCATGTGTTTAGGTTCAGGCCGTATTCGCCCTTCCATCTAAAAGTCCTTCCTTTCTGCCGCTCGAGGCCGGAGATATTCACCCCCTTGCTTTGAAGAAAAGAGATGTGCTCTTCAGGGAAATCGGTGCCTACAACGGCTACAATGCTGACATCAGTAAAATAACTGGCAGCAACGCTAAAATAGGTGGCAGACCCGCCCAGAATTTCCTCCCGAATTCCAAAAGGAGTCTTTACTGAATCCAGAACAACCGATCCTACAACCAATATTCCCATACAATTCTCCAAGCGCGGCCCGGGGCCGCAACCAAATCTTCAAAGACTCATGGAGGCCGCGCGCTTTCAGCTTTCAGCTCTCAGTTTTTTCCTCTATTGTGATTAGTTACAGCTGCTTTAACAGAAAAACTTCTTTGCAAAACGCAAAGAAGTCATAAAGAGATTCAATTCCTGCTGTCATTTCCGCCGGGCAGTGGAAAAGCATCAGGCCATATATTTCCCAACGATGCATTCCAGCTTCTTCTTAGTTTCGGATGGGATGCATGCTCTATCCGTTATCAATGAATACTTCAGCGCTTCGCCGCACCGGCACTTCCGCGTGGAATCAAGATCTTTTACTGTCTGAGCGATGATCGACTGAGCTGCCTGACAGTTCTTTTGCAGGTTAGCGATAATCATGTCTGCACTTACCGATTCGTGGGTTTCATGCCAGCAATCATAGTCCGTAACCAGGGCGATGGTGACATAACAGATTTCGGCTTCCCGGGCCAGTTTCGCTTCCTGAAGATTGGTCATACCTATGACATCCATTCCCCAGCTTCGATACAGCCTGGATTCGGCTCTTGTCGAAAATGCCGGCCCTTCCATACACACATAGGTACCTCCTTTTTTCGCATTTATTCCGACTTTGTGAGAGGCACGATACACCTGGTCGAGCAGATCAAGGCAGACGGGATCTCCAAAGGCAATGTGGGCAACCAATCCATTGCCGAAAAACGTCGATATCCGGCCTCTGGTACGATCTACGAATTGGTCGGGCAGAACAATGTCGAGCGGAATTATGTCCTCTTTTAGAGATCCAACCGCGCTGACCGATAAAATCCGTTCAACACCTAGAAGCTTCATCGCAAAAATATTGGCTCTGAAGTTCAGTTCTGTGGGCATGAACCGATGTCCTCTTCCATGCCGCGATAAAAACGCTACCCTTGAGCCGGAAAGAGTGCCGATAATAAAGCGGTCCGATGGAGGTCCAAATGGTGTTTCCACCTCGATTTCGCTGCGCTCCGTCAAACCGGGCATATCATACAAACCGGTACCGCCGATGATTCCGATATTTACGTTTTCCATAGCGTCCTGTCGTCAAGAAAGATTGTGCGCAAAAACCACTCAAGCATGCCATGAAGCGAGCCATTATAACCAGCTCAAACTGCCGCCAAAACCGGAGATGAGCTAAACCATATAAAGCGAAAATATCCGTTTGCTCAAAATTTGTGGCTTTTCTGCCGGATAAGATTATCCAGATCTTTGCATAATAATCGGGCGTTGAAAATCACGCATTCTTCTGTGCAATAACACTTTTAATGGCATCAGCCGCCTGGCATATCTGTTCTCGATTTACATCATTATGCGTTACCAGCCGCATTCTTACCGAATCCAGCGCCGACACAAGCACTCCCATTTCTCTTAGACGCCCAGTCATCTGGGTGCTGTCCAAAAGTGTGCGGGCGAAGCCTACCATCAAAATATTGGTTCGGACTTTTTCCGGTTTCACATCCAATTGCGGGCTTTCGTTCAGCAATTCCGCCAGCAATTTTGCATTCTGATGATCTTCATCGAGACGTGCAGGCATTATTTCCAATGCTATCAATCCTGCAGCCGCCAACACGCCAACCTGGCGCATCCCCCCGCCCAGGAGTTTCCGGATACTTCGCGCCCTTTCAATAAATTGCCGGGACCCCACCAGCATGGAACCGACGGGAGCCGATAATCCCTTTGAAAGGCAAAACATAACCGAATCGCAACTACACACCAGATTTGCCACATTTTCTTTCAACGCAACTGCTGCATTAAATATGCGGGCCCCGTCCATATGAACCGGCAGTCCTGCGTCATGGGCATGATTGCATATGTCTTCAATCTGTTGCTTCGTATAGAAGGTTCCCCCCGCCATGTTATGGGTATTCTCAAGACCGATCAAGCCGGTTTGAGCCCGGTAGTAAATCTTGGGACGAATGGCTTTGCGAATGGATTCCCAATCCAGGATTCCATCCGGAGCAGGAATGGGTCTCGCAAGCACGCCGCTAATAGCAGCCATTGCCGCCATTTCAAATTCATAGATATGTGCGGAATCCTCCGTGATCACTTCCTGGCCGGGCTCTGTATGGACGCGGATAGCGATCTGGTTTCCCATGGTTCCGGATGGTACAAAAAGGGCCGCCTCCTTGCCAAAAATCTCCGCGGCCCGGTCCTGAAGGCGATTAACCGTTGGATCGTCAAGGTAGACATCGTCTCCGACTTCCGCGGCAGCCATAGCAGCCCGCATTTCAGGAGTCGGTTTTGTAACAGTGTCGCTCCTAAGATCAATAACTGGCGGTTTCATTTATTAATCCTTAAACAAATAGTTGAAATATTTCATTCGAAAGAAGCATCCCTGAAGTAGTAAGGCTAAAACGATTTCCGTCTCTTTTTACCAGGCCCCTCTCTGACAATTCCTGAAAATGGCCCGCATATTGCGAAATCTTCTTTTCATCATACTTGTTACTTAGCTCATCGAGGTTAATGCCATGAGCGAGCCTTAAGCCAAGAAAAAGGCTCTCCTGAAGGGCTTTTCTGGCATCGATGGGCTCCTCCCACGCTTTGGGGCTTGTGTCTGTTTCTATAGCCCCAAGATAATCCTTCATGTTTGATAAATTTGAATATCGCACCATTCCGTCGAATGAATGACTGCCCAGTCCAAAACCATGCACAGCCTCGCGTCTCCAATATTTCAGATTATGGCAGCATTCAGATCCGGGCAATGAAAAATTACTGATTTCATATTGTGTGTAACCTGCCGAGGCAAGGGTATTTATTGTTTCCAGATACATATCCGAAATCAAGTCTTCCTCAGGAATGCTGATCAAATTAGCCGCAACCCATTTGGACAAAAGGCATTCCTCGTCTAAATCAAGCATATAAATGGATATATGAGGTATTCTCAATTGGATAAAGATATTCAGGCTTTTATGCCAGCTTTCTTTTGTCTGAAATGGAAGACCGAGCATCAGATCGAGGCTGATATTTTCATATCCGCTATTTCGCAGCAGATATACCGTATCAAGGATCATATCAGCCGTATGGAGTCGACCTATAGCTCTTAACTCTTGATCCACGAATGATTGAGCTCCTATCGAGATTCTATTCACGCCGGCTTTTCTGAATGATTTAATCTTTTTTTCTGAGAGGGTTCCGGGATTTACCTCAAGTGAAATCTCGCATTCCGGAATGAGGTGAAACCTGCTCCGGCAGGCGGACAGGATAGAGATGAGATGTCCGGCAGGCACCAGGCTTGGAGTACCTCCACCGAAATAAATGGTATCCACCTCCACATTGACTGCATTATGAATACAAGTATTTGCTATTTCCCTGAGGATGGCGCTTTTATATCGAGCCGCTATTCTTTGTTGGTAGGGGACGCTGATGAAATGGCAATAACTGCATTTTGCCTGGCAGAATGGGATGTGAATATAAAGTCCCAGGTTCACAGCAAGAGATTCGGACATTTGAGCGGGTAGATATCGGCCTTTTCTATCCATGCGGGTGAATGCGCCTTACGCTTTATGCGGTGCCAATTCCCAGGAGGGTTTCCAGAGTAATAAACTCAACCCCGGCCCTGCTCATTTCCTCAAGCGCTTCCTTCTCCGTCTTAGGTGCCAGTGCACAAATGGCATCCCTCACCACGGCGGTACGAACACCCAAACGTCGCAGTCCAAGGCATGCCATTTTAACGCAGTATTCTGTTGTGACCCCGAAAACAATTGCCCTCGGAGGCAGAACACGCAGCAAGCGCTCTGCTACCGGATTGCTGAAAAGGTCTAATGTCTGCTTTTCGACAATGATCTGTTGATGCCTCTTCACGGCGTCCATAAGGTTTCTGTCAATCGGTTTGTTCGGGAGAATCAGGGGGCGAGGGAGCACGGTCTCGTCCACTTTCCGCTGTCCATCGGTTCCCTGCACACAATGGGGCGGGAACTGTTGAAATTCAGGGTCATTTGCGGCGTGAACGTCTATAGATGAGAGGATGGTAATATCGTTCTTCCTGGCAAAATCAAAGAGGCGCCGCAGCTTTGGTATGATGCGCTCTGCACCCGGCACATAGAGCGCTCCGGCAGAAAGCATAAAATCACGCTGCGTATCGACATCAAGAAAGAACAGATTCTTCATTGGCATTCACCCAAACAGCATTATACCGATATAGCAGTGTTGCTGCCAGCAGGCGTTCCAATGAGATTTGATGGGAATTCCGGAGCGGATATGGGCTAGTGGATTTAATCGCTGACGCATTTTCCGAGTTCTGGCGCCCGATTGCAGGGCAGAATCTCCATAGCCTCAAGACTCGGAAACCTGACACGGTTCTTTTACTTATTCACCTTAAGAACCTTTACTCTATCATCGACATCGCTGTTCTTGATAAATCCGATTGCGCCTTTATTCTCCGCGATAAACTGCTTCACGCTTTCTGCATCCTTCTTTGTGACCGGAAGATCTACGCTGTATTTAATTCGCATATTCAGCCAGTAGGCTTGCATTTGCACGTAGGTTTTCCCGAACAGGTTCTGATAAAAGCTGTTAGCGGTGGACAAATCTACAGGGATTATCTCTCCTCCCCCATTTCCCCAGGATCGTACCTCTCTTAAATAGATGCCTTTCAATGCCGCGATATTGATGGATGCCCCCTGCGTTTCTTTGTTTGCAACAATTGCATATTCATCCGATTGTGCATTGGAGGGTGCGGCTCCAGCCATCAAAATTACCGCCAGGATAAGGGCGATTCCAAAACCAGTCTTCATTAGCTTACCTCCCATCGAATATCGCATCGACTCCAGATCCCGCTTAAAAAGATGCAAGACTTTTACAGGATGAGTATTCTATCGTCTGCAAAACCTTGATCCTTTAACTATATTTGCAGTTACAGCTGCTCATTAAGGAAGCCTTGACGGGACCCCTGCACTTGCGCTTCCAATTATTGTGAAACATGGGGATAGATAATTCCAACCGGAGCAATCAGGGCTCCGGCCGAAACTCCCAAATCGTTCGTCACAATTTTTGGAGATTATTCATTCAGCAGGCCGGAATCTGCAAAACTGTAGTAGTCATCATGGCCAAGAACGATATGATCCAGTACCCGGATGCCAAGGATCTTTCCGGCATGAACCAATCTTTGCGTACATTCTCTATCTTCTCTGCTGGGAGCAGGATCTCCGGAAGGGTGGTTATGTATAAACACAAGAGCCGCGCTGCTGTCACGAACTGCGGGCGCAAAAACTTCTCTCGGATGAACTACGGATGTGCTTAAACTGCCGATGGATACAAGCACCTCGCGTATCAGCTGGTTTTTGGAATTCAAATGCAGTGAAAAAAAATGCTCCTTATTCGCTGAGAAAAATCGAGCTCTGTATCGATGATACAGTTCTCTGCTGTTTGAAAAACGTTCGCCTGCTTTCAGGGGAACCGAGCATGCCTGTTTCCCAAGTTGCAGTGCATAATAGAGCGACGCCGCCTGTCGGCTGGAAAGCTTTCCTACGCGCCTTATTTCTTCCTGGGTTGCATGAGCAAGATCCTGGGCAGACTCAAAATAGTTAAGCAATCGTCTGGACGCCAGATGGGCAGATTGGCTGATGTTGCCGTGCGCAATTACGAGGGACAGGATATCAAGAATTTCAGTGCTGCTCATGTCGTATTTGCGGGTGCTGCTCCAAGGAGCGTTATAGGATCACTTGCGCAACAGAAATGATTGGAGATCGTTTCCCCGCAAATCTAACTGTAATACTGCCCAAAGTGCTAATAAAATTTTTCGCTTCTAAATGGCAAAACCTCCATCGCATTGAATTACCTGTCCGGTTATATACCGAGCGTCGTCAGAAAGAAGAAAAGCTGCGACCCGAGCGACCTCCTCCGGTGTTCCAAGTCGCCCCAAGGGGATGCTCTTTACCGCATTCGCTCGATAATCTTCTGTCAGGCTTTGAGTCATATCCGTATCAATCAATCCAAGAGCCAGCGCATTTACCGTTATATTTCGAGCGGCCAATTCTTTGGCAAGGGACTTCGTCAATCCGATCATACCGGCTTTTGAGGCTGCATAGTTGCTCTGCCCCGGTATCCCAACCAGACCGCTCACGGAGGTTATGTTTAGAATGGATCCGAATTTTGCCTTGATCATTGTCGAGGCGACTGCCTTGGAAAAATTAAAAGCGCCCTTCAGATTTATTCCTATAACTTCGTCCCACTCGCTTTCGCTCATCCTCAGAATGAGTTTGTCCCTGATTATTCCGGCATTGTTTACAAGATAATCAACAGAGCCAAAACGTCTTTGTGTTTCCTGCACCATCTCACAAGCTGAATTGAAATCTTCGACCCTGGACTGATAGGCAAAAACACCTCGGCCCATCGATGAAAGCTCGGAGGCCAATTCATCCGCCTGGATTTTGCTTTTTTGATAGCAAAAAGCGATATTGCAGCCCCGGCGACCAAGCTCGAGACTGATGCATCGTCCAATTCCTCTGGATGCTCCCGTCACAATTGCAGTTCGGCCTGAAAACGTCACGAGATTATCGCCCTATCAAACTGGAAATGTGTACGCATTACGCTTCATACATCCCGCTATTTCCCTTGATCCGGCCGGCTGCTGTCTAGAACGGAAATGGGTACATCAGCCAGCTGGCCAGAACTGAAAGGACGGCAAACGAGCAGAAGAGCAGCAGAAAGTATTTGAGACGTTCCTTTGCGCCGTTCCGTGCAATAAACGTAAGGACCAGAGATGTAAGAATGCTGAAAATCAACAACAGCGTGAAGTGATTTCTCATTGCTTTCTGCCCATAGCTATGTCGAAAATATCTACAATAACCAGCATGTTTAGAAGGCCGGCGACATAAATGAAAACGTTTGCATAATCGTACGTGTAGGAAGTGGGGTCGCCGCCTCCCAATCCAAGCAATAGCGGGATCCAGTAAAGCAACCCGGAACCGGCTTCGGCGATAAACTTCATGACGGAAAACAGACTATCGAACTCCGGCCTAAATAATCTCCCATCCAGTAGGAGCCCGGTCACAAACATTACAGATATGCAGCCGAAAAATATTATCGCCCGATCCCATTTGCGGAGTAGCGCGTGTCCCAAGCCGGGTATAAATGCTCCGGCTATACAGAAGGATAGAGTTTTTGTGCTGCCAATCTGGGGAAAGGGTTGCTGTATTTCCAATGATGTGTCACTTGCAGGTTGCGTGTTCATAAGAATGGAATCTTACGGAATGCTGAAGTGGCAGTCAAGGTGAAAGCCCTTTTGCCACAACCAATTCGCCCCGCATATCCGGACGGCATCATAGCGCAATTATGAAAACTATTGTCCGCACCGGACATAGCCGATACCAATAAGGAAGGCATCCCGCTTATGCTGCGACTCGACAAAGCAACGGGGATTGCCGGAAGTGATGTGGCAATACAGCATTAATAATATGGCTCAATCTAACAAAGGATCACTATGAATCTCGACACTCTCCTTCGCGTTATGGTTTCCAAAGGCGCATCGGACCTTCACCTAAAAGTCGGTGGTTTTCCTCACCTGCGTATCAATGGAGAACTGGTACCTCTCGGTGATCAGGGCAAGCTCGATAAAGAAGACTCTCTGATGATGGCTTTCTCCATCATGAACAACAAGCAGAAGGAACGGTTTCGTGATGCGGCAGAAATTGATATTGGCTATGGAGTCAGAGGCCTTGGGCGTTTTCGTGTGAACGTGTTTCAGCAGAGAGGGCAGGTTTCTGTTGCCATCCGAGCAATTCCCACCAATATCCTTAACTTTGATGATTTGTGTCTTCCCGGGATTCTGGAGACTATTTCACGTGAGCCCAGAGGCCTCGTGCTTGTCACCGGCACGACCGGCTCCGGCAAATCGACCACGATAGCCTCGATGCTCAATTACATCAACGAACATACGATGAGGCATATCATTACAATTGAAGATCCGATAGAATTTTTATACACGGACAGGATGAGCATCATCAGCCAACGCGAAATCGGAGTGGACGCCCAGAGTTTTGCCTCTGCCCTGCGCAGTTCTCTCCGCCAGGATCCGGATGTGATCCTTGTTGGTGAAATGCGGGATATGGAAACAATTGAAACAGCCCTGGTGGCCGCTGAAACCGGACATTTGGTTTTCAGCACGTTGCACACCCTGGATGCGGTAGAAACCATCAACCGTATTACAGCCGTTTTCCCCATCCATCAGCAGAGACAGATAAGACTGCAATTATCCATGGTATTGCGTGCCGTCATTTCCATGCGCCTTATGAGAAGATCGGATATTCCAGGACGCGTTCCCGCCATTGAAATTTTAAGAGCGACAAAGTTCATCAGCGGCTGCATCATGGATCCGGAAAAAACACGCTTGCTGCGAGAGGCGATTGCGGCCGGGACATCTCAGTATGGGATGCAGACCTTCGATCAATCCATCTATGATCATTATAAGGCCGGAAAGATAACACTCGAAGACGCTTTAAGTTACGCAACAAACCCGGAAGAATTCAAGCTCCGTGTCCAGGGGATTTACACCACAAAGGATGCTGCCATAGAATCCATGGAGCAGGAAATCGCAAGGTAGTAAGATATTCTGCATGAGTGTGGTATCACAAAGCGGGGACAATCCCGGCACTCTGATGCAATTCCCATGGGATGCATCAAACATTTCATCCTTCTGAAGATCAAAGCATGGGCGCCAATATCAATAAAATGCTGCTCAGACGCGCAGGATCCTTTTTAGCTCGCCGTGCCTATAGCCGAAACGATCTGAGGAAAAAGCTTGAAGGGCTTGCCGGAGATTCTGAGATCAAATCCGTTCTCAATCATTTAGAGCAGCTGAATCTTCTCAATGACGATGATTATGCGTATAATTTTGCTCTCCAAAGGATCCGTCAACAAGGATGGAGTCCTCTAAAGATACAAAACGCTTTGCTTCGGCATGAGGTCGGACTGCCCGCTATTGATAGGGCGCTTGAACTTATACGGAACGAGGCGGGAGATCAATCGGCTCTGATTTTGGAATATATTCAAAATCATTTTGGCAAAAAGGGCATGCCGAGGGATCCAAAAGGCGTTCGGAAATTAATCTTGCACTTGGGTCGGCGCGGTTTTGATGATGAGAGCATACTTGGCGCATTGAGACAAATATTACCTGCAGCAGCCTTGCAGCCCTTTGAAACAGGAGATTGAATTGACAAGCAGCAATCAGATCCGTGACACTTTTCTTAAATATTTTGAGAAGGCAGGCCATAAAATCGTCACCAGTTCATCATTGATTCCCTTTAATGATCCCACCCTGCTGTTCACTAACGCAGGTATGAATCAGTTCAAAGACGTTTTCCTGGGAAATGATGTCCGGCCATATAAGCGCGCCGCTTCAAGTCAAAAGTGCATGCGCGTGAGTGGTAAGCATAACGATTTCAAAGATGTTGGCCATTCGAACCGGCATCACACATTTTTCGAAATGCTGGGAAACTTTTCTTTCGGTGACTATTTTAAAAAGGACGCAATTCATTTCGCATGGGAACTGCTAACCAAACAATACGGTCTCGATCCCAAAAGGCTTTGGGTCACGATATTTCGAGATGACGACGAAGCATGGGATATTTGGCATCGCCAGGAACACATCCCGGAAAGCAAGATCGTGCGGCTGGGAGAAGAGGACAATTTTTGGGCGATGGGCGATACAGGGCCATGCGGTCCCTGTTCCGAGCTGCATTACGATTTCCAAAAAAGCCCTATTCCGGATCATGGCGAATGCGATCTGACATGCTCGTGCGGCCGCTGGGTGGAGGTCTGGAACCTCGTCTTCATGCAATATAACCGTGATTCCGCCAATGCGCTGAATCCTCTGCCCTCCCCTTCTATCGATACCGGGATGGGATTGGAAAGAATAACGACCGTTTTACAGAACAAAACATCCAACTATGACACCGATCTTTTTATGCCCCTGCTTCAGGAAATTGCCGGGCTGTGCAACACGGACTACGGATCCAGTCTCAATGATGATATTTCAATGCGAATTATTGCGGATCATTCCCGCGCTGCGGCTTTTGTTGTAGGGGACGGACAATATCCCGGCAATGATAAACGCGGATATGTTTTGCGCAAAATACTGCGGCGGGCTATGGTGCATGGCAAAAGGCTTGGAATCGACGAGCCTTTTATCTATCGCATTGCCGGAAAAGTCGTTGAACTGATGAAAGATGCATATCCGGATCTGACAAGAACCAGAGAAACCGTAGCGCGAGCCATCCGACAAGAGGAGGATTCATTCGCAGGCACGCTTGGAGAAGGATTAAAGGATTTTCGGGAAAAAGCCCGCAAACTGAAAGCAAACGGATCCCGAACCTTGTCTGGCGAAGACGCCTTTTTTCTGTATGATACACGTGGTCTTCCTCTCGAAATCATCGAAGATCTCGCCCAGGAAAACGGATTAACGGTTGATGAAGCAGGCTTTGCCAAAGCATTTGAATCCCAGCGTGAGAGATCCAGACAAGATTATCTTTGCGGAAAAGTCAGGGAGGAAGTTGTTCAGGCGATCTTCGAGGGAAAAACCAGTTTTGTGGGCTACGGAATTGAGTGTTCCGTAAACGCTGTAATACAAGCAATACTGGTGGATGGTGAGCGTGCTGAGAGCATCCATGCAGGGCAATCGGGCGAATTGGTCCTGGATGCGACGCCTTTCTATGCCGAGGCCGGCGGACAGGTCGGTGACACCGGCCATATTGCAAAAAATGATTCAAAAGCTGTTGTTATCAATACTATTTATAGGGGCACAACCATCTCACATCTTGTCCGGATTGAAACTGGATCTTTTCAGATTAGCGATAAAATCGATGCCACCGTTGATCTCGACAGACGACGTCTTACAATGAAAAATCATACGGCCACCCATCTTTTACAGGCGGCCCTCCAAAAGACCCTTGGATCTCATGTTAAACAAGCAGGGTCTATGGTTTCTCCGGACCGGTTGCGGTTTGATTTCACGCATTATGCGCCATTAACGCCGGCGGAGATCAAAGAGATAGAAAATCTGGTAAACGAACAAATATGGGCAAATGCAACCGTAGCGACCGCAGTGATGGACTTGGATAGTGCCATGAAATCCGGTGCTATGGCACTTTTTGGAGAAAAATATCAGGAAAATGTCAGAGTTATTGAGGTCCCTGGATTCAGTAAGGAGCTTTGTGGAGGAACTCACGTATCATCCACAGGTTCTATCGGTTTGTTTAAGATCATTAGCGAATCCGGCATAGCAGCCGGCATTCGCCGGATCGAGGCTTTTACCGGACCAGCCGCCCTGGAACGGCTCCGGTCCGATGAACTGATTCTGGATTCCATCCAGAGCGATAACAAGGTTTTGCGCCAAGATATTCCTGTTTTGATAGAAAAGCTGCAGGCCCAGGTGCGCGATTTGCAGCGACAGATCGTCGATCTGAAAACCCAATCGGCACGAGCTAATTTGGGTGCCATCCTCAACGGGACAAAAGAGATTCAAGGAATCAAAGTATTGGCGGCAACTCTTCCTGAAACGGACCGGACGAGCCTGAGAAATATTGCCGATGAGCTTAAAAAAAAGCTTGGATCCGGAATTGTCATCCTTGGCGCTCCACAGAATGAGAAGGCGGCACTGGTGGTCATGGTTACCAGTGATATTTGCAGACGCATCCCGGCCGGCCAGGTAATAAAGCAATTAGCTCCTCTTGTAGGCGGAGCCGGGGGAGGAAAACCTGAATTGGCCGAGGCTGGTGGGAAGGATTGCACAAAGCTCTCTGCAGCCATCGACCACAGCTACTCCGTGATTGAAGATCTGCTGTCGGCATAGAGCGCAAACTCCAGTGAACAAAATAATAAGAGGGTGATGAGATTATTATAGACTTTTTTCTTTTGGCCGATATCTTAATTGTTTGGCTTTGATAGCCTTAAGTGTATGTATAACAGACAAATTTTCCTGCTTCTTCTAACATTCCTATCCATCGGGGCAGCCAACGGAACCCTCCAGGCTCAGCATTTTTCCTACGTCGATGAAGATGGAATTAGAGTTTTTACCAATATAGCTCCGGTAAAACCGGTTTTCGATTTGCGGATTAGCGGATCTGTTCCATCTGAGTCAGCTCCTGTACCGCCAGCGGACAATACAGGCTCATATGATGCGATCATTGAAAAGTATGCCAATCAATATAATTTGGATCCTTCTTTGATACGCTCCATAATTGCTACAGAATCAGGATTTAACCCAAGAGCGGTATCACCTAAGGGAGCTCGCGGTCTAATGCAGTTGATGCCCGCCACCGCCGAGCGCCTGGGAGTCAACAATAGCTTTGATCCAGAGGAAAATATTCGGGGAGGCGTGAAGCACTTCCGTTTCCTAATGGATAGTTTCAGCAACGATTTATCACTAAGCCTGGCAGCATATAATGCCGGCGAGAATCTGGTTCAGCGCCTTGGTCGCGTGCCAGAAATACGAGAAACAAAAAAATACATAGAGTCTATAACCAGTCGATTGGGGAAGAATAGCCTGGACACATCGCCGCAGGATGCTCCAGAACACCCAAAAACATGGCGATGCATTGATGAATCGGGAGTGACTCATCTAAGCAATATTCCGAGTCGAGCATGCAGCGAGACGAACGGATTTTCTCCATTCTGATGCAGCCCATGATTGTTTGTCCCGCAAGTACCTTAATTATCAATGAGTTCTAACTATTAAAGCTTGACATATAGCAAGCGGATACATATGATGTTAACCATGAACCCTCTCCCGTGGCGTGTTAGCATCGCGCGAGCGTTGTTGTGTGCAGTGCTGTGTGCACTGTTTTCAGCTTTTTATGCTTATGCATGGGATTCCGCCGGAGCGGCTATGGCTTTCAAGGAAGCCAGCCTGAAGCGGAGCGAAATCACACAGACTATTCAAGCACCTCTTAATCTTTATCTGGAATGTGCCAAGACCTATCGAAGGGTCCATGTAAAAGATCCTCATTATATTCATACGGCAGCCGCTATTTATGAAGAAGGTCTTATTTATCAGGAAATGGGAGAGAGATTCTCGGACCCGGAGCTATACAAAAAGGCTGCCAGGCGATTCGAACTGCTCGTCAAAGACTACGCTGGCCATAAAAACTGCCCGGATGCTCTTCTTCGGCTGAGCGATATCTATCGAAATCATCTAAATGATGAAACGGCTGCTCAAAATGCATATCAAACCCTGACGGCTCGGTATAAGAGCTCTGGGGTTGCGCACAAGCTTCCTCAGAAAGAAACGACTCCAAAACCGCTTCCTGAACGACTGAAACCGGCAGAGTCCGATCAACCCGCTGGAAAGCCCTTGGTTTCATTAATTAAAAGCATCCGGCACTGGTCAGCCGAAGAATATACACGTGTCATCATCGACATGGATTCAGATGCTGAATATTTCAAGGAACGCCTGTCCAATCCGGGAAGAATATATTTTGATGTGACTAATGCCAGGTTGGGGCGAAATTTGCAGATGAAAGCCATCCCGGTGGAGGATGAATTTCTGAGGCAGATCCGCATTTCCTCCAGAGACAAGGGCACAATTCGTATTGTTCTGGACCTCACACAGAATAGTGATTATTCAATATCTGAATTACGCAATCCCTTTCGCATCACTGTTGACCTATATAAACGAGGCACGATAAGCGCTGGATTGGGGATGGTGCCTCCTGCGCCAAGAACAGGTTTAGCCATCAAAACGGGAAAGGATGCATCAAAAAGCAGTTCAGCCCAGGAGGCTGTTAATCGAGCGCCTTCGAAAGAGAAACTCAAAGCATTGGATGTGGATATAAAAAAAGATGCTGCGGAGCCTAAATCTAACATCAGAGCGGACATACGCAAAACCTCAGCGGGCAATTCTTCATTTCAGGATACAGCAGCTAAAGACAAAGAGCAGATATTGGAATCCGGCAAAAATTTAACTGGAATTCCACCTGCCATCTTACTCGATAAGAGTCGAAGGCCCCCGCCGCGTGCCGTCACAGAACTGTCTCCCAAGCCTAATATTCCGGGTAGACACGACTCGGTTCCTCTCACTCAAACCAGTTTGGATATGCCCGCATCGGGTGTATCAAAGAATATCCAAAGGCAGGCGGATTCATCCGTTCAATCAAATGCTCCGAAGGCCGTAGCTGCGAATCCGATAATGACCGCAAAGGTGATGCTGCCGCCTCTTCCCTCCCAAGAGAGGAAGCCTGCTTCACTAGCGAACCAGTCGACTTCCGGCCTGCTCTCCAATTTATCAACCAGCAAAGAGCCTGAAGCCAAAAAAACTGACTTGGAATCAATCATTTCGCAAAACCCCAAAGCGGCCCCGCCCACCAGTCGTGGAGATCGCACATTAACTCGAATACTTGGATTGAAGATCGGCCGGATCGTGCTTGATCCCGGACATGGAGGACATGATCTTGGCACTGTTGGACCGGGTGGATTGCTTGAAAAAGACCTTGTGCTCTCGCTGGCGCTTGAGCTTCAGAAGCTTCTACAGGAAAATCTTGGGGCCGAAGTAATCTTGACGCGCTATGATGATGTTTTTATCCCTCTTGAAGAGCGAACCGCGATAGCCAATCGGTATAAAGCTGATCTTTTCATTTCGATTCATGCCAATTCCAGCCGCTCCCGCTCGATAAGCGGCGTTGAGACCTATTATCTTGACTTCGCTAAAACGAAAGCTGATCGTGAGATCGCTGCCCGGGAAAATGCGACTGCTACAAATAATATTCATGAGCTTGAAAATCTTATTAAAAAAATAGCTCAGGCTGACAAAGCAGCCGAATCCAGAGAACTGGCTTTAATGGTTCAGAGATTTTTGTATTCAGGCGCAAAAAGGGCTATCCCATCAACACAAAACAGGGGTGTGCGCTGTGCTCCTTTCATAGTTCTGATCGATGCAAAGATGCCCTCGATACTGGCAGAGGTGGCCTTTCTCAGCAATCCATCGGTTGAGAAACTTCTCAAAAGATCGGCAAATCAAGAAAGCCTTGCGAAAGCTTTATTTTCCGGGATTGAAGGCTACGTAAAAACTCTTGGAAGCGAATTCGTACAAAACCAGATACCCATAAAGTAAATGAAATTCCCCATATTTATTCTGTGCTCTTTATTAGGGGTTTGTGTCGCCGCCGTTGGTCAGGTAGAATTTGCGTCCGATAGCCACTTCCCCGCCGATCTTGAGTTTCGTGAGCTTCAAAAGATCATCTCAGAGGAGTCTTTCGAAGATCCTGCCCGTCTTTCCTCGATTAAGGATGGTCGCCTGATTAAGGACGTCGGATTTGACAAATACAATCGCCGCGTCTACTCGATAGGAGGAACCGATGAGCTGAGAATCGAGATCATCACGCTCAGAGATTATCGAGCAGCCTATTCGCTGTTGACGCTCCTGAGAATAGCCAGGATTCAGAATGGCCCTCCTGGCGATGCCTATGCCATTTCAACAGGCAGCCTTCACTGCATTCGCAACAGGCGCTGGATACGCATTGACAGCCAGAACGCTTCTGAAGGGCTGCTGAAGCGCATCGCCTTATCCATATGCAATCGAATTGATCCAAACGAGCAAAAGCCACCAGCTCTCATATCGCACTTTCCTGAGCAGGGCTATAATTCATCCAGTCTTCAATATTTTCCCGGGCTGCAATGCTTCAAATCCCATGCGGGAGAAGAAACCGTCAAAACGCTGGTTCTCACTCATGATGCGGAAATAGCCCGTGCGAATTACACCATCGATGGCAAAACCGGAGTGCTGTTTTTAATGAATTTCCCGACCGGACAAGTAGCGGAAGACTATTTTGACGAACTGGGGGATGCAGGGCTTTCTCTCGCCGGCGGTTACAATACCTATGCGAAAAAGATCGGCCCCATCATCGCCATACTTAACAGTCCTGTAGATTCTGCCGCTGCCGATAAATTATTAGGGACGCTTCGCTATAGCTATTCAATACGATGGGTCTATGAAAAGAAAAACGATTCCAAAATTATCTGGGGCATACCGGTCAGCATTCTGGGAACCGTTGTGCAGTCCCTGTTTTTTATAGCCATATTGGCAGTGATTTCGATTTTTGCAGGAGCTGGATTTGCTGTTTTGCGCTTTTTTCTCCGAGGCCGTATAACCAAAAACGCACCGGATGAACCGGAGCGAGCCGAAATCATTAGACTGAGGTTGCGATGAAAGTCGATCTGATTCGCAAAGTACCCCTTTTTTCCACCCTCACGGATGAGGAGTTCAGCCAACTAGCGCATATTTTTGTGGCACGTGCCTATCGAAAGGGCCAGATTATTTTCCTTGAGGAGGAGACTGGCAATTACATGTACCTGGTGCTTTCGGGAAAGGTCAAAGTATCCAAATCGGGCGCCGGAGGGAAAGAAACAATTCTGGCCATCCATCGCGCCGGAGATTTTTTTGGAGAAATGTCACTTTTGGATGGGAAAACTGCACCGGCAACAGTCTCCGCGATGGAAGACTCCAAAATCATCTCCCTGAGCGGCGCTGATTTCCATAAATACCTTCTGCACAACGAGAAGGTCATGCTGCAGATCATCCATGTACTTTGTGCCAGGTTGCGCCAGGTCTGGCAGACTCAAAGTCTGAGTTCCAGCACAGCGGATGCAAGGATTCGGATGGGGATCTACCAACTCGCCAAGAGACACGGGATACGTGATGCTCATGGAACCATCATAGATCTCAAGATCACACATCAAGAATTGGCCGAAATGGTGGGGACATCACGGGAAACGGTAACCCGCGTCCTGGCCCATCTTCGTGAACAGGGAATTATCGAAATCAATCAGCGGCGTATGACGCTGATCGATTCAGAAGCGCTGTTACGGGAATCCTAAGGGCCCGCGCAACAATAAGTTTACATTTTGACGCGAGCGCCGGGCGGGCAGATGCAAGGCGCCGCGACGCAGGCAATGCGGG
>JAFGIY010000236.1 GCA_016929335.1 Acidobacteriota bacterium | reverse complement strand
TATCTTGTACGCCAATATGTTCAGATCATTAACGACAACCAAAAATAGCCTTGACCACGCAATATTGCGTAAATTGCAGGGCTTTGGACCCATTGCCGCCTCTCCCGGAAACTCGACAATCGCGGGACAGCGGCTGAAGCCTGCAGATTGCTGGATCAGGGAGAACGAGGAAGCTCTTTTATGATTCAATAAGGCCAAGAGCGCATTCAAGAGAAACGTCGATGGGAACGCCCGCAGTCTCTTCATGCTGCTTCAATATTTCGCGGGATTCGGAAGACTCGGCGACCAGCCTTACCGACAGGTTCAGGTCGCTGATATGCTGCATGAGGTGTAAAAAATTCTGGCTTACGCCTATTTTGGAAAGGAAGCCCTCGCCAATTCTAATGATCAGATGGGTTTCGCCTTCCTCAACGATCCCGTCAATTTCCTGGGAAATATCGGTGGTTAGGAATTCCGCATAAAACCGGTACTTAGAGCTCTTCTGCGCAGGACAATCCAATATCGGGGTTTTCCCCTTCATCGTCAGATAATGCAGTTTTTTTGCAGACGACTCTTCCCTGCCCTCCATCGCCTGCTCGATGGCCTTTTCGACGTCCGCGCGAGTGAAAGGCTTATAGAGGAATATCTGCAGGCCAAGATCGGATGCCCGGCGGATATCCTGATGGGCCGACCGCAGAGTCATGGCAATGACTTTCTTTTCTATGGCTTCTTTCTTGCTACCCTGCAGATATTGATCCAGAACATCCAGACCGCTCATATCCGGCATACTCAGGTCCAGAAAGATGCAGTCAAAATCTTTCTTTGCCATAGCCGTGAGACCTGCTTTGCCGCTGTCGACAGTTGCCAGCCTATATTGATCGCCTAAATATTCACGGAGCAGATCGAGAACGCTTGCCTTATCGTCAACGGCAAGTATGGAAGGCTTTCCAGGATCTTCCGCAGCGGCAACGCTTTCACCCTCAGGTCTGGAGTCTTTATCTGTCTCCGGCGGAATCTCATCGCCGCTATAGAGCTTAAGGATCGGATTGACTTTTCTCAAAAGAATCTCGCGCGTGAACGGCTTTGCAATATAGTCGTTCAGGCCGAGTTTTAAAAGCTTGACCACGGTTTCTTTGGATGTCTCGGTCGTCACCATCACGACCGGGATCGCTTTGAGGCTCGGATCCGTTTTCAGCTCGACGAGAGTGTGATACCCATCCATGACCGGCATGTTGTAGTCCAGAAGTATCAAATCCGGAGAACCCTTTCGGGCGCATTCCACACCCTCTTCTCCATTCTCTGCTTCCAGCATTCCAACAGAAAACGGCGAAAGGTGCTTTGAAATGACAGCCCGCACTGTCTTGCTATCATCAATAGTCAAGACTGTTTTGCCCATAGGCACACATTCCTGCAGTTCGAATGGATTTAGTCCGTGGTGACACAACCTACCTACTAATTCACTCATTGAACTTATCGATTCTTTTGGTTTTAACCATGAGGATTATTTGACGAATACAGCCGTAATTGCACAAGAGGAATCGAGGGGCAGAGCGTCAAAGGCAACCTCTGCCCCCCTTGCGGGCACAAATTCGAGGGATACTATTAAATACCTCGTAAACAGAGCCGTGTTTCGGCGAATATTCTCTAAATCAAGGCCACGAATTGCACGAATGGAAGCCGGCAAATGCGCTCATGACAATTCGCAGAAATTCCGTTCATACTAGGGGAGCAGTTCGAAACGGATGCATGCCTGTCCGAAATAGATTTCATCGCCCGGCCACAAGCAGATTCCGTCCAAATTGTCGCTGGGCACTTCGATAACCGAACCGCCGCGAAGAATTCGGGTCCCATAGCGGCTCGCTTCATCCAGAATGCAGTATTCACCCGTATCATGGTTAAACCAGATTCTGGCGTGTGTACGTCCTACCGAGCGATTGATTTCTTCTTCTTTATCCAGGAAAACGATATCGTTTTTCCTCACCATTCGTCCTTCCCTGTCCAATATTTCGCGTGAACGGCCGATGCGGATGCGATCCTTTTTCATCTGATACTCGGCCTGCTCCGCGACTCCCTTCAGGATCACGAGCCTCGTTTCGGGGATATCCTGTGTGCGCGGCGCGTTGAACTTGAAAAAATCCATTTCGAATGGCGGGCGAGGAGAAAGCTCCGATTGATCCTGTCCCAAATTTTCCCGGAATTCAATGAGCGTTTCCAGCTCATCGGGGAATCTCGCATTTGCATTATTCAAAAGCTGCACAACATCCGATTTCAAAGTATTTTTCTGCAGAAAGGCATCCTCGATGGCACTGCGCTGGTACTTTGTCTGCGGCTGCAGATAAACGACAATTTTTGCATAAGGAAAAACTTTGCCGTTTTCGTCACTCAATATTCTGGACTCGATCTGACTGAGAATTTCATGGCGAACGGCCAAAGGTTCCATCCCCTTTTCTCGTGTGAGGACATGCTCAACGCGAGAACGCACATTCTGTGTGGCTTTCTGGAGTGTGTCCCTAATACCCATAATCGACTCCTATTGAAAGTGTACCACTTTTTGCCCGGATCTTTTCAGGCGGCGGCTGAAAAAAGACAATCGAGGCATCCTGCGGCACCTACTCATCCAGGGGCGCATGCGATCGAAGCTTTTTGATATCGGCGCGCTTCTTTTTCTCGCGCAACCGTTTTAGATTTGATGCAGCGGGGGGACGGGACTTGCGCCGCACTTTGGGAGGGACGGCCGCCTTCTGAATCATCTGCATCAGGCGTTCCATGGCATCTTCCCTGTTGCGCTGCTGGGTGCGAAACCGTCTTGCCTCGATTACTATTTCGCCCAGCGCGTTTACGCGCTTTCCCGCAATGCGCAGCAACCTTTCGCGGATCTCGGGTTTCAATGATTGCGAAGTGCGGACATTAAAGCGAAGCTGGACCGCCGTGGAGACTTTGTTGACATTCTGGCCTCCCGGCCCGGACGCACGGATAAAATCAAAACGAATTTCCTCAGGACGAATTTTAGCGATTTGAGCATCCATACAATTGGCTTCCTCATTTTACCTTCATGAATACGCGCCTGTCTTCATCGCATCTGGAACACGCTCTTTACTGCATCTGGGGAACTGCCGATTTTTGAGGTTTCTGAATTAACGCCGGCTCCTTTCTTTCCGAATCATTCATCTCGATAACCGGATTCATCGGAGCGGCCGGATTAACTCCAAAATCCCAAACGGACAGATTCATCGTACCTTTGCTGTCCAATTCAACCAAGGCATATTCACCCTTCTTCAACGGAGCTGCGGGGGTGATTTTTGCCCAATACTGCGACAACGGCTCGATCGCGATATCGATATATTGGGCCTGCTGTTTGACCTTGCCGGTAATTGCTATGGAATAAAAAACCGCAATCCGATTCTCTTTTTTCTTTTCGCACCGGACAATCCGGAAGCGGTCTTCTATGGCCGCAGTGTTTCTGTCCGCTTCAACATCAGGGCTGCTGACCGGGAAGAAAATTGCAGGCGCCGGGACATGTGATTGAATCCGTGCGTGGAGCCCTTTGAGTTCCACCGTCTGTTTGGAACCGGCGACGGGATTGAAAATGCTTCTCAGAATGTTGCTTCCCGTATTCTTTTTCAGATCCGCATCATTTTGAGTCAGCCGGCTCAGTCCGGCTTTTCCCTGGTAAACGTCCAGGAGAAAAACTCCCTCGGAAGGGAGCCTTAATTCCGGCGATATCAGCGGCGTGCGCGCATCCCTGTCCTTCTTTGCCTCGGATGCTTCTTTAAGTGCTTCATCCATGCGACTGGAAGCCTCTTCTGTCGCCCGGCGGGCATACTGCTCCGTGGCAGCCCAATCGATCAAAGAATAGGGCAATTCTTCCCAGGTGTAGCGATCCGTGCTGAAATAGCGGACCCGGTCCTTCTCGATCGAGTATTGGCTTATCGGCTCAAAGGATCCATCTATCAAAATGAGGCGTTTGATTTGCAGCAACTGCGGTTGTATCTCAGCCGATTGGCATAAGGAAGATTCCTCCCGAAGGCAGAACCCGAGCAAAGCAAAGAACGCCAATAAAAGAAACCTTCTGCGACGATTCATGGGATTCCCATATTACCAGAACCGCAAATCCCGGCCATAAAGACAACCCAGGCCCGCCTAATCCGTTTTTCAACCGAAAAATCCTCGATGGACTTTGGCAGCGGATCAATCAGTTCCGGCCGCAGGATATAAACCTTCCCGGCTTTCCTTCTATTGCTTTCATATGCTCCAAAATAACATACAATTTACCTGCCTGCGTAATCAGTTGGAATTATTGAGCCGGATGCGTTTGTGGAACGGCACATTTTGGCAGACTCAAGAGGAGTTTTTCTGTTACGATTTGAGAATGAGATCCGGATGACCCGGTATTCTTATGAAGCAGGCGACTCATATGCGTATCTATTCCCGAGACGGCAAATCCATGCGGCTAATGCTGTATGCGATTTTAATTCTGCTGATTTTTCCCGGATGCTCGATCAAGAAAATCGCGATTAATAAGCTGGGTGATGCATTGGCCCAAAGCGGCACTACGTTCTCTTCAGACAATGATCCGGATCTGGTGGCAGACGCGCTTCCTTTCAGCCTGAAGCTGATTGAAAGCCTGCTCGCTGAAAGTCCCCGGCACAGAGGGCTTCTGTTTGCCGCTTCGAGCGGCTTCACACAATACGCCTACGCATTTATCAGGCAGGAAGCGGATGAAACCGAATCTGAAGATCTGGCTCGCGCTCTGGAATTGCGGAGGCGGGCACGCAATCTGTTTCTGCGCGCTCGCGATTATGGTGTGCGCGGCCTGGAAACCCATCATCCCGGCTTCGGCGAAGCTTTGAACAAGGATCCGCAACTGGCTGTTCAGCAGGCAAAGGCGGCAGATGTTCCATTGCTTTACTGGACGGCAGCCTCCTGGGGGCTGGCCATCACGCTCTCAAAGAATGAGCCGGACCTGATTGTCGATCAACCGGTCGTGGAAGCCCTGGTGGATCGAGCCCTTCAATTGAATGAAGCGTTTGAAGAAGGAGCTATCCATTCCTTTCTGATCAGCTATGAACCGGTTCGGCAGGGCGTATCGGGAGATCCTCTGGAGCGGGCGCGAAAGCATTTCGACAGAGCCGTGGAACTATCGAAGGGTTATCAGGCCGGTCCGCTGGTCTCAATGGCCGAATCCGTCTGCATTGCTGAACAGAATCGTCAGGAATTTCAATCTTTGCTGGACCGTGCGCTGGCAGTGGACGTTAATGCAAAGCCGCAATACAGACTGGCAAATCTGGTGATGCAGCGCCGGGCCCGTTGGCTTCTGTCGCGAATCGATGAATTGTTTTTGACCCTGGAGCCGGAGTAATCAGCGGATATTTGATTGCTTAGGCTTTAGAGGAATTGGTTTGTATGGAGGGGTTTTGATATGAGAAGTCGTGCCGCCGGCGTTTTTGCAGCCGGCATCGCAATGTTGGCATTTTCTTTTGCGCTTCGGGCGCCTGTGCAGGCGGAGCCGCAGCGAACGATTCAGATCAGGCTCGGCACGCTGGCGCCCAGCGGCAGTTCCTTCCACACGGCGATTGTCGAAATGGGTCAGAAATGGCGCGATGCAAGCGGAGGAAGCGTCAAACTGATCATTTATCCGGACGGCACGCAAGGCGGCGAAGCGGATATGGTCCGTATGATGCGCGCGGGCATTCTGACTGCGGGCATGTTTACGGTGGTCGGATTAAGCGAAATCGACCGGTCCGTCGGCGGATTGTCTTTTCTTCCCATGACTTTTCGTTCCTGGGAAGAATATGACTACGTGGTCGAAAAGCTGTCGCCGCGGCTGGAAAAGCTGCTGCTGGATAAAGGCTTCGTCGTCCTCTTTTGGGGAGACGCAGGATGGGTCCGTTTTTTTTCCAAATCTCCCGCCGTACGTCCGGACGATTTCAAGCAGTTTAAAATATTCACATGGGCGGGCAACGCCTATCAGGTGGATCTGATGAAAGCATTAGGCTATCACCCGGTTCCCCGCGAGACGGCCGATATTCTGCCCGGACTGAAGACCGACCTGATCAATGCCATTCCCCTGCCGCCGAACCAGGCCATGCTGGGCCAGTGCTACACCATTGCCAGGCACATGCTCGCGCTGAAATGGACGGTCCTTTCCGGAGCTGCCATCATCCGGAAGGACACATGGGACAAGATACCTCCGGACACGCAGAAGAAGCTCCGCATCGCTGCGGATGCGGCCGGAGCCAGGATCCGTGCCGGCGATCGCAAGGAGGATGAGGAATCCATTGCCGCGATGGCACGGAAGGGATTGGTGGTTCACCAGCTCACGGCTCAGGCGGAAGAAGAATGGCAGAAGCTGACAAAGGTCATTTATCCCGAGCTTCGGGGGAAAGTGGTTCCCGCCGATATTTTTGATGAAGTATTGAGACTCGTTGCCGAGTTCCGCGCAAAAGGAACATCAAAATGAGCAATCACGCCCCGGAAGAAGCCGCAGTTCCGGACCAGCAAAAGGAGGCTCCCGCCAACTGGATCGGCGGCCTATGGAAGGGCGAGAATCTTCTGATGACCTTCTGCCTGGCGGCAATGGTCCTTCTCCCGCTGGCGGATATGGTCCTGCGGTCCACCACAATCGTCATACGCGGCTCCAGCGCCATTCAGTGCCACCTGACATTGTTTATTTGCATGATAGGCGGCGCCATCGCCGCGCGCGAAGGGCGTCTTCTCTCACTGTCCACCGTAACCGCATTTTTAAAATCCCGGCTGAAAAGCGCTGCCCGGTTTTTCAGCGGCTCCGTTGCCTCCGCATTCACTGCCATTCTTCTTGTCGCCGGCTACAGGTTTGTCCTTCAGCAGAAGGAAGCGGGAAACATTCTTGCCTACGGAGTGCCGATCTGGATTCCGCAGGCCATTCTTCCTCTGGGATTCGCAGCCATAGCCGTTCGTCTTGTCCTTCACAGCGCCGACCGATGGAAAGGACGAATCGCAGCCGCATTGCTGGCCGGCTTCATACTGAGCGCCGCCCTGTGGCTGCCGATCGATCCATCCAGGATGGTCATTCCCGCCATGGTGCTTTTGCTGGCCGCAACCATTTTCGGCGCTCCCATTTTTATTACGTTGGGCGGCGCCGCCCTTATTCTGCTATGGGGCGATCAGATACCCATTGAGATGATGCCGATCCGGCATTATCAACAGGTAACAAACGCCTCCTTGCCCGCAATCCCGATGTTTACGCTGGCAGGCTATCTGCTTGCTGAGGGAGGAGCTGCAAAAAGGCTCGTGAGGGTATTCCAGGCTCTCGTCGGCCATTTCCGGGGCGGTCCGGCTATCGCTGCCGTTTTGGTTTGCGCATTTTTTACAAGCTTCACGGGCGCTTCCGGAGTCACCATCCTGGCATTAGGCGGACTGCTCATGCCGGTTCTCCTGGCTGCGCGCTATTCCGAAAGAAATGCTCTCGGCCTTCTCACCGGCTCGGGATCCATCGGCCTGCTTTTCCCTCCCTGCCTGCCTGTTATTCTCTATGCAATCATCGCCAACATCGATATCAACCAGATGTTTCTGGGAGGCATCCTGCCCGGATTTCTGCTGGTGATCGCCGCAAGCATATGGGGAATTGCGCAAAGCCCCAGAATGGCCGCCGGCGAAAAAGGGCGCTTCAGCTGGGTTGAAGCCAGGAGCGCTCTCTGGAATGCGAAATGGGAATTGCTGCTTCCCGTTGTCGCCTGCCTTGCCCTTTTCAGCGGTTACGCCACCGCAGTGGAAGCTTCCGCCATCACGGCGCTGTACGCATTTATTGTTGAATCGGTTATTTATCGGGATTTGAGCATTACACACGATCTTCCCAGGGTAATGAAGGAATGCGGGCTGCTCGTGGGCGCCATTCTCCTCATTCTTGGAGTTGCCCTCGGCTTCACAGGTTATCTTATCCAGGCCCGGGTCCCTGAACAGCTGATCAACTGGGTGCAAAGCACAGTACAATCTCCGTTGGTCTTTCTGCTGGCACTCAATGTCTTCCTGCTCATCGTCGGCTGCATCATGGACATTTTTTCCGCAATTATCGTTGTGGTGCCGCTCATTGTGCCGATCGGCCTGGCATTCGGGATCGATCCCGTTCATCTTGGAGTCATCTTCCTGGCCAACCTTGAGCTTGGCTACCTGACGCCGCCGGTAGGCATGAATCTGTTTCTTTCTTCCTATAGATTCAATAAACCGATGCCCGAAATCTGGAAATCCATTGTTCCGATTTTGATCGTGCTGTTGGCTGGAGTTCTGCTGATTACTTACGTACCCTTCATGTCCACGGCCTTGCCGCGTTTGTTTCAGTAAAGGAATCGCCATGAACGTTGCCGATGAATTTCTTAACGCCGCGATCTACTACCCCGACAAAACAGCCCTTGTCTTCGGTTCAAAAAGCTACACCTACGCCGAAATGCACAGAATCATCGACAGGGTGGCCGGCTATCTGCTTCATCTGGGAATTTCAAGGGAAGACCGGATTTCCATTTACATGCCCAACAGGCCCGAATGGATTATGTTTTACTACGGCATTGCCAGAATCGGCGCAATTGCAGTCTGCGTCCCCGGCGCATTCAAGAAAGACGAGGTGGCAGGAGTGGTCGCCGATTCTCGTTCTTCAATCCTCATAACTTCGGAGGACCTCCGGTCACAGATTCCGGCGCCGGAAGCCATTCCTTCAATCCGGGAAATCATAATAGTAGAACAGGATGAATCGTTTCAGTCCATCCTGAGGGGAGAGGATGTTTTTAAAATTCAAAAAAATATTCAGACCACGGGCGACAATGCGATGTCTATTCTTTATACGGGAGGGACAACGGGCACCCCGAAGGGCGCCATGCTGACGCACAGAAACCTCCTGTACAGCGCGCAGAATGTGGCGTATCACGAAAGGATGGTTCCGGACGACGTGGGAATCTGTTTTTTGCCGCTCAACCACGTCTTTGCCCAATGCCACATTATGCATACATATTTTTCCAATTGCGGGACCCTGGTTCTCTTCCCGGGATTTGATATGGATAAGGTGGTTTCGGCTGTTATCGAACACAAAATAACGCGTTTCTATGCCGTCCCCACAATATTCATCCGTTTTTTGAATAATCCCGAATCCAGGAAACAGCTGAAGAGCATCAACTATGTTTTCTCGGGAGGCACAAGCATGCCCGCCGAAATCGTGCGTCAATGGGTCGATGCCTTCGGCATCCCGATTCACGAGGCATACGGTATGACCGAGGCGGCATCGATCGTGACATTCAACCATCGTTTCCGTCACAAGATCGGATCCATCGGCATTCCGGCCGGCATCATCGAGTTGAAAGTCGTGGATTCCAACGATAACGAAATGAAACAGGGCGAACAGGGAGAAATCATTATTCGTGGTCCCAACATAATGAAGGGATATTTCGGACAGCCGGAAGAAACGGCTATGGCGCTTCGCAACGGATGGTTTCATTCGGGCGATGTTGGAGTATTCGATCCGGAGGGATATTTGTATATTGTAGACCGGATTAAAGATATCATCATTACGGGCGGCGAAAACGTCTACCCGAAGGAGGTTGAAGACCTCCTCCACCAGCATAAAGCAGTGAACGAATGCGGGGTTGTGGGCCTGCCCCACCCGGAATATGGAGAAGCCGTCACTGCCTTTGTAACGCTGAAGCCGAATATCACCGCGGAAGAGCAGGACCTGATAGCTTTTTGCAAGGAAAGAATGGCCCGATACAAGGTTCCCAAAGCCATTCGCTTTGTAAAAGATCTTCCGAAAACCCCGCAGGGGAAAATACTCCGCAGGGAGCTCAGGAAATTTGTGAACTAATTTCCCAGACGATCGTTTTAGATTTAAACACGGGGGATTTGAAGGAGACTGCATGGCTCGCGAGTTTCGTGTAGGCGAATGGCTGGTGGAACCGAATCTGAACTGCATTTCCCGAGCTGACGAGAAAATCTCAATCGAGCCGAAGGTCATCGAAGTACTTGCCTTCCTGGCGGAGTATCCCGGAGAAGTTTTATCAAAAGAGCAAATCATCCAGGCGGTATGGCCTGACACGTATGTGAGCGATGAGGTTCTCCGGTATTCCATCACCGAACTGCGCAAAGCTTTTAAAGACGACGCCAGGAATCCGCAGATAATCCAGACAATCCCGCGCAGAGGGTATCGCCTGATTGCCGAAGTTACAAAAAAGGCGCCTGCTGCAGAGGCTCGGAGATCCATCGCCGTTCTAGCCTTTGCCGACATCAGTTCCGCGAAAGACCAGGAGTATTTTTGTGATGGTATTTCCGAAGAAATAACCAGCAGTCTTTCGCGCATCAAAGGACTGCGGATCGCTTCTCGAACTTCTTCTTTCGCCTTCAAGGGAAAATCGGAAGACATCCGCTCGATCGGAAGAAAGCTCGGAGTTGCAACGGTTCTCGAAGGCAGCGTACGCAAGGCGGAAGGGCGGCTTCGCATTACATCCCAGCTGATTAATGTGGAAGACGGCTGTCATCTCTGGACGGAGCGATACGATCGTGATTTGAAAGATATATTTGTGATCCAGGATGAGATTGCGCGAAGCATCGCCGCCACACTGAAGATTGCGCTGACTCCCAGGGAAAGCAAAGCCCTCGCCAAGGCTCCGACAAAGGATCTCGAGGCTTACGATTATTATCTGCGCGGCCGTCAGTTCTATTACCAGCTCAAAATAAAAAGCATGGAATTCGCGCTGAAGCTGTTCAGCCGGGCGATTGAGCTCGATCCTGCCTACGTCCGGGCATTTGCCGCGATCGCCGATTGTTACTCATTCCTTTTCATGCATGCGGGAAGCCAGGATATACACCGGGATCAGGCCGATTCCATGAGCCGCAGAGCTTTGGAGCTGGATCCGGACTCCGCCGAAGCACACGCATCGCGCGGCGTGGCCCATTCCCTGAAGCATAATTATTCGGAAGCCGAATCGGAATTTGAGGAAGCCATCGTGCTGGATCCCACCCTGTTTGAAGCTTACTACTTTTATGCCCGGGTCTGCTTTGAACAGGGGAAGCTGGAAAAAACAATCCAATTGTATGAGAAGTCCATCGAGGTGAATCCTCAGGATTATCAAGCGCCTTTGCTGGTTGCCCAGATCTATTCGGACCTCGGAGATGAAGAGAAAGCAGCCGATTCACGCCGGCGTGGCGTGCGCGCGGTGGAAGCCCGGATCAAGATGCATCCGGATGATACGCGCGCCCTTTATATGGGTGCGAACGGACTGGTAGCGCTGGGCGAGTTTGATCAGGGCCTGGAATGGGCGGCGCAGGCTCTCGCGCTAGATCCCGGAGAGCCGATGGTCTTCTACAATGTCGCCTGCGTTCAGTCGTTGGCCGGACGCTATGAGGATGCGCTCGATTCACTCGAGAAATCCGTGCAATCCGGCTTGATGCATCTGCACTGGCTTGAACACGACAGTAACCTGGATCCGCTGCGGCGCTATCCCCGCTACAAACAACTTATCAAACAGCTGCAAAACCGCTAGCCCGCAGCCACGCATTAACACGAATGAAAACATGGGCGCCGGCGCTTCGCGCTGCTCTGGAGGTTATACAAAGGATACATGCTCGATGATACAGGGCCTGACCTCTGATTTTTCTGAAACATGACATCTTGACAGCATGGTCAAGAAGCAATACAGACTCACGGCCTCTCCCCAGACTCATGAGGATAAATCCGGGGATTCCCAGTAAAACAGCATCCAGGATGCGACCGATGGGGTTGCTCCACCATTTTATTTGACGAACATATTCGGCATGATGCAGGTTAAGGAACCGGCAGATCTCCGCTGTCTGTTTGTCAACCGATGCATTATTGGACGGGTTTCGGACTTTCGCCGTTCTTCGGTCCTCGCGCCTGAAGGACAGTACCAGTCGATCCATCAGGTAGGCGCAGCGAAGAAAGGCATCGAGGTTCCCACGAACAAAAAAGAAAAAAGCAAATTCTTTGTCCCGGCACCACCGCCATCGGCTCCGCAACACTACTGAATACAGCCGCATCCACACCTGGCGTCCCATCATGATGGCAATTCCTGAATCACGCCGGATTGTTGTAAAGGCAGGATGGCTGACGCCATCCACGAACAGCAGATGGACTCCCGCACAGTGCTGCCGCTGGTTCTCATAGAATGCGTTGGCAAACTTCAGTGCTTCTTCGTAATACTTCCGATCGTCGTCTTTGCCTAATGGAAGTTTCCATCTGCGCACACCGCGATCCTGCTTTCCCGAGAGGATATAACCCCACATGGCATTTCCGTCCGGCGATTGTCTTTCGTACTTGGGCCCGAGAGATCTCCAATTCAGAATTCTCTCTATCAGCCCAGGGCTCTTAATGGACCATCCGGCGGCATCGATGGAATACCGTATTCCACGACATCGGGCGTAGATTCGCTCTCCGTATGCGGGTCCGTCATGCATGCAGGGGGAAAGCCGTATGCCAGTCTCCTTCGAGATGAAATTCAGGATACGATTCGCATCCTGTAGAGACAACGCGCGGGAACTCTCGTCGTTGTGCGATACGGGGACCTCAAGCAAAGGAGCCTCAGCAAGTTGAGGGAACAACTGATGAAACCGCTCGTCTCCCGGGAAGGCGATCTGCAGAACCTTATTCACAGGCAGCCGATCGAGCAGCTGTTTCATCTCATCCAGGCAGTACCTAGAATCCGCGTAGTGATCGTTCGTGAAACAAATCCCGTACTCGCAGTCGGCGATCGCGGCATCGATGAGGCTCTGAAAATCTCCCCGATGTTTGACATCAATGTTATATTCGGCAAACCAGACGCTTATCCCCTGTGCCCGCATCTGCTCGGCTATCATACGTACGGCGGCAGCATCCTGACTTTTATAGCTGAAGAAGATCTGAGCCATCAATTTACTCCCTGGTTGTTCGGCGAATATTCCGATGGTATTACCTGACGAAAAGGATAGAGTCTTTACTTATTGCTTTTTTGGCGTTTAAAAAAAATTGAAACAACGTCCATAATATTGCGCTGTGCCTTCGCCGATCACCTGAAAACATGATTCGTTCTTCCCTGCTTTACGGAATACCTTCATATTTTATAAATATTGATGGAGAGAGCGCAACAACGGTACCGGGATATGGGAATACAACCGCTGGCCCGCTAGCTGCCTACGAATAATTCGCTTCATTATTTAGCATAATGGTGAATGATCCCTGCATTTTCTTCTATATGAGTGATCCTTCGCCGAATCCGGGTTCCACCCCTATCGCAAACCCTGGGACCTGATGAAATTTTAGCCGTGCAAATCGTGGCGGAAGGATTTCATTCCGCAGAAAAGACAGTAAGAACAAGCTGCTGCAGCCTCCATGAAACCAGCCCTGCCATTCTATTGAAATCGTTGGGATTCTACATCTGAAGCGGGAATTGAAATTGCAATTTTGAATACACCTGTAGTGCAGATCTCCCTCTTTTGGCTATCTTGATCAATGCGCATTTCATGGAAAACCTTCCCGAGCTGGGAACCGGTATCGGATTTTCTCCTGGCATTCCTTAAAATCAAAAATGACCGGGGGAAAATCGCAGCTAAGAACACAAAATGAAAGGATTTTCAGCGTATCCTGTTGATAATCAAATACATCGGTCGGTCCGACCCCGTGCCACCGTGCCGCAGGGCTTGCGAGACCGTTTCAAAACTCAACAATGGAGTTGAAAATCGTGGTGGCGATGACGCAATCTGCATAAGCAAAGATTTCCATGTGGGTCGCGGCTTCAGCCGCGACGCGCAATAAATCCATGTGTAAGAGATATTTGTGCCTGATCTTCTGTTTGCACCAACGTGTCGCGGCTGAAGCCGCGACCCACATGATTCAAGGCATGCCTATTTGAGTCGAGTTTTGAGACAGTCTCTCGCGCCCTGAGCGTTGCTGCCGCCTCCAAAATGTATAAACTCCATGGGACAGCGAAGCCGACCGAGCGCAACGCGGCAGACATGCCCGGATCCGCTGCCGCAGCAGAAGCTTCATGAATAAAGCGGATTAAGAACAGCTGAAGAAACAAGCATTCAATCTGCACCATTCACGCGCGGGTCGGGGTACAATACTGCCGGCGGAATTACAGCGTTCTGAAAATGCGGCCCGGATGGACTCTTGCCGTCAATTGAATATCCGGGAGGAGATGGAAATGAAGGCGCTTGAAAAGCTTGATGCACATTTGAAAACGCGGCTCTCCGATCTGGCTAAAGCAAAGGAACAGAAACGCAGAATTATAGGGTATCCCGCCGGAGGCTACTTGCCGGAAGAGCTTATCCTGGCATTCGACCTGATACCCATAGGCTTTGTCAAAGCAGGCGACAAGGACGCATTAAGGCGTGCCGGATCCTATATCTGCAGATGGTTCGACCCCTTCTGGCGCAGCCAGGTAGGCTGCCTTACATCAGGAAAAGATCCTTATTACGCTGTTGCGGATCTCCTTGTAATTCCCGTAACCGACAATCATGCGCGGATTTTTTCAAATACCGCAGGCTATTACACTCCTGAAATAGAATCCTTTGTCTTCGGCGTCCCGCACGTAAAGGACGAGATTTCTCGTGCTTATTATCTTCAAGGAATAAGCGGGTTAAATAAGAAACTTGAGGAGCTTACAGGAACGCGCCTTAGTGAATCGAGGCTCCGTCAATCCATAGAACTATGCAACCGGGAGAGAGCGCTCTTCAGAGACATCAGCCTCATGCGGAGATCGGATCGTTTCGTTGTGGATATCAAAGATTTCGTCGCACTGCACCACGGCTCCTTTCTCGCCGACAAAGAGTTCATGGTTGAAATACTCGAATCCTATATCAGAGAGCTTCAGGAGACGCCTCCCTTAAATAAAGACGGACCCAGAATACTGTTCACCGGTTCTACCCTTGCAGAGGGTGATTCCAAGGTAATGGAAATCATAGAGGATGCCGGAGGAGTCATAGTAATAGAGGAGTTTGCCGAGTGTATTCGCCCCTATTGGAACAATGTAAAACTTGACGGCGATTTAATGGACAATCTGGCTCAGTCCTACTTCATGGACCGGATATGCCCGGGATGGTTCCGGCCGGGCACTGAACGTCTCGATTTCCTGATAAAACTGGCAAGAGAGTATAGAGTGAAGGGTGTCGTATGGTATCAACTGATGTACCGCGAATCCTACAAAGTGGAGTCCTGCTTCTTTCCCGGCATGTTAAAAAAAGAGACCGGTCTGAATATGTTGACCCTCGAATCTGAATACGATTCCGCGGAGACAGGCCCCATGAGAACGCGCATAGAGACCTTCATCGAAACAATAAGGGATTAAGCCATGGCCGGATATTATGACGCACTCTTTAAGCTTTGCGGATTTGAGCCTGCAGAAATCGAAGCCGAAAGGCCCAGGATTGACAGAACCCTTGCAAGGCTGAATCTGGGTCCGGAAGATATGCGCCGTGCTGAAAACTGGGTGAGTCGATACCACGATGTAACGCTGAAAGGCGTAAGGAAGCTTCTGGGCGCCTGGCTCAAAGAACTGATAGATCTGGTTCTGGCCGGAGAAGATGGGAAGAAAATCGTCTATTACGGATTCCCCGCCATCCTCGGTCCGGGATTGATGCTGAGCGCTTCTTCGAAGGATGTATTTGTGAGTGCTCCGGATATGGTGCTTGACCATACGATGGGGCATATTTTCAATAAGCTTGCTCCCATACTTGAAGCCGGCGAAGCCAACGGCCTTCCTCCCGGACATGCGCTGTGTTCACTATGGCAGGCAAAGATCGGCGGCATCGCCAAGGGAATGATTCCGGCGCCGCATCTTGCCCTGGCCTCCAGTTACTATTGCGATATGGGTTCCAAGGCGGATGACCTGGTAACGGCAAAGTACGGTGTTCCGATAGCCTATATTGACGGCGTGATGGATTCAAAATGGGGAGAATATCCCGATTATCAGCCGGAACGGGTTCGCTATCTGGGAGCGCAAATCAATCAAGCCCTTAAAAAAGCTGAAAGAGTCCTCGATATTCAAATATCTCCCGATGCATGGGAACGATCCCGGGAAGACAGCGGGAAGTTCAGAGAGAATCTGGCGAGGCTGGTAGAGCTTATGAGAGCGGACCCGGTACCGCTGAGCTTAGTGGAACTGGAACTGCTCGAAGCACTGTCGGCTTCTTCCACAGGCCGGGGCATTCAAGAGGGAATCAAAGCCATGGAAATCCTGACGGATGAACTGGAAGATCGGGTGAAGGCGGGAATAGGCACGACAGAAAAAGGAGCCCCAAGGGTCATGGTTCGGCTTGGACATGCTTCTGATCCCAGAGTATCACGTTTATTTGAAGAGGCAGGACTGGCCGTCCCGCTGACATTCATATTGGGCAGCTGGGGCGGCATCCGAGCCAAACCCAGGGGAAATTACAGTACCCCCGGCGAAATAATCGCCGACTACGAGATGGCGGCGGGATATTATTACGGGACAGATGCACAAATTCAGTTTTACGAAAAAGCCGCTGAATTGATGAAACTGGACGGTTTTATTGCGACCTATCTTTATAACTGCCGCCCGGTCGCAACATTATCCCATGCGCAGAAAAAATATCTCGAAGAGAGGACCGGCCTTCCCGTTCTCTCTCTCGAAATCGACAATTTCGACAGCAGAGCCTACAGCGCTGCTTCGCTGCGGACCAAAGTGGAGACGTTTGCTCAAATGCTTAAAGCAAAAAAAGCGTCGACGGCATGAAAAAGTCCTGCAATTGACCCGGCATGGAGCGTCCATACAACAGTGTTTCGCGGCACGCTCGCATACTCCTGGAGGATGCCCGGTAACGCATTGATTGGAAAGAGGTCCTGATATGCTGGCTTGTGGAATCGATGTTGGAGCGGTTGCTGCCAAATCTGTCATTCTGGGAGACGGTGAGATCCTTGGTTACTCCATCCTGCCGACGGGCCGCGATGTCAAGGTGTCCGCAGATAGAGCTGTCCGGGAAGCTTTGGGAAAAGCCGGGATGTCCCCTTCTATCGGCAGTGTCGATTATGTCGTTTCAACAGGCTACGGCAGGTATTCCATTGAGTACGCCGATAAGAAGATTCCGGAGATTCTGTGCCATGCCAAAGGCGCTTGTTTTGTAAGACCCTCCACGCGGTTTGTTATTGATATGGGCGGCCAGGATTCCAAGGCCATTGAGGTGAATGCCGAAGGCAACGTCACCAATTTTGCCATGAATGACAAGTGCGCCGCGGGCACGGGAAGATTTCTGGAAGTGATGGCCCGGGCTCTTGAGGCGGAATCCGTTGCTGAGATGGGACAGCTTGCCTTGCAGAGCCGGAATCCCTGCCCTATCAGCAGCACCTGTACCGTCTTTGCTGAGACGGAAGTGGTGGTGCTTTTGGCAGAAGGGAAAGACAGGATTGATCTGATCGCCGGGATACACAAAGCGGTTTCTTCGAGAGTCGCCGTCATGGCCTCGGGCCTGACCATCGCACCGGATGCGGTTTTTACCGGAGGAGTTGCCAGGAACATCGGGCTTAAAAAGTTCCTCGGAGAAGAAATCGGGCTGGAGCTTTTCGTTCCTGATGAGCCGCAAATCATCGGGGCTCTCGGCGCAGCCCTGTTTGCACAAGCAGAAATCCTCTCAGGAAAATCCAAAGGAACCGGGACACGGCTCGTCTAGCCTGGTGATTTGCTTTTAAGCAAACCTCCGGCTCTGCCCTCGCTGTGGGACACACTTGACACTGTGGATGTTTTTGTTCTGAGGCAGGGATGCAGGAAAAGAGGTTCCGCTTCAAGCAGGCATGCTGTGAATTATGTGGGTCGCGGCTTCAACCGCGACATGTTGGTGCAAACAGAAGATCAGGCATAAATATCTCTTACACATGGATTTATTGCGCGTCGCGGCTGAAGCCGCGACCCACATGGAAATCTTTGCCTATGCAGATTGCGTCATCGCCGCCGCAGTAGAAGCTTCATGAATAAAGCGGGTTAATCACACCGGCTCGCGCCTGAAAATATGTATTGCTTCGTGGCCGTCAAATAAACGAAGGCAAACGGTGCTAATGCCGGGAGCATCGTTTCGATGCGACACGATCCGCGCTCCCGTGCATTGCCAACAGCAATCGGGGGAGCACTTTATTTTGACGGTAACGGAGCCGTCATACTCTGGTGCATCGGCCGGCACGCAGGGCTTGATGATGATTTCACCGTTATGGACTGAAAGTTTTGCCAGGTAAAAGGCTAGTGCCTGTTGCCGGCATGCAAGAAAATCTTCGGCGATATAGTAATCCATGTTTCCCACCGCCTTTTTCAGCATTTCCGCCCAGCGGTCGACAATATCGAAATTTCTTTCAGGTTCGTGATGGATGAGATTACTCCAGTGCAGGGGCAGGACAGGATTATTGAAATCCCATGAAGGGGAGGTCGCAGCCGCGTGCCAGGGGACCGGCGCCATGCCGCGCTCCAGAAGACCTACGCCGCATTCCCAGGTGAATTTTTCATGGAAAGGCTCCGCATACCGGCGGGCCTTGGAAAAGCGGGTGACTACATGGCGAATGCCGTAGCGATAAAGCAGGGCCTGCGGCGACGCGCTGCCGCTGCCGAAGCTGTGCAGCAGGGCGGGAGGCAGGAAGATGCGGGGCGCGCCGGGAAGATTGCATTCGTCGAAGATTGCAAAAAAGGCATCAAGATGGCGGGCGACGATATCCCGGGAGCGCATCCGGCAGTCGCGGTCATGAAACTCTGAACGCTCCATGCTGCCGTTGTGCCAGAACTCGTGACAGAGGCCATGGCAGGCAAGTTCCAGACGCCGCCGGTTATCACGCAGAAATGAGGCCGCCTCATCGATCCACGGTCCGCAGTTACGGCCGTTATCCCAGGAAGATCCCATCCAGGTGGCGCCGGGGACATCTTTCAATATATTATGGCGATCCCATTCCCCCAGGATCATTCCCAGGACGATGCGGGTTTCGAGCCTGCCGGCCAAACGCGCAATCGCCCGGTAATCGTCAAGGCAATGGTCCCTGGAAAATCCGTTGCGAAACGGCTCATTGTTTGCCGAACCGTCCTGGCCCCGCCACCAGCCGACATCCTCCACTACGATGCATATCGGCATCGGCAGGGTAACAACGAGACTGTCTGTCGCTACCTGCATGCGCCCCCCTGCGCTCGCGGCAAAATATTAACGTAATTCATTGACAAGCCCTTATCCGGTTTAAAGACTGATCCGGCGCCGGCGGTCGGGACCTTCGCGGCGGGATATCTTAAGATCGAGCGATTTCCAATGCTCGTCAACCAGCGTTTCCGAAAAAGGGTCCCAGATTTTAGGCTTTCTGGAAAATACATGCCAGAAAAGGGGCTGCATTTCCGCGCCCCACTGGCGTTTGAAACGAAAGGTAGCGGCATCCGGCGAAGATCGTCCGAAATCAAACCGGCGACAGCCGCATTGGACGGCATATTCGAGCATCGCCCAGTACAACAGCATATTGGGACACATCACGCGATGGCTGCGCAGCGATGATGCCCATGGATTGAAAAGGGTGTCGCCATGGGGAAAAATCATCGCCGCGGCGACAGGCTTGCCGGCAATATAAACCACAAGGACGCTTGCACCGAGAATTGTTTCGTCTGCCATTTCATGAAACAATTCCCGCGCATGAACCGGCGAACCCAAATCCCGCATGTTTTCCGAAAATACCGCATAAAAATCGTCGACCAGTTCGCTTCCGCCGATTACGGCCATACACCCGCACTTGCGCGCTTTGCGCACCAGATTGCGGACCTTGGCAGGCAGATGCGCCCAGAGTTGGTCGACTGAATCGGGCAGACTGCGGCAAAGCCCGGTCTTGAACGTATGAGCTGTATGATTCCACTGATCGCGGTACGCTGCCGTCAGATCTTCAAACACGACATCCCCCGCCTGACGCAGTTCGACATGGTCCGCTCCACACTCCTCCGCCAGGTCAAGCGCGGCCTCGAGGAGTGCCGAGCGGGTTGAGGTGTCGTCGGCGACAATGCCTGCCGCATCCGTATACGGCAATGAAATGAGTCTCTTATCCTGATCCGGCACAGCAAAAAGCATCAGCGGCAGGATGCCGGTAAGATTCCGATCCCCGGACGATCTTGCTGCCGCAAGGCGGAAAATTTTCACCTGGTATGTTCCGGCGAGGCGTTCGCCCCAGGCGAAACGATGGGAGAATGCCGCTGTAACTTTTGTATCGGCATAGGCGTCCCAGTCGGCTCTGCCGGGATTCCGCACAATAACCGTCATTCAGTCTCCGCATCGTTTACAGGAAAGCGAGCGCATCATCGATGCCGGAAATCATTCATCTCCGGTGAATTTGCCCGCAAATTCCTGCTCATAAATCCATTGATCCGACTATGCTGTTGATACTATCCTTACCGCTTATTGCACGGTGGCTTTTGCTGTTTCAATCTTAAAAGGAAATGATGCATCCCGCAACTGAGCAGATGTCCCCTCCTGAATCCTGTCCCGATCTTTTCGGCTATGAAGTGGAGACATTATGGGAACAAGGCAGCGGCGAACTCAATGAAGATGTGCTCCTCAGGGAGGGCAATCTGTTCGGCGTATTTGACGGGGCAACCAGCCTCGGACGTCAGCGTTTCTGCGGTTGTCTGACCGGTGGCCTCCTGGCTGCCCGAACAGCCGCCCGGACCTTTCGGGAAAAGCCGGGAAACCTTATCCAGCTGGCGGCTTTGGCCAATCGGCGTATCGGCAGCAAGCTGCGCGCAGAGAGCATTCCCCTGACCGATCGGCGCCGGCTCTGGGCGACCAGCCTGGCGGTCATCCGTATCGGTGAAAACCATATCGAGTATTGCCAGATCGGCGATGCCATGATCCTGCTGGTCGATTGTGACGGAGGTTTCCGCGCAGTCATCCCCCCAATCGATATCGATCGGGAAACGCTGGATTTATGGAAGAAATCTTCCGTGCCGAAAACAACCGGCATTCACGACCATCTTGCCGACCAGATTCTTCAGGTGCGGCTGCAGATGAATGTCAGTTACGGGTCGTTGAACGGAGAACCGGAAGCATTGCGTTTTCTCCGCTCCGGATACATCGATCCGGCAGGAGTGCGAGATGTATTGCTGTTTACCGACGGGCTTTTCCTGCCGCGGGAATACCCTCTGGAGAACGATGACTGGCGCTCCCTCGTCGGTCTTTACCGGCAGGGTGGCCTTAGAGCCGTACGCGATCACGTACGAGAACTGCAGCGGGAAGATCCGGACTGCCGCAAATATCCCCGTTTCAAACAGCATGACGACATCGCCGCGGTGGCCATCCGGCTGCGCGGCTCCCGTCAATAGCGTTTGCAGTTGAAATCGTCCCGCCCGAAATTTCGCAGAATCCGCTACTGCGCCGTGCTTGCGCCCACCGCAGCCTTCCGCTCCATGGTCGTCCCCCGGCCGGAGGTTTCCGTTCCATTAATTTGCCCTGCAATACAGCAATCGTGTATTAAAAAGCCATTTTCGGCAACAACGGGATTTACGTGTAAGATAAACCTGCAATCGTATCGAAGACATTCAAGCAGACATATTGCATGCTATCAGCAGTCGAGGGAGAGAACGGAGAGATCTGCG
>JAFGIY010000235.1 GCA_016929335.1 Acidobacteriota bacterium | reverse complement strand
CGCAGATCTCTCCGTTCTCTCCCTCGACTGCTGATAGCATGCAATATGTCTGCTTGAATGTCTTCGATACGATTGCAGGTTTATCTTGCAGGTATATCCTGTTGCCGAAAATGGCTTTTTAATACACGATTACCTTATTGCAGAGCCATTGGACCAATCCAAGCGTCATGATTGGTAAATAAGTTATGGCCAGTACCGTAATGGCCAGGGTCAAAACGTAGGGCAATGTCGAACGATAAACTTTGACCAGTGATTGATCGAAACGGTAAGCGGGAAAGAAAGAGATTTTCTCCCATAGGCGGCATCAGGTAGCCCAACTCCATGTTTGCCAGAAATATGATCCCCAGGTGAATGGGATTGATCCCGTATGCCGCCGCCATCGGGATGATTAGGGGAACGATGACGATGATTGCCGAATAGATGTCCATCAGCGCTCCTACGATGATCAGCAGAATATTCAGCACGAGCAGGAAGAGCAGCGGATTTTGAATGTGTGTCTGAGTCCATGCCAGTGCGAGGTCAGGTACTTCGTCCATGATGAGATAGTTGGTGAATCCAAGAGCAACGCACAGGATGATCATGAAGCCGCCGACCAGCGTCGCGCATTCAACAAACACGCGAGGCAAATCCTGCAGGATCCGCAGTTCTTTATGGATCAAGCACTCAATGACAAAGGTCAGAAGAACAGTGAGAGCGGCGGTTTCCACCAGCGTTGCATAGCCGCCTGCAAAGCCTGCAAGCAACACCGCCGGCAAGAGAAGCTCCCACTTCGATTCCCACAGCGCGGCGACGGCTTCTCCGGATTGAAACGGAGTTGTTGATGCACCACTGAAGTGTCCTCGGAGAGCAGCCCAGCCTCCAACTACCAGGACAAGAAGAATGCCGGGCAGAAATCCCCCAACAAACAGGTCTTCATAGGATTGCTCCGCCTTGAAGGCATAGAGGAACACCGGCAGGCTGGGCGGAAAGAGCAGCCCGATCGATCCCGCCACAGTAATAAGACCGATGGAAGTCTTGTGTGGATAGCCAGCCTTGAGGAGCACAGGGAGAAATAGCCCTCCCATCGAGAGAATTGTCACTCCTGAAGCACCGGTCAAAGGCGTGAAAAAGGCCAATACCAGGGTAATGGCAAACGCCGTTCCGCCGGGCATCCATCCTACCAGCGCCGAAAAAAGCCGCGTGAGTCTCTTGCTCGAACCTCCCTCCGCGAGTATGTAACCGGCCAAAGCGAACAAAGGTATGGCGGGCAGCATCGGGCTCACGGTCAGCCGATACGCCTCCATCGGAACGGAGTTCAACGGCGTGCCGTCCAGCCAGAACAGCAATAAGGCCGCTCCTCCAATCCCCGCAAAGATAGGCATACCGAAAGCCGTAGCTATGACAATTGCAAGGCTTACCGGGATCAATACTCCTGTGTCGCCCGCTGAAGTGAACAGGTGGAACAATAGCGGGATCAAAAGCCCCGTTGATGCCAGTAATCGTCCCCGAGCGGTGCTCGCAGCGTGCCAGATGAGTCTTCCCGTGAGTACCGCAAAACTGACTGGAATTATGGATATCATCACCCATGCCGGGATTCCCCAGGCAACGATTTCTCCGGCTTCGCGCTCGATTCGGATGTGATCCAAGCCGGCCAGAAGTATGCAGGTCGTAACGCCTGCGGCCAACCCGGATGTGATTATCTTGATGGGACGGCTGAATCTATCCGGAAGAATACTCTGCGTTGAGAGGGCCAGCAGGCGATCCGAGCGGGCTGCAAGCATTGCGCCGGCAACTGCGACCCAGAGGGTGAGGTGTTGCACCAGGACTATAGAACCCGGGATGCCGCCACGCCAAAACAGTCTACCCAGAATCTCAACCAGTGGCAAAGTCGACATCATTACCAGGATGGAGATTGGGAGCAAATCCTCTATCCGCTTGATGATTGATGCAGGCAACACTTCCTGTTTCATCACGATCCTATCGCTTGGCTGTTGACGGCCCGCCGGATTTTCGAAATTCATCTCTCAGTCGCTGAACTTCATCAAACAGGTCCGCAGGGGTGTAACGGTCGCGAAGCTTGGGATAAGCTTTCTCAGCTTCGAGCTGCCAGGCGGCGAGCGTGGCAGCATCAAGCTCTACCACTTTCAAACCTCGCTTCTGCATTTCACCGATTGAATCCTCTCCCATTTTTCTTATCTCGCTACGAAGCCGGTTCCCTGCCTTCCGGGCAGCTTCCAGCATCTGCGGGCGGTATTTTTCAGGCATCTTTTGCCAGACCTTCAGGCTAATCACAGTTCCGGCAACCAGAGGAGTCCACTTGACCCCGATCATGTGGGGCGCCTGACGATAGGACTCGTTGATAAGCGTATAGAGAGGAGGAAGGTTAAAGGCATCGATCATTCCGTTCTGCAGCGAGGGAATCACGTCCATCTGGGAAAGCGGAACTACGTGATAACCGAATTCCTTGTAAAGCTTCTCGGTTTCTGGATCGCCGGCGGCCGTGAAGAGCTTCATCTTTTGCAGATCGCCGGGAGTACGAGCAGGCTTTTTGGCAAAAGTGTGAACCCAGCCCGCATCCGCCCAGTGCAGAATCTTAAAACCTTTTTCTTCCAGCTTCTGCTCGAGGCGAGGCGCGATACGATCCCGGACGTAGTCCAACTCTTCGTAGGATCGAAGCATCATTGGAATTTGAAGACAAGCGATGGACTTGTCGATCCGGGACAGACCAACCGAAGAAAGGCCCACCGCCTCGATTCTTCCTGCTCGCAACATCTTGACCATTTCAGGTTCGTCGCCCAGAACTCCACCGGCAAGGATTGAAATTTCCAACTCGCTGTTTGAGATCTTTATCCAGTCCTGCTTCAGGTACATTAGAGTTTCATTCCATAGCGAGTTCTTGGGCGCTGAGGTTCCGATGCGAATACGAATGGGATCTTTCGCCCAAACGGAGTCCTGCACAATACTGAACAGAAGGATGCACACGAAGAGCCAATACAATTTTCGAATAGTCCTCATGGCTGTTCTCCTTTCGATTCCGGAGTATTGTCATCTTCGAGGATAAGCTCATCGATATGATTCATAAGATACTGAGCCCTCCGATGCGCAATCAGATTGACGAGCCGGTTTTCCGGGTGCTGATCGGGATTGATCGCCAGAGACTGGCCCACCAAAGAACGAAATTCAGACATGTTCTGAGTAGGTACCGAGACGGCTTCGGCATAGGCTAAATGGAGTCCTGCGTTCCGGCCTTGTGAGAGTTCCAGCGCACGTTCATAGTGGTTCCTGATCAGGTTCTGATTCAATTCACCCACCTTCGCGCCGGCCAGTTGAACTTTGAACTGATGAAACGATCCCTCTTCCCAGCTTTCATCCAATTCCAGGCCGCGATTCATCATGGCCTCGACTTCGGGAAGCCTGGCCAGCAGCGCGGCATCATCCAGGGATATGGAAATGGCAAGACCCAATGCAGCCGCGCCCCAGTAAAGAAACGGCAAATCCCGCTTGCTGTCTTTCCCGTTGAGTCGATCGACCGCTTTTTGCGGTTCGAGGAGCAGCTGGTTTTCAAATCCGGGATAGAATCGTTCCAAACCGCGAAGACCGTATCCCAGCGCTCGCAGGTATAATTTGCGGGCTCGTTTCCTCAGTGCACGAGCTCGATCCAGATCCTGTTCTTCTGTTTCTTCTGCTTGGTATTGGACATAAGCGTAGGAATAAAGCACAAATCCTTTGCATGATGTCAGAAGTAGTCCGGGGTGATCGGGAGATTGAGCCAATAGGCTTTCCATAAGCTTAAGCCCGAACGGAAGCGCCTCGCCCACCAAATCCAGGTCCTCATCATTCTCATAGACCGAGTTGCCGGAAGCCAATGCATTGCCAACCATGTTGATGGCGTAGCGACGAACCGAACAGCCGGCTGTGACCGGAAGCAAAAGAACAAGCAGCAACAGAATGGCTATAATTTTCTCCAATATCGATGAATGACGGAGTTTCATATCTGTACCTCCATTGTCTTCCTGCACATGTGCAATGCCCGGCAGATCTGAGGACAAAACTCCCGTTGATCGGCCGGGCTCCTGCGCAAATGTGATTGTTCTCCTACTGTTGTGCAAGGACGAGTGCAGCGTTTTGAGCAAGAATGGCGTGCACAGCCTTGGTCGGATGAATCCCATCCCAGAATAAAAAGCCATCCGGAGCTTTGCATTCAAATGGCGGATCATTTGGCTTGACGCAGGCTGCATCCACCACGCTCAAACCAAAGGCCTCAGGATCACTGACCAGGCCGTTGAGTATGCCGTAGGCATCAAACGACATGATCGTAATGTCCGGGAGAGACGACAACCCGCTTAAGACGCTGCCCAGGCCTGCATTGAACCCCTGAGAAAACATCTCGGCGTACATGCCGGCGATAGGGCCCAGCATTTGAACGGCAGGCGTCAGCTTCAGATTGGGGGCATTCCAGACGAAAAAGTTTCTTGCTCCTGCGTTATACAACGTTTGTATGTTGCTGCCAATTGCGGAGAGAGCGATATTAAGGATCGTGGGATCTCCATTTGCGAGAGCATCCCGGATGTCATTGCCGCCAAATTCAATGACGTACAGGGCATCGGAAGGAGCGGCATTGCCGAAATCCTGCAGAAAAGCGTTTACCTCGCTCGAAAGGCTGGCACTGCCTGCGACAGTGCGTGCCCTGGCGCCGCCGATCGCATAGTTCGATGCTTTGGGGCTACCTCCCTTGAATGCAGGGTTAGCATAGGCGGTGAGGCCTAATGACCGGGCAAGCTGCTCAACCCAGGTGGCGCCGTTGCTGAAGTGGTGACCGCCCTTTGCATAAGGCGCGCTCGGAATTATCAGCGGATCGAGCGTATCGTATGGTGGAGTGCTCTGCTCCCCCGTGAGCGCGAATACATTTCCGGGATCGGATAAACTGGTTCCGAAGACTACAATTCCGTTATAGGCAGTTTGGGCGATAGCCAAGCCTGGCAATGCCAAAAACAAAACCGATAGACCTATCACTTTCCAACTATTCACTCGAAGGCTTTTCATTTCATCTGTCCTCCAGTAAGTTTAGAGATGGTTGTTTTCTTCATTCTTAAACGACATCTAAAGCGACAGCTGAATACTCACGGCGCGGCAGAGCCGCAACCAAAACAAATCGGGGTCGGGGTCGGGGTCGGTATCGGGGTCGATGCCATAATTGGCGATACTGAAAAGCCGACCCCGATACCGACGCCGACCCCGACCCCGATGCGTTGACATTTATCCTTTTCTTTTAGCCAAGAATTTTCACGTTAGTACGGAGCCTCCGGGATTTGCCACTCGAGGGAGAGCGTGATTGATGGGATCTGGGAGTTCAGCGTCTTCACTAATGCATCTTCATCGAGGATTGCGGAGCGTTTGTCATGTGCAAGTAGAAATCCCTGGGCCTTGGTGAAACTTCCCTCGGCGAGCGAAAATCGAATCTCGTCGAAGGAATCAGACTGCGGCCCATCAGGTTCAGACTGGGCCTTTTCTTTTGACGGTTTTTGAATCAACTCGAACAGAAGACCGCGCGTGCGTTCCGATGAGATCGGGGTACAGACAAGGCGGTTATCCTCGTCTTCCTCGCTGATGTAAGCCGCAAAGTCATCGAGTGAGGGAATGATGCCCGTGATTAGGACTGATGCGGGTGAGGTTGGGCGTAGGACTGTAACCTTGACTTCCAGGGCATTTGCCCTCACGAAATTTGTGAAGAGATCTCCACGCGTCTCCTCTAACTCTTGGATGTAGTTGGCGAGATCCTTTTTCGCATCTTCGCCCGTCTCGTCGGAGGTGAGGTTAAGACGGTATATGGAAAAGGAAATCGCTCCGTCCGGCTCAATCACATAGCTCGTGATCTCATCCCCGGTAACGCAGGCACTAAGAAACAAGACCAGAATGCCAATCACTGCTGCGTATGCTGCTTTCTTCATAAGCCTCCTTCAGCACGTCCGTGATAGCCGCGCTGATGTGCTTTCGGCAAATCCCGGGAAAAACACCTCCGAGCGCTTATGGAATAATCCGCTCTGCCTCTTTATTAAGGAAAACGCTTCCGGATGTTTCATGACACGATGCATCTGAAACGATGGCTGGTTCATGTTTGCAGCCGATTTTCAAATTTGCATCTGATTAGGTAACTGCAATATCAGCGGGAATTGGACAAGATGCGTGCTTAAATTTTCCGCTCAAGCAAATCGCGTGTTAATTGATGGGACTATCCGCTCTCGAGAGAAGCCCTGAACATTTGCATATCAGTCTCGTCTGTTTCCGCCTAAAATGTCTCCCAAACATAATTTCAGGATATTAAAAGCTGAAAGATCTGAATCTGGGGGGGCCTCGCTCCAAATGGACAGTTTTTATTCTTGGTGTCTATAAAGAACATTTTCCGCAGTACTTGATAATGCGGTTTGTTTCAGGGGGGGCATTGAGTGATGAGCCGTTGCTCGCCAGAATTGAAAAATATATGACCGGACATCCGAATGACACTCAGGACCTTCTTTGCCGCGTGCGAGGTGGCGACCAGTCTGCCTTCGAGGAACTCTTCAGGCGCCACAGGGGACGACTGCGTAAGGCTATCGCAATGCGGATAGACCGGCGCTTAGTGGCACGGGTCGATGCTTCGGATGTCCTTCAGGAAACCTATCTGGAAGCCTTCCGGCGGCTGCCCAAATATCTCCGGCAGGAAGAGATGCCTTTTTATCTCTGGCTTCAT
>JAFGIY010000234.1 GCA_016929335.1 Acidobacteriota bacterium | reverse complement strand
TGGAAAAGCGATTGGCTATTGACACGGGAGCCGCGCAGCCGGATGGCCACAGCGGCGATGTCGTCATGCTGTTTGAAACGGGGATATCTGCGGCAGTCCGGATCTTCCCGCAGCAGTCCTCGTACGTGATTACGTACGGCTCTAACGCCACTGTCGCTGCCAATAATCCTGTTCAAGTTGCAAATACTGAACTTATAGAATCAAGCTGATAGCCTCCGGATTCATGCACAACATCCTGATTTTGTTTTTGTCAGCCCTTCTCGCCGGCTTTCGATCTCGCCTCGCGCTCCAAACCTAGATCCTTGCCCTGCGACACCAGATCGTCGTCTTGAAACGCTCCGTCAATCGCCTCATGTTCTCGTATTTCCTGGAGTTGAGGCGGTCGCACAGGAGGAAGCAATTCAGCGCTTCCTCGTTATTCTCCGATTCCAGGTAGTCCTGCCCCGCCAGCATCGCGGCGTCGGCCTTCAGAGGATTCTCAGCTTATTTCGCCATTCCAAGCTCTGTCTTTATCACGGCGGCCCTGTCCCTCTTGCCTGTGACCTCGTAGAGCGCGATCAAGCGCAACCCGGCTTGTTGTGTCCGGTTGTGCTGCAGGCCGAATTCCTTCTTGATGACCGAGTAGCTATCCGCCAGCAGCGTCTCGGCTTCTTCATGCTTATTCTGATTGGCGAGACATGCGCCGAGAAGGCTGTTTGCCGCAGCCAGCTGCCAGCTATGCCGGTCAAATTGCTGCGGGAACAGGCGGACAGCTTTGCGCAGGGATTCCTCCGCTTTGGGAAAATTCTTCTGATCCATGAAGACAGCGCCCATATTCTCGTAGTGGCTGGCCAGCATAGGATCGTTTTCGCCGTGTATCTTCGCGGCTATGGCAAGCGACTGCCGATAACATTCTATTGCCTCCGGCAGCTGACCTCGTCTGCCGTGCAGCAATCCGAGATTTTTCAGGATTCTGCTCACTTCGTCATGAGACTCGCCCAGTGCGGCGCGATCGATGGCAAGGGCTTCTCGGAATAGCCTGTCGGCTTCCTCATAATTTTTCATTTCAATATGGAGCATAGCAAGGTTGTTCAAAGCTGAGGCAATCAGAGGATGATTCGGGCTCAGCATCTTGCGTCTTGTCGATAACGATTCTCTGTAAAGAGCCAGGGACTCTCCATAGTGTCCCCTGTATTTCAGCGTCATTGCGAGGTTCCCCACGCACGTCGCCACTTCCTCACTCTCATCACCAAGCACTTTCCTGTAAATCGCCAATGCCTCTCGTCCGGCTTCTTCCGCTTTGTTGAAGTCGCCCTTTTCGAAATTGACCGAGGCGAGGTTGCTGATATCTTCGGCGACCAAGATGTGGTTGGGGCCGAACAGTTTCCGGCGAATCTCGAGACTTTCTCGTATCCGCCTCTCGGCATTGTCAAAATCTCCCTGGTATAACTGGATCTCTCCCAGGAGGGTCAGCGCACTGGCAGTTTCAGCGCTCTCCGGTCCAACCCGGCTTTTCGAAATTGTCAATGCGCTCTGTGCCAACTCGGCAGCTTTATCCCACAATCCAAGCCCGAAATACGACTGACCCATTAGGAGAGCCAACTCTGTTTGCACCTCAGGCTGATCCCTAAGCTCGACGGCGATACGAGCGGAACCTTCATCGAGCATGGATTGTGCCGTTGATTCCTTTCCTTTGCCCCGAAAAGGATCCGGCGCGCGAAACAGGCTTCTCATGAAATCGGATACTTGCTTTGATATCTTGGCTTCGCGGTTGGCCCGGTCCCTTTCCCGCGCAATCCTCTCAGCCTGGATCGACATCACGACCGCAGACAGAGTGATCAGCACTATGACCACGGCTGCAAATCCAAAACCAACCTTATGCCTCGCTGCCAGTTTCCGAAGCTGATACGCTGCGCTCGGAGGCCGGGCTAAAATCGGCTGTCCCGAGATGAATCGTGAGACGTCATCCCCCAGCGCCGCTACGCTTTGATATCGCCGGGCGGCTGTTTTCTCCAATGCCTTCTCGACGATGGTCTCAATATCCCTATCCAGTTTCTTCTTGCCGCTCCGGTGTTTCGACAGAGGCGTCGGTGGAGTTTCGCAGATCACCCGCACCGCCTCAGGCAACATGATATTGTTCACGTCGTAGGGCCGTCGCCCCGCGAGCATTTCGTAAAGGATCACGCCGAGCGCATAGACATCGCTGCGGACATCAATTTCATCCGGATTGCCCCGCACCTGCTCGGGGCTCATATAGGGAAGAGTCCCCTGGATTGACCCGATTTCCGTGCCGATCGTTGTAACAGCAAGATCCGTCTCAGTGATCCGTGCCAACCCGAAATCAAGGATTTTAATGGCCGGCGTCTGAAGCTCGGACTTTGAGTGTAAGGTTTCGAATTCTCTCAGGATGATGATGTTGGCAGGCTTCAGATCCCTATGAATGACGCCGCGCTGGTGGGCGTAAGTGACAGCGTCGGCGATTTTTCGAAAAAAAGCCAGCCTTTCTTTGAGCTGCGTGGGAGTCAGCGGACCGCACGATCCCGCTCTGTCGAGGTATTCCTTGAGCGTCTCGCCCCGGACTAACTCCATTGAAAAGAAATGTTGCCCCTCCGGCGTACGCCCCGATTCGTAAATGGCGGCGATTCCCGGGTGCCTCAGCCTTGCGAGGGCTTGGGTCTCGCGTTCGAACAACTTGATGTGCGATTCATCCACGAAACGGTCACCCTTGATGACCTTGAGGGCTACAAGCCGCCTGGGGTGCTGTTGCTCCGCTTCATAAACAATTCCCATGCCGCCCCGGCCAAGCTCCCGGATGACCCGGTAGCCGCCTATCATCATTGTTTTATCCCCGGTTGCAGGATTGAGCGATTGAGAGGATGGATTCCCCGTCAATGTCGTTGGATCCGGCTCGAATTCTGCGCGGGACTCCGCTCCGGGATTGCCAAATCCCTTGGCTTTTGGAGTTTCGGCCATGATTACCCCCTTTGATGAGGTTCGCGTGATCTCCCCATACAGTAATCGGAAAGGAGTTGCACTGCGAGTATTTTATGAAGGACAGGAAGGTTGCAGACACCCTTTTCCCATTACCCGCGGAGCCCGGACAATGATCCGATTGCAGGTTTATCTTGCAGGCAAATCCTGTTGCCGAAAATGGCTTTATAATACACGATTACCTTATTGCAAATATATCTGTTGTGAGCTACTGGCCCGCGCCGACCTGCTATCCAGCAATGAATTGGAGGAGTCGATACGGAAGAAGCGCTTCACGCCGCGCCGTTTATGGCAGCGACAGGTCGATTCTCGTTTTCCACCACCCGCGAAAATCATCTTGTTGGCAAATGCATCGCGCCGGTTCCAAGAGGCAGAATCGGCATGGATGGTTGCGAATGATTTCTCGGATGGCGGCCCGACCAACCACAAATCCATCCCAGAGAGACATCCTCCGGGACCCGTCAGTGCCTTTCGTGAGGCAATATGTGCAGCACTAAATGCATTTTATGGACCGGCGATTCTGTTGTCAAATATATGACAGGTAATCTGACAAGGTGAAAATCTATGGTGAACAGGAATGAAGCGATGCCGCGTCATCAGCCGGGAAAGGGACTTGCCTCGCAAAAATTCCCCCGAGTGCCCGACCACATGCCATGCTCGTTGCGCACCCAATGGGAGCGGCATCTATGGAGCATTTATGGATTTCGCCTCAGGCATCGAATCCCAAAAGTCATAGATCGACCTTTTCAGGCCAGGAATTGCTTTGGGAGTTTCCCCAAAGCTTGCCGACATAATCGATGGAGAAGAGATCTTCGAACGCGTGGAGCCAGAAAGCGCCCTTGGAGGATAGAACAATTTCCCCGTTTCTCTCACTGAGCAATCCCAGGAACGCCAGCATCTTCGTGAACCTTCCATAGGTCGTGTCGAAATCTTCGCCAAACCTTTCGGCAAAGCCGGCTTTTGCAAAGCGCGTTTCATAAATGCGCCAGTAAAGCCAGCCAAGCCGCTGCATGCGTTCCGACAGATCGAGCGATAGGGCGATAGGCGACTTACCGCTGTTCAGGGCATTAACGTACGCCTCAACGCTGAAGGTGTTGAGGTAGAAGATATCCCTCAAATAAGAGCCGCCGCTGGCGCCCAGGCCGATATAGATGGGAACCGTCACCGAACAATACTTTGGGATGCCCTTCCTCGTAAACGCCCACGAGGAAGTTCGCTCAAATCCCGCTCCATAGAAAATGTCCTCCAGAATTCCGAGCATCCTCTTCCGCCTGAGGACTCCGGCACTCTCGAGCCGGCGCGTCCCGTTCTTCTTCCCCATCTGCGTATATGGAAAGCTGAACAGAGGATAGGCAGAGACCTGGTCGAGATTCATCCCGACAAGTGTACGACCGGCCTCTTCCACTTCCGCATATGTCTGGCCAGGCAACGCGAACATAATGTCCGCGTTGACACACTCAAATCCCCTGTTGACGGCGCGGTCCACCGCGGCAATGGCATCCTTTACCGTATAGGGCCGTTTCAGGATTCGAAGGTGCCTGTCCTGCAACGCCTCGACTCCGATACTCAGATATCGCACACCCAGCGATGCCACTGCATCGAGATTGGCCGCATCCAGATGATTGGGGTGGCTTTCCATGTGAATTCCGCAATGCATATCGAATTTCTTGAAGACATGATCCAGGACTTCGGCAAGTCCGCTGCGGAGCATTGTTGTGGGAGTGCCGCCACCGATATAGAAAGAAGTCACAGGTATCTTTCCCATCATGTCCGCGTATGTATCGATCTCCTTGAGGACGGCTCTAGTGTACTTCGCGGCAGAATCCGGGCGATACAGCTCCTTGTTATACGGGCAGTAGGGACAAATCTGGTCACAGAAGGGAATATGGAGATAAAGCCCCAGTTCCTTTATTTGCTGAAAACGTTGTTGAAGAACGGGCTCTTTGCCTGCGAGCGCAAGCTCGCTCTGCCCGCTAAGCAATCTCCTGATGACGGTTCTTATGAAATTCCTCAGCACAGATACTCCCTCCACGGCACTCCCTCAAAAATATCTCAGTGCGCTGGCGATGGCTGACGGCTTCAGTTTTAGTGTCTGGTCAATTTCCGCATAGCTTAAATACCCGCAATTCCGGCATAATTCAGCATTTCCCGGGAAGCGGCTGCATTCGTAGACGGTGCCGTTTTCATACACCCGGCAAACGTTTAGGGGCCGCCGCCAGCTGTTTTTCATTGCGGAGATCAGTCCCGCACGCGAATTCAGGATCTTGTGTTGTTTCTTTAATCTCAGCAGGCAGGCAAGAATCTCCTGTCTTTCCCTCTCTGCCAGGTACAAGTCATCCTGCCCATAATACGGTGTGTGGAAATAGAAAAACACACCGCGTATTTTTTCTATCGATTGGATCATTGAACAAAACGGCTCAATATCGTTTCTGTTGCGGCTGTTTATCGTGTAGTTAATGTAAAGCGACGGATGAGTGGACTTTCTTATGCTCGACCAAACCCTGTCGAATGTCGGCCCCCGAAGGGAATCATGCGCAGCCTTAAGCCCATCGATGCTGACAAAAACGGTATTGGCCGAGGTGTTGAGCGGCATCGTACCATTCGTGTACACAATCGTTGCAAGAAACCCCTTTTTGCGCGAATGGCGGACAATATCTTCGATAGCATAAGATCCGTCGCGCCACAGAAACGGCTCTCCGCCCTGCAGATAAAGAGTCCTTCCCCCCTCTTCATAAAAAGCATCCATCGCTTTTGCGGCTTCCATAAAAGTCAGATCCGGTTTCTGCCGGTTGGCGATCCTGCAGTGGAGGCAGTGCAGGTTGCACCTGTCGGTCAGCGTCAAGCCGCAGATAAGCGGAGTAGATTGATGGAAGATGCGACGGCCTAAAATGTATTTGAGTCCAAAGGCAATGTTTTTAAAAGTGCTGGGTAGACTCAGCCTTTGATGGCGATCAGCCATGCAGTTCATTTCGACGCCGCCTTCCATACGCTCATTCTCCGTCAAACATGTGCATCCGAGCTTTAGCCCAAACATCCGGAGCAGTAATTAATATGCATACGGGAAAGATGTCCCTTCGGGACATGGACGCCCTAAAGAAGGTCTCCACATGATTACTGCTGAGCGTCATATCTCATGTGGGTGCGGGCTTCAGCCCGCACATCCGGCCGAAGGCCGGATATCTATGGTCCGCCGCGAACGCGCATCATCTGCGCCAGTGTCTGCGTAATCCAATCAGGGCTTTCTCCTCCGAAGCCAAGCGACTCCCAACGGATTGTCCCGGAGGTATCGGAAATCCATGTTAAAGGAATTCCCATGGGTTTCGAAAATGCATTCACAAAATCCCTCGCAAAAAGCGACGGCACCGTTAATTTGTTTTCTTTAAGATAGGGTTGGACAAGACTTGCATCCTCGTCTGTGTTCAGCGTGATTACCTGAATATCTTCTCGATCTTTGATCTGCTCATACAGCTTCTGGATGAGAGGCAGTTCTGCGCGGCATGGCCCACACCAGGTCGCCCAAATATTAATGAGGGTTGTTTTGCCTTTGAGGCGATCGAGCGTCCAGGTTGTTCCGTTCTGATCCTGCAACGAGAACTGGGGAATCTCCAGGCTTTTGCCGGACCATCTGGCCAGGGTTTGAATTTTCGGTACTGGCATCGTCCAGATGGAGTTCAGCCACACAAGCCAGCCGGCTTCCGATCCGCCGAGCTTTTTCCAGAGGCTGTTGGCGTCCTTCGCAGCTTCCGATTCTGTGAAGCCAGTCTGAAGCGGATATCTGCCATACAGCAGGCGCAAATAGGATTGGTAATAAGCCAAAGCATCCAGGGATCGTTCCTCGGCGACCGCCAGTTGTGCACAGGCTTCATGGTACCGTCCTTCGTCATTATAAATTCCTGAGGCGAGGGAACTCTCAAGCGAGCTGATGGGATTGGATGCAACATTCGAGCGTTCGGAAGGAGTCGCGCTCTGCAAACGCGCGGCTAGTTTTTCATTTATTTCATCCGCTTTCTTACGTCTCTCATTGAGTGCCTTCTCCCATTCTGCCAGTGTTTCGCGGGCTTGGTCAAACTGGCGGCTTTGAGTGTAGGCTATCACAAGGACCGTCCACATACGCGTGTTCGTCGTCCAGTGAAGGTTCTCAGTGATGAGCGATTGATAATTCTCGCCATAAAGATCGGACTTCGGGGTAACAAGCGGGAAGTTCATCTTTGATTGCGCTTCAGCGATTTCGTTAACCAACGCCGGGATACGGTCCAACCGCAGGCCGCGCTTCGCCCAGATCCATAACACATTCAAAAAGTTTTGCGATAGATACCCCCCTCCCCGAGCGCGCACAGCCGCCAGCGCCTGATCTCCATCCCGCACCAGGACATCATCCGGAGTGTCGGGTATGGAGCCCAGAGCAACGGTCCGAAGCATAAGCACGTCGAGATTCTGCGGGTTTTTATCCCGCCATTCGTCGAGGAATTGCAGCTGCTTTTTATAATAGGATATACGTGTTTCCCGGCTGGCATCTGGCGCGGGTTGTGGATTCATTCTGTTCCACTCGATTTGAGCCTGGATGAACGAATACGCGACAGACGTCGACTCCGATGTCAAGGGAGGTACCATGCCGCTGATGCGCTTCTCCATAACCTCCTTGTTGACCGTCCGCCGGTAGCCTTGCGCCAGCAGTTGATCCACCTGCATGAACCTGGTTTTGTCCAATCCTTCGAGGAATTCCAGGTCGGTCTGGAGTCTCCTTTTTAGTTCGTCCAGCTTCGAAGGAACGGCGACTCTCGATTCCAATTCCCATAGAGACGTGTACAGAGGAAGCGTCTTTTCGTCCGCCCTTCCGGCTATCCGCGCTCGCAAAGATTTGACATAGTTTGTCAGCGCATCCGACCTGTCCAGCTTCATGGCAATGCCGGCAATCCTGGATTCAATTGTGTTGGGGCATTGCGCGATGTAGTTTTCTGCATACTTGCGCTGCTTCGCCTGATCGAAATAGTTCGGAAAGTTATGAATGACCGCAAGCGTCAGCCATGCACTTGGGAAGGATGGAGTTTGTTGCGTCACTGTATCGAGGATTTCAATCGATTTGCCAGTGTCTCTATGAACAAGGGCATAGGCATAAAGGTAGGCAGCCTCCGGATCGGAAGGCCGGGCTGCGTATTTCTTTCGGTATCGGTCAATGACCGACTCGTCCACGCGGTCTTTTGGGATAGCGGTGTCAGGCGCCTGGATAGTGCCGACCCGAGGGCGCCCTATTGTTGCATCGATATAGGCGCGTAAGAGCCAAAAATTATTCGGATCTTGTTCAAGGAGGGCGTCTATCCTTGTTAAGCTTGCCTGGTCGATAGAGGCCTGAATATCGGCCGGGGCTTCGCAGGCGTATGATTTAGCGGCCGGCTGGGCCCTCAAGAGCGCTTGCCCAACCAGAATCGAGAACAAAAGCGAAAGCAATAAGCATCTGTGCATGACTTAAGCCTCCGTCATAATTGGTCAGGTAATTAACAACATAATATGCGCTTTTTGATCTCTCTATTGGCAAATAAATTTCGAAAGACCGTCCGAACGAAGAACTGAAATACACATCCCCTTGCTGATTTTCACGGATTTTCCCTTGCCCCTCAGGATAGAAATGCTTATATAAACAACCGTAAACCTAAAATTATAAACAGTTTTTATTCGTCATGTGTGGAGATGTTCGGGGCTGCCGTATTTACGGCTAGCCCGTCTCTTATGTCGTGTATGTTTAAATTCGAAATTCGTTAATTGAGGTAAGGGCCGATGATCGAGACTACAAATTTGAGCAAGTCGTATGACGGCCATGCGGCATTGAAAAATCTGAGCATCCGGATTGAACCCGGCGAAATCTTCGGGTTCCTGGGTCCGAACGGCGCCGGCAAATCGACGACGGTGAAAATACTTGCCGGACTGCTTCGTCCCACGGGGGGGAGCGCCGCAGTGGCGGGATTCGATGTCGACAAACAGCCGCTCGAAGTGAAAAAGCGGATCGGTTATGTTCCTGAGACCGGCGCGCTGTATGAAAGCTTGTCTCCGGCGGAATACCTCGAAATGGTTGCATGCCTCCACCATCTCGAACCCAAGGTCGTCGAGCCGCGCGTGGACGAACTGCTGGACCTGTTCGGAATTTCCTCTTCCAAGCACCAGAGAATGACCGAGTTCTCCAAGGGAATGAAGCAGAAGGTCATTATTTCCGCCGCGCTGCTTCCTAAGCCCGATGTGTTGTTTCTCGACGAGCCCCTGAATGGGCTGGACGCCAACGCCGCCATGATCTTCAAGGAGCTTCTGAAGAAGCTGGCCGCCCAGGGCAAAACGATTCTGTTCTGCTCGCATATCCTGGAGGTCGTCGAGCGCATCTGCGGCCGCATCCTGATCATCAACGAGGGCGAAAGGATCATGGAAGGAACTGCGCAGGAGATCTGCAGCTATACGAGAAGCACGACGCTGGAGCAGGCTTTCGCTCAGTTGACGGGATCGAGGGACGTCGGAGAAATCACCACAGAATTTTTGGCTGCGCTGGAGAGAGTCTGATGCTGAAAGCCTTGGTGCAGGCGCTTGGAGTGGACTACGAGCAGTGGCGGGCTTTGACGCGCGTCGCGATCAAACTCGACGCGCGCAACGCCAGAATGGGCCAAGCCGCCGGCTCGGGCGAAATGAAGAGCATAGCCGGGCAGATGGCCGCGCGGCTCTGGATCTATGTTCTCCTCGGCGCCATGCTCGGCGCGCTCGCGGGGATGAATAAGGATGTGTTTCTTACGGGCGCGATTCTCATCACCTATACCATGGCTATGGCCGCCATGCTGGTGATGATCGACTTCGGCGCCGTCGTAATATCACCGGGTGACTTCGCCATTCTCGGCCATCAGCCGGTATCTTCCCGAACCTATTTCATTACGCGCCTGACCAATGTCCTCTTCTACTCTACGCTGCTTTCCCTGGCTCTTGGGATAGTTCCGATCCTGGTGTACTTCTTTACCTTGGGTTTTAATCCGCTGCTCGGCGTGGCGGCGCTGCTGGCCGTCCTGTTCGCCGGCCTGACCACCACGCTCGTCCTCGTGCTCGTTTACGCCGGCGTTCTGACCGTAATCCATCCCAAGAAACTGCGCCGCGCGCTCGGCTATGTACAAATGGCCATGTCCTTTTTCATTTTCGGCGGTTACGTGATCCTGCCGCGAATATTTGATTTAAAAGACGTGAGAACCATGACTCTTCCCAAAGAGGGATGGCTGTTCCTTGTCCCTTCCACCTGGTTCGCCAGTTATCTGGACTTGGCTAGAGGGCGTTGGGGCCTGACTGAAGTGACTCCCGCCCTTCTTTCTCTGGCGGTTTTGGGATTCCTGATTGTCAGGGCGAGGGGGAAACTGGCTCTGGATTATGCGGATCGGCTGTCTTCGGCAATGGCGGTCAGCGAGGAGCCAAAAAAGGATTCAAGGTCGGCCTCCCGCCGAAGCTGGTTTTTCAGGAGGGGCGAATCCCGGGCGGTTGCGCTGCTCGTGCGCAATCAATTCAAATATGACCAGAAATTCAGACTTACCGTTTTGGGCATCCTTCCGTTGACCGTGATCTATTTGTTTATGGGGCTCAGCCAGGGCACGCTGGCGAATCCGTTCATCACCCATTCCATAGGGTCCGGCAATTCCTGGCTCCTCTATATGGCGGTGTTGATATTCCCGATAATGCTGAATAAAAGCCTGGAGAACAGCGATGCTTACCAGGCGTCCTGGATTTACTACGCCACACCGGCGGACCGCAGTCGGCTGGCGCTGTCGTCCAAAAACTTCGTGTTCGTTTTTTTCGTGATCCCTTACCTGATCTTTCTGTGCGCGATTTTTTTCTATTTCTGGCGCAATCCGTGGCATGTCGCCATGCATGCAGGGGTGCTCCTCCTCTTGACGCATCTTTTTATCCAGATTACGGTCCTGTTCAATCCGGTTCTGCCTTTCTCCGCGCCGCCGCGCAAGGCCCAACGATCGGCGAACTTGCTCGCGGCAATGATTCTCATACCGATAGCCGCCATTGGGCTGATGTCCTTGCTCGCCGCCTTGGTGTACCCGCGCCCGCTTCTGCTGGCGGGAGTGATGGCCGGTCTGGCCCTCATTTCCTGTCTGCTTGAAATCGCCCTAAAAACGCGAGTCCGATACATTACCGCCGACATGGAATATCGGGGATAGGGGTGTCCGGAAGCTGTAACGTCTGAAAATATTTAACCACAAAGCGCACTTGTCGCCGATAGCGCTTTCTTGCCCGATGGGGAAGGGATAGGAAGGATTGGCTGCCGTTTTGGCTTCAGGTCCTTCATTGGGCCTCGAACGCAGATCTCTCCGTTCCCTCCCTCGACTGCTGATAACATGCAATATGTCTGCTTGAATGTCTTCGATCCGATTGCAGGTTTATCTTGCAGGCAAATCCTGTTGCCGAAAAAACAAGCATGACAATAGATCAGTTCAAAAGTCTTCTTTAATCGACCACATCCGGAAGGCGTGGCTTTGGCCTGCTCCTTGCAGTGCTCACTGCGGGACACACTTGACATTGCGGCTTCGAGCACGAGAAACCAAGGCAGGGATGTGCCGGACGGCGACCACGAGAGAATAAGGAAGGTGTGTTCCCGTCCGCCACCTCTCTGCTCTGATTTTTGGCGCTCTTCTTCTTATTTCCTTGCTGATTCCCCCAGGCTTTCCCTTGCCGCTCAGGATATAAATGCTTATAAAACTTACTTGTTTTGCGCAAATAGCCGTCTTAATTTGTCGAAGCCATATCTTCCGTGCCAGCAATCGTTGGCATCTCTTGTCCATTCTTGAGAAATACGACGAATCAAAGGTTTGGCGGCAGCCGTATCTCCATAATGATAGGCAGACACAACTTCGTTGATCCGGCGTCCGGCGTTTGATCGAAAATTTGCGCTCACATCGGAATTCTTGGGCCAGCCATTGCTGGCGCGACTGGGGACACAGACAAAGCAGAGGATCGGCTTCAAAAATCTTTTTGATCAGACGAGCCCGCGTGCTGCGGCCTTCCCGTGAAGCATCCGAATCATGCTTCTCAGCAGTTGTCGCCGCCGCCAGAACCGCGTTTCCCTCATCCTGCGCCGCCAGGGGGATCCAGCGCATTCATCGCCCATACGGGACGGGGGACAAGCCGGGCTGAAAGCTTTGCTTTTCACTCTCGCTTTCCCGCGGCCGGCAACAGCCGTCTCTTGCTTCTTTGGATATGTAATTCGGTTTACTTCCGGAAGGGATCAACGTCCGCCGCCAGGCATCCCACCGCCGACACTGCGCTTTAGCTTGAGTTCGTCGCCTGAAAGCGTTCCTGTCCATGATATTTGCATATCCTGGCCGCCAACCTGGCGCATATAGCTAAAGGAAATTGTGTTTCCTTCCAGCTTGCCGTCCTTAAACTCGATCGTTCCGGGGAATTGAGTATTTTCAATTGTTCCCGACAATTTCGAGCCGTCGACCTTAATTTCCAGCTTCACGTCGTTGTTGCCTTCTTTTGCAAGCCACTTTCCGGCAACTCCTGTCGACGGTCCATTGCTTTTCTCTCTTTTGGCGGTTAATTCGACATTGGCGCTACCGCCACCACCGGGGCCGCCTTGTGCTAAAGCTTGAAAGGGGATTCCACAGGCTAAAGCCGCGACTGCCAACAGGGAAATAAGCAACATTCTGTTTTTCATAGCTATTCTATCCTCTGATTAACTGATCAGTTTGCATTTGTTGCATAATTAATCACATTACGATCTAACATATACGCATGTTTACTGCTTTACAAAGTAAATTCTTGCGGACAAAGGATTCTTTGAGACTATAGACAAACGAATAAATAGCAGGGCGATCTTCGACTTCAACGTGGCGAGAATCGATGCCGCGATCGTGCTCCTGGAAAGTGTCCAGACTCACCCCAAAATAGATGACAAGCTGCGCTCGATCGCTGCTCAGGCCCTGGAATTTGCGAAACAATTACAATCAGATCTTAAATAAGCCCGGTTAATTCCCGAGCTAAAAGAAGCTGATATTCCAATTCGCTGGCGGACCCGCCTGTAATGCTGCAATAGCGAGCCAACTCCGCATCTCCGGATATACAGTCGCCAAACCATCTGTCAATTGCGCTTGTGTCATTGGGGATTACTGTAACATCGATTAAATCGGCAACATAACCGTATATAATTCCAGATTCAAGACCCCTGTGTTTTCTGCACTGAAGGACGCTATACGCTACTTATATTCCGGCCAATCAAGTTTATCATCAGCATCCAGACCCCAGGATTTAAACGACTGTCTGTAGAAATCGGGTCTTGGAAAGTTTGGTCGAATGTAGGGATGATGATGACGATAGGCAAAATACCCTTTCTCACCCTTCTTCAACCCGGCAATCATGGTCTCCATTTTGGAACCAGGGACAGAGAACATTACCTCGTCTTCCGTGCCCAATCCCCTTTCATACTCTCCGGGATCAGGCAGTACCAACCAGTAGTTGCCATCTTGTATGGGATTGACCACGGCATAGGAACAGGAAGGGGGAAGGAAACGGCTCTTTATTTGAGAGCTATCCTT